>CADBQY010000117.1 GCA_902796885.1 uncultured Planctomycetota bacterium
ATGATTTACTTTTACCTGATTGTCAATGTTCTGAGCCGCCCCCCTTGCGACGGGCGACAGGTAAGAGTTTACCCCAGGAAAAATTTCATTCAAGGGGGGTGAAGAAAAGAAATTTAAAAAAATTTTTCGGCGGTTTCCACGCCGCACGAAAAGAGGTATAATCGGCTTATGCCCGAAATCAAAGTGCTGAACGCTTCGCTGATTAATAAGATCGCCGCGGGGGAAGTGATCGAACGCCCCGCGAGCGTCGTCAAGGAGCTTGTCGAAAATTCGCTCGACGCCGGCGCCAAAAAAATCGAGATCGACATTGAAAAAGCGGGAAACGACCTGATCCGCGTCGGCGACGACGGGTGCGGGATGCGCCCCGAGCAGCTCCGTTTGGCGCTCGCCCAGCACGCGACCAGCAAAATCTCCGATACCGACGACCTGTTTCATATCGGTTCGTTCGGTTTCCGCGGCGAAGCGCTCGCCTCGATCGCCGAGGTCAGCCAGCTCGTCATTAAAAGCTGTTCCGACGAGGCGCCCCACGGAGCCGAGCTCCGCGTCGAAGGGGGCGTTCCCCAGTCCGATCCGGTCCCCTGCGGAATGCGCCGCGGAACCTCCATTGAAGTACGAAATCTCTTTTTCAACACGCCGGTCCGCCGCAAGTTCCTCAAGGGGACGATCACCGAGTTCGGCCACATCTCCGAAGCGGTCGCCCGTCTGGCGATTCCGAACACCGAAGTTCATTTCGTTCTCCGCCACAACGGGCGCGTCGTCTACGACCTGTCCCCCTGCGCGGGGATCCGCGAGCGCGTCTCGCGCATCTTCGGCGACGAGTTCGCCGCCAAACTGATCCCGATCGAAGCGAGCGGCGACGGAGTCCGCGTCGGCGGCTATGTCGGGCACCCCGACCTGACGCGGAGCAATTACAGCTGCCAGTACTTCTTCCTGAACCGCCGCTACATTCGGGACAAGTCGCTCCAGCACGCCCTGGTGCAGGCGTATCGCGGCCTTCTGATGGTCGGGCGCTACCCGGTCGCCTTCCTGGAAATTAAAATCGACCCCTCGCAAGTCGACGTCAACGTCCACCCGACCAAAACGGAAGTCCGTTTCCTCGAATCGAACCGCGTCTACGCCGCGCTCCTTTCGGCCGTCCGAAACGAATTTCTCCGAACCGACGTCCGAAGCCGTCCGGCGGCCGACCTGATCGAAATCGCCGAACGGAACACCCCGCAAAACGCGCTCGACCCTTCGCTGGCCGAAGAGATCCGCGAGAACTTTCTCGACTGGTCCGGCCCGAGCCCCGAAGGGCGCAAGGCGCCGACCCCCGACGCAAGCGTCTATCTCCGTCCGGGTTCGGCGGCTTCGGCGGGCGCCCCGGCCCGGGAACGCGCGCCGGACGGCTTCCGTCCCTATCCCGACCTTTCCCCGGCGCGTTCCGATTTTGAGCCGCCCCGCGTTCTCGACGAACAGAACGCCGATTTCACCGACGAAGACGGCGCGTTCCGTCCCGACGCCGCGTCTCACGCCGACGAGCCCGGCCCGGACGGCGGCGTCCCCCACACCCCAGACGGAAAACCGGTCATACAAATTCACGACTGTTTTCTCGTCTTCGAAACCGAAACCGGAATGGCGCTCGTCGATCAGCACGCGCTGCACGAGCGGATCCTCTACGAAAAGATCCGCGCCGACTATAAGAGCGGCGGCAAACTCGACTCCCAGCGTCTCCTCGTTCCCGAACCGATCGACCTGACCCCCGAAGAGCTCGCCTGCGTTCTCGAAAACCGAGAGACGCTCGCCGGATTCGGGATTCTCGTCGAGGAGTTCGGCGGAAACACCGTTCTCCTTTCGGGGTACCCGCGCGTGTTGGAAAAATCCCCGCCGAAAGAGATTTTCGTCGAAATCCTCGCCATCTTAATGAAACGCGGCAAAGAGAACATCGAGATGGAAGACGTCCTCGACGACATCCTCCGAACCTGCGCCTGCCGCGCCGCGGTCAAAGAAGGGGACCGACTCCGAGGAGACGCGATGCGCGAGCTTCTCGCCCAGGCCCAGCGGGAAATCAACTCGCACCACTGCCCCCACGGACGGCCGTCGATTCTTCTCCTGTCGGTGCAGGAACTCGAAAAGATGTTCAAAAGAACGTAGAGAAGCAACGCGAGACCGCGCCGCCCGAGGGGGCGCGGTCAAATTTCGGCCGGACGGTCCTTTTTTCCCCGCCTTTTAAATAGAAATTTCGCCGAAACGATGAAAGCCGCGACCGGCACGGCGAAGATCAGCCACGTCCTTAAATCGAAATCTCCCCGTTCGGAAAGATCGCGGGAAGACGCGCGGCGGCCCCGCTTCTGACGCAAAAGCCATTCGATCACACGATCGTCCCGCTGAGCGCCGGTCCAAGTGTTATGCCCTCCTTCTTCGTGAAGCGTAATATAGGCGTCGCCGCCGGCTTCGTTTACAGCGTTCACAAAAGCTAAATTCGCCTCAAAACCAAGCTTGTCGTCGCGGTTATTAAAAAGCCAGAGGGAGACGTCCCGATAAATACAGGGAAGGACGGCGGGAACACTCCCTGAACAGGCGGCAAAAGCCGAAAATCGTTCCGGGAACCTTTTGACGAGGTCATATCCCGCCATCACGCCGGAACTGATTCCCCAAAGGCTGATTCGATCGGGATCGGCCTGAAAGTCCGAAACAAGGGCGTTGACGATCTTATCAAGCATCTCCAGAGGCGTTTCGCCGTGCGGCGCCCGCGGATCGGGCAGACCCCAAGAAAGGGTTTCGACGGGGCACTGAATCGCCGCCAGGTAGAAGTCGGGCCGATCCGGTCCCGCAAGAACGTCTATCGATGTCTGTATGTGCGCCAGCTGGCACTCGTTATCGTTCTGGCTTTCCCCGCGGCCGTGGAACAGAAGAATCAGCGGATATTTTTTTCCGCGTTTCACTTTTTGGGGAAGGAATATCCGGAAGAAATAGGGGGGCGCGTCCCCCTCGCGGTAGGCGGCGACGGCGGCGGCCGCGTTCACAACGGGATTGGCTTTAAACCCCACGTTCTCGGCCGTCGGAGAAACCTTCACCGTCGCAAGTTCGACGGAATAAGCTTTGCGCGCCGCCGCCCGTTCTTCAGCGGAAGGCTCCCGCCCGGGGCGTTCGATCGTAATCCGCCCCTCGGCGACAAGCTCGCACGGGCACGCCAAAAACAGAGCCAGTCCCAAAAAGGAAAAACCGGCGCGAATCAAAAGGCCGCGGACCGTCGGAAACGGATTGAAACTCGCCCGATCTGTCATCGAATTCTTCCCTCGCGGGCAATAGGTTAAAGGCGTTAAAGCGAGGCGTTTTCTCCGCCGTTAATCGAGCCGAGCGCCCCCCACACGCCGTAGCTGCTTTTCCCCTCCAGCGCCTGGTTGGTCTCGTAAAGCGCGGGTTCGGGAACAAAGAGGCTTCCCGTGTCGATGCCGTCGCGAATAAAGCGAACGGAACCGTCCATAAACGCGGCGTTCGCGCCGTCGGGATGAAAACTCGAGACCCCGCCCATCACAAGGCCGCTGTTCGAACGGCCGAGCGCGCAGGTCAGGCTGTTCGGCGGAAGGTTCGTCGAAAAGCCGTTGGCGAGGGGGCGTCCGACGAACCAGTACGTCCCGCGTTCCGCCCAATCCTCGACCGAGTCGAGTCTTTGCGGATCGATTTGATTCTTCGCCGCAAGGCAGAGAGACGGCCACACGCGCATCTCGGCGCGGTTGCACGCTTTGGGAACCGCGGCGGCGTCGCGGCGGGAATCGCTCTTTTTCGAGTAGGTCCCGTCGTGAGCCGCCGCCGAATCGGTCGGCCGGCCGGAAATCGATTCCGCGAGACACAACGTGTTGCTAAGACCGTCGGTAATATTGGCGAACGATTTCCAGACGTGCGGGGTAAACGCTCCGCGTTTCGACGCGGGAGAGCCGACGTCGCAGTTATACATCGGCGCGTCGCCCATATTGAACATCACGTTGGAACGGCTGAACTGCCAGTCGGCGTAGTCGAACACAAATCCTTTTTCGATCATGTGGCAGTATTCGATTTCCGGCGACTCGATCACTCCAGATTCCCCGTCCGAGGGGCACGAAAACGGAGGGACGATCACTTTCGAGGCCCAGTGACGTGGATGAGGTCCGTCGACATAAACGTTCGGATAACTCGGCGGAAAAGGCTCGTTGACATGAACGTATTCCGTCTGCCCCCCTCCGGCGACGGTCGAGGCGAACGCCTCGAAACCCGCGTAAACGCTCCCTTGCTCCAAATAGGGAAGCAAAAAGATCTGCGCGCCGCAAGTGCCGATCTGCTCCTCGGTATCGGTTTGCTGGAGCAACCCGTATCGCTTATACGAACAGCAGAGGGCGGGAAGTCCGTTTTGCGTTTCGTGATACATCTGCACCGCCAGCGCGACCTGTCTGAGATTGCCGGCGCATTTCGACCGTCTCGCCGCTTCCCGCGCCGCCTGAACGCCGACGGCAAGCAAACTGAGCAGAAGCGAAACGATCGAAATCGAAACGATCAGCTCGACGAGCGTGAACCCGGAACTTGCGTTCTGTATATTTTTCATCGCGATCCCCTCCGAAAATAACAAGTTTCGATAACCGTGATTGTCAAACTCACGCGATCCGCGGGAAAACCCGCGGTCATTTTTCAAAAAAGCCCGAAATCCACCCTTTTCCAAAATGGATGAGCGGGATCAGGGAAACGACAATCAGCGCCAAGCGGCCGAAACCCGCCAAAGAAAAACGGCCCGTCGAGAACATCGTCCCCAGCGGCCGAAAGAAAAGAAAGAATCGGCCGGAAAGGAAGAGGGCCACAAGGAGCAAAAGAATAACGATGACCGTCACCCCGAACGCCACAAAACTCTTCGCGTGCCGCTCTTCGTCGCCGTCGTAATCTTCCCAGTTTCGATAGATATGCCAGCAGCCGACCGCGTAGCAGATCAGCGCCGAAAACACAAGAAGGTGCGGCCAGGACCAAAACCGCACGTCGAACAGGCGCAGAAACGCCGTCATGAACCGGGGGGGAACCAAACAGCCGAGCGTCATCACAAGAAGTCCGAGAAGCATCCCCCAGATCTCGCCGGAAAGGCGGAACCAACGGCGGCCGGCCGGTCCTTTCGTCTGAACGATTTCCCCTTTAAAGTTTCTGATCTCTTTCATTTTTACGCCTCTTTACCAAGCTTTCTCTTCCGATAGGCTTTAAACAGAGAAACCGCAAACAAAACAAACCCGATGAAAATAACGATATAGGAGAGACGCGAAAGATGTCCGTCGCCAAAGTCGGGTTCTTTGATCCCGTAGTAGGAAAGGGTAAACTCTTTGGAAGAAATCTTGCTCAAATCTTTCCATGTATAAACCTTTTTCTCGCAAAATTGGCCTTCGTCAATTTTCAGCGTAAAAGAGAGGGGCCGGGGAAAAACATCGGAGGAATCGCCGTAATCAATATCAACGTGGCAATGAACAGGCGTTTCCCCGTCAACATCCAACGAAATGTAATCTGCCCTCTTAATCACCCAAGAAGAATCCGGTAAGAGGAAGACTTCTCCGCTGCGCAAAGGGTATTCATTGTCAAAAACTTCCGGTTCATATTGGAACTTAACCCGGACCAGCCTTTTTCCCTCTTCGGTGACCTCTTCGGCTTCCAAAACGGTAAATTCCGCCTCTCGAAAGTAAGAGGGAAACCAAACACGGAGATTCAGCTTTAACGCCGCAGCCAGTTGGCTTGTGTTCCAATTGGCGACGCAAAGCTCGGAACGGGGAACGCCAATCTGGGGAAAATCGAGCGGAACGTGCTTCTGACTTTGGTCCTTGGCGTCGACGAGCTCCCAAACGTTTCCGTCCGCGGAAGAAACAAGAAAGTCGTATCTTTTATTGAGTCCCGAGACAAGATATTTTCCGTTGCGCTCGTATTTATTGAGAGAAGAGGGATACCTGTTATAGACATTATAGACAGGACTTACTTCGGGCTCTTCGTTATTCTCCCGCGTTTCGTAATAGTAGGAGACGTCAACCTCCTTTAACGATTCCAGATATCTTGCCCAGGCAGGCGGCGCTTCCTCCTTGACGGTCGAAATCAACGCCTCGTCGGAAAGGAGACGATGAACTCCAAACAAGAAGAACAGGACGGCAAAGAACAAATGATGATATTTCATATTGTTGGGTCTCCGTTTTCGCAATCGTACCATTTTGGAGAGGAAGAACCGCCGATCAACACCTTAGACGGTCTCTAGTTTACCACAAAGAAAGAAAGAAAGAAAGAAAGAGCTGCTCAATCATTAAGTTAAAAATTTTAGAAGTTTTTTGCAAATCGAAAAACCGCCGCAGATTGTTCCGACGGTCACTCGGACGAGTCCGCACGAAAAAATTCTTCCGACCAGAGCCGAGAATGAAAATTCGGCCGCTTTGCGGTTCGTTATAGAGCCGAACGAACAATCCGCAAACAGACTATGCGTCGCGCGGCGCCCGCGGTTTCGTCCGGTTTTCCCCTCGCACGCAAAGGAAAAAGACTGGGTTTTAGAGAAGCAAAACAAAACCCGCCCTTTCCGCGGCCGACAGCCGCAAAAAGGGCGGGATTGACCGTGATGCCGGGACGATCACTTCGCCGCGTTGTCGTTCTTCTTGAGAACGCCGGCTTCCAGAAGCTTGTCGATCAGCTGCTGCATGCTGTTGAACGCGCCCAGGAAACCCTGCGGGGGCATGATGATCCGTTCATTGTATTCCGGGGTCGGAGCCGTTCCTTCAGGACCCGGCTGAAGGGTCATGAAGTCGAAGCGGACCATACCGCCAGCGAAATGAATTTGGCCAATGCCGTCAGCAAAAATTTCTTTTTTCATCTGTAAAGATCCTTGGAGTTATTAGAATGAACCTGCGGCCGGGACCGCCCCGGCCGAAACATCTTCTATAAACGGTTATACCCTAAAAATAATATTTTTCAAGCTGTTTTGCCTATTTTCCTTGTTTTTTTCGAAAATTCCGGCCTGACCCCTCCCCGGCGGCTCCTCTTCCAAGAGGTTTGTCATCCGCCGGAGGCGAAAAACCGCCGGTTCTCCCTTCGGCCGGGCGATTTTAACGGTTATAACGGTTAGAAGCGCGCCGTACGCGCAAAGTTTAACAAAAGCGGCTCTTCTCCCCCGAAAAAACTTTAAAAAAAATCTTTTTTTATTAAAGTTTTAAGTGTCGGCCCTAAATCGAGCCGGCGTTTGCGACTAACGATAACCGGGTTTTTATAACTAAGGACTACTTTCAGTGATGGACAGCACTTATTCCTCTTCTGCGGACGAGCTTCTCCGGAACGCGGAGCTCCGAACGGAACTCGAACCGTACGCCGACGAATCGCTGACCTGCGTCAATTCCAGCAACTGGACGCTCCGTCAGGAAAACCAATATCTCTCGTCGATGCTTCGGTGGGAAAAAGCCCCGATTCTCCCCATCTATCAATGGTTCGCGCCGGACGAACTCGTCCTCCCCGCCCCCCAGACCGTTTGCGACGATCTTCTCCCCCCCCTGCTGAACGACTTGGCGCGCAAACTTTACGAAAAGCATATTGTTCTCGACTACACCGACCATCTTTCGGACCGCGAGCTCTACGAAGTGATCCTTTATAAAATCCTGCCGCAGAACGAAAAGAAGATCGAACTTCCCGGCGTCTACCGCCACTGGGACTGTTCGCGCGTCGGCGACGGCGGCGACGAGCTCGAAAGCGCGCGGGACTGGCTGACCTACTACGCCAGCGACGTTCAGCGGGAGTGTTGGAAAACCGTTTACGGCGACCGCGTCCCCGAAAAACAGATTCCCCGTTATCACCGCGACTTCCCGAAAGACGAATCGCTCCACTATTAAATCGGCCGGCCGCCTTCGGGCGGCTTTTTTTGTCGCAAGCCGCGCCCGAGCGCGCCTCCCTCCCGAACCCCCCTTGCTGATTCGCGCGCGTTCCGATATATTGGAAGCGGTCTTAGGGAATCTTTTCCCTAACTTCCTCTTTTAAAAAAGGATTGCTACGTCTCGGGAAAGGAGTCGCGTCATGAACTGCAGATATCGTCGGCCTTGGTGGAAAGACTCGCTCGTTTTCATCGCGGCGTAGTTTGATTAGGGTCTAAATCCCGCGGGAGCGGTGGATCGCTATGATTCTTTCCCTTCTTTTCGATCTGGCTCCGTGCGCGGCCCTGACGGCCTATCTCTTTTTTCTCGTTTATCTGCGTTTGCGCCAGCGGACAACCGTTTTGAGCGGGCGTACCGACCGGCTTCTTTTGGCCCTGGGGCTTTCGGGGATCGTCGTCTTCGATATCGGCCCGGCGGTCATTCCGCTCGGCTCGCTCGATCTCTACGGCGGGCTGGCTCTCCTTCTCTTTTTCCTCCTCTACCTGCAGGTCGTTTTTTATCTCGACTCGTCTTTTTCCCGGCGAATCATCGTTTATAATCTAGGCGAGAGCGATTTCGACGCGATTCCGGCCGTTCCGATTCCCCAGTGGAACGTCTCCGGCGAAACGCCGTCCGCCGAAGAGTCTCCCGCCGTCGACTTTGCGGAAGAGTCCGCCGCGGCGGCCGAAAGGCCGACCCTTCTCCGCCGTGCGGGGGGGGCGATTCTCTTCCCGCCGCGGGGTCTCACCCTTTCGGTCGATTATTCCCCCCGGTCGCGGTGCGCGGTCCTCCGCATTTCCGGACGCCGCCCTTCGGCCGAAGACTGGAAAGCGCTCCAAAAAGAAGTTCACGCCTGTTTCGCGGGCAGACCGCAGCCGCCGGCGTCGTTTCGCGCCCTGCTGACGACGGCGGTTCTCTGTCTTGCGACGGGCTTTTTGATCGCGTTTTTGTTCCGCTATCTATGACCCTTTCCGATCCGCGATCCGCCGAAAACTGGTGGTCACCCTTCCTCGATTACGCCGCCGTCTCGAACGTCGGGATGCAGCGGACGAACAATCAGGACGCCCACATCGAAATACCGGCCGCCAGCAAACGTCTCTGGCGCGACCGGGGGCACCTCTTCATGGTCGCCGACGGGATGGGGGCGCACGCCGCCGGCGAGCGCGCCAGCGAAATGGCCGTTCTTCTCACCTCTCAGAGTTACACAAAGCGGACCGAACAGCCCCCGCACGAGGCGATCCGGGACGCCATCGCCGACGCGCACGTGCAAATCAAAAAACAGGGGGAGGCCGACGAGGCGTTCCGCAGCATGGGAACGACCGCCGACGTCCTTCTCCTCCTCCCCGAAGGGGCGCTCAACGCCCACGTGGGGGACAGCCGAACCTATCGGCTTCGCGACGGGTGGTACGAGCAGATCACGTTCGACCACAGCCTCCTCTGGGAACTGACCCGTTCCGGAAAAGTCGACCCGGCGCATCTCCCTCCCCACATTCCGAAAAACGTCATCACCCGCTCGCTCGGTCCCGGCGCCAATCCGAAGGTCGATCTCGAAGGGCCGTTTCCTCTCAAAAAGGGGGACGCGTTTCTCCTCTGCAGCGACGGTCTTTCGGGTCAGGTCGAAGACGCCGAAATGGGACAGATTCTGAACCTTCTCCCCCCCGCCAAGGCGGTTCAGGCGCTGGTCAATCTGGCGAACCTTTCGGGCGGGCCGGACAACGTCACGGTCACCGTCGTGAAGATTCTCGACCTTCCCGACCCCGAAGACCGCTCCGGCGAACGAAAACCCGCCGTCAAGCGCGAACCGATCCCGGCCGCGGCGTGGGGCGCGCTGGGGTGCGCGTTCGGTCTTGTTCTGATCGGGCTTCTCTTTCTGCGGCGAGAGATTCCGCTTCTCCTGCCGATCCTCTCGTTTGCCGCCGCGTTCGGCTCGATCGGCGCGTTTTTCGCCCTGGCGCGCAAGAGCCTCTTTCCGCCGAAAGAGCGTCCGCGCGACGGCGCGCATTTCGGCCGGGGACCTTACAGCCGCGTTTCCGCCGAACCCTCCGCGCCGTTCGCCGAGAAGCTGCTCGGCTACTGCAAAAAGTTAGACGGCGCCGTCCGCGCAAGGATCTCCGAAGAGCTCCGCCGGCGGAACGACCGCCTCTTCCGGCAAAGCGGCGAAGCTTTCGCGCGGCGCGACTACGGACGGTCGATTCTCCTTTCGCTCGAGTATATCAGCAACGGCTACGGCGCCCTCTGGGGGGGAAACGCCGAGTCGGCGGAGGGCGGGTGATGGAACGTTTCGCACGCGCCGCCGCGCTTTGGACCGCGGCGTTTTTCGCGCTTCTGGCCTTCCCCCTTTCCGCCGAAAAGCAGGGGGGCCGTTCCCTCCCCGACCGGGTGATCCTCGCACCGGTCGCAACCTATCCGCACGACCCCGATTCGTTCTGCCAGGGACTTTTCTGCGGCGGAGAGGGCGGCGCGCTTTTCTTCTACGAAAGCGCCGGGCGATACGGCCGGTCGGCCATAAAACGCGTTTCCCTCGACGGAAAGACGCTCGAAAAGAAAAAGCTCCCCCGAAATTACTTCGGGGAGGGGGCGGCGGCGCTCGGCGGAAAGATATTCCAAATCACATGGCGCGAAGAGACCTGTTTCGTCTACGACGCCCGTTCGCTCCGTCTCCTGGAACGCTTCGTCTATAAAGGCGAAGGATGGGGACTGACCGAAAACGGCTCGGAATTGGTCATGAGCGACGGCTCCGACCGGATCACTTTCCGCCGTCCCGCCGACTTCGCGCCGACCCGCGAAATCCGCGTCTTTCGGACGAATCCGAAGACCGGCCGGCGCGACCCGATCGGGCGGCTGAACGAACTGGAATGGATCGACGGCGAGATTTGGGCGAATCTCTTCGAGACGACGCTGATCGCCCGGATCGATCCGAACACCGGCGAGGTGATCCAGCTCCTCGATTTTGCCCGTTATGTCCCCGAAGAATGCAAGGGGGCGCCCGAGAAGGTCCTCAACGGAATCGCCTGGGATCGGGTCGGGCGCCGTCTGTTCGTCACCGGGAAAGAGTGGCCCGTTCTCTACGAACTGGCCATCGAAAACGACCCCTTAAAAAAGGGGAACGCGGAATGACGCCGTCGCTTAAGACCCGCTGGTTCGATATGCCGCTCCGCGCCAAAGCGGGGTGGATCGCCGTTTTTCTCTGGATCGGAACACTCGCCGCCGCGGTTTACGGCCGCGACGAACTGACGCTCGGGGCGTTCCTGCGCACAGCGGCCGTGATGACCCTCCTCTGGCTCGCCTGGCCGCAGCTGGCGCGCCTCCCCCGCTGGCTTTACGTCTCCGTTCCGATCGTCGGCCTCATCGCCGCCGTCGTTCCCCGGCTCCTCTTGATCCTCGTTCCTCTCCTTCTTCTGTACGGCTTCCTCCGTCCGAAACCGCGAAAAGTACATTGACAATCGGCGTAAACGGGGGATAATAGGCATAGACTCTCCTTTGCGCAAAAGACCCTTTTTTGGGGCTTTCCCGGTCGCCGCGATTCGGGACGCCGAGAGTTTCCCACCAGCAAAGAGAATCAAAACCGTATGCGTCGGATCCAGATTTACGACACGACTCTCCGCGACGGCGCCCAGGCCGAGGGGATCACTTTTTCCCTGCAAGACAAACTTCTGATCGCCAAACGTCTTGACGACATGGGATTCGATTTTATCGAGGGGGGGTATCCCGCCTCGAACGAAAAAGACTCCGCCTTTTTCACACGGATCGCCGACCGGCCTCTTGAACATTCGACGATCTGCGCGTTCGGCATGACGCGCCGCAAAGGGCTGAAGCCGGAAGAGGACCCCGGCCTGACGAGTCTTCTGAACTCCGGCGCCCCGGTGATCACCCTGGTCGGCAAATCGTCCTCGTTCCAGGTCACCGAAGTGATCCGCGCCACGCTCGAAGAAAACCTCGAAATGATCGCCGAGACGGTCGCGTTCTTCGCCGCGCGGGGGCGGCGCGTCTTTTTCGACGCCGAGCATTTCTTCGACGGCTGGAAGTCCGATCCCGATTATTCGCTCCGGGCGATCCGCGCCGCCGCCGAGGCGGGCGCCGAATCGGTTCACCTTTGCGACACAAACGGCGGGAGTATGCCCGAAGAGATCGCCGCGGGCGTGAAAGCGGTCGCCGAGGCCGTTTCGGTTCCGGTCGGAATTCACGCGCACAACGACTGCGGGATGGCGGTCGCCAACTCGCTGGCCGCCGTCGACGCCGGCGCCTCGATCGTCCAGGGAACGGTCAACGGATTCGGCGAACGGTGCGGCAACGCCAACCTGGTGACGATCGTCGCCAACCTTCTGACCAAAAAGAACGGCGCGTACGACCTGCTCCTTCCCGATTCGCTCGCGCGTCTGACCCGCCTCTCCCAGTTCGTCGACGAGGTCCTCAACGTCAAATCGTCCCCGCGTCAGCCGTACGTCGGCCGGGGGGCGTTCACCCACAAGGGGGGGATGCACGTTTCGGGAATCATCCGCAACTCGTCGTCCTACGAACATATCGACCCGAGTCTCGTCGGGAACGAACGGCACGTCCTGGTCAGCGAACTTTCCGGCCGCTCGAACATCGCCGCGCGAACCGAAAAATATAAAATCGGCGACAATCCCGAACTCCTGAACAAGATCCTCGACGTGGTGGTGCGCAAAGAAAGCGAGGGCTACTCGTACGAATCGGCCGAAGCCTCGTTCGACCTTCTGGTCCGCAAGACGATGGGGATCTACTTCCCCCATTTCGAACGGCTCACCTACCACACCGACGTCACCTCGGGGAAAAACGGCGTTCTGGAGACCGCCGCCACGGTCAAACTTCGGATCGGAAATATCATCCGGCACGAAGTCGCCGAAGGGGACGGCCCGGTCAACGCGCTCGACGCCGCGATGCGCAAAGCGCTCACCTCGGTCTATCCCGAAATTCGCGACATGTCGCTCATCGACTACAAGGTGCGCGTCCTCAACTCCGAAGCGGCCACCGCCGCGCGCGTACGCGTCGTCATCGAAAGTAAAGACGACGACGAAGTCTGGGGAACGGTCGGCGCCGACGAAAACGTGATTGAAGCGAGCTGGCTCGCCCTGTGCGACAGCTTTGAATACAAACTCTCGAAAACGCGAAAGGAAAATCGATGACCATCTCTCGACGCCGTTTCCTCCAAACCGCATCGGCCGGCCTTCTGGCTTCGGCGCTTGCCGCTCCCCAAAGACGCGTTCACGCTCAGGAAGTACCCCAGGCCGAAATTCTGGAAATCAAACTCCTCGCCCGGCATCCGGGCGTCTATTACGGCTGGCCGACCGTCGGGATTCACCCCGAAACCCACGAGCTGTACGTCGCGGCCTCGGCGCGGGAAGCGCACGTCTGTCCGTTCGGACGGGTCGATTTCTTCCGTTCGAAAGACCTGGGAAAGACCTGGACCTGGCCGCAGACGCTTTACGACGGCCCGACCGACGACCGCGATTCGGGCGTCCTCGTCACGCGTCGGGGGACCCTCCTGGTCACCACCTTTACCGAAAACGGGTACATCAACATTCTCAACGACGAGCTCAAACGCCGTCAAGAGGGGCGGGAGCCCGAGTTCAGCGACGAGCAGCTCGAACGCTGGCTGGCCGTTAAGGCGCGTATGACCGACGAGGAGCGGCGGAAAGAAGTCGGCTCCTGGATGCTCCGTTCGACCGACAACGGGATCAACTGGTCGGCGCGCTACGCCACCCCGTTCAACAGTCCGCACGGCCCGTTCGAATGCTCCGGCGGACGGCTCCTCTATCCGGGCCGCGAATTCAACAAACCGGAACACGTGATGGGGGTCGCCGAATCGACCGACGACGGGGCGACGTGGAGCGTCCTTTCGACCATTCCTCCCCGCGAGGGAGAGCAGGCCGGGTTCTACCATGAACTCCACGGGGTCGAAGCCGCCGACGGCACCATCGTCGTTCAGATCCGCAACCACAACGAACGAAACGGGGGCGAAACGCTCCAGACCGAGTCGGCCGACGGCGGCAAGACCTGGTCCGAAATTCACTCGATCGGCGTCTGGGGACACCCCTCGCACCTTCTGCGTCTGGCCGACGACCGCCTCGTGATGACCTACGGCTACCGCCGCGAAGGGATGGGGAACCGCGCCCGCGTCTCGACCGACAACGGCAAGACCTGGTCCGAGCCGATCGTCATTTCCGACGACGCCAACATTACCGACGTCGGGTACCCCTCGACCGTCCAGCTCCCCGACGGGACGCTCCTGACGGTCTGGTACGAGAACATGGGAACCACCTGTCTGCGCATGGCGACGTGGAAACTCAACTGAACCGACTGGACTCCCTCTCTCGAAAGGCGGGCGAAAGCCCGCCTTTTTTACGCGCGTTTTCGCGGCGTCCTCCGAAAAGCGCCGCGGAAACGACGTTTGACGCCTTCTTCGCCAAAGAACGCCGCCCGTTCTGCTGGCCGATTTTGCGCCTGGGCGCAAAATCGCCAAATAGATTTAAACGGGACGGATGATGATTATTAACAGAGACGAGCACCCGGAAGAGCTGATCCGAGCCAAGGGAACGGTATGGTCAAGATCGTTACCGGGATCCGCCGTAGCGGGAAGAGCTTTTTGCTCTTCACCCCATTCCGTGAATATCTGCGCAAAGAGGGCGTCAAAGAAGACCGGATCGTCAGCCTGTCGCGTCGGCGACGCGTTCAAGAAGGCGGTCATCGTCAAAGAGCCCCCTTCCCCCTGGTATACCGAAGAGGGAGTCCTTATAATGAGCGTCTACGATTTCCTCCTTGACCGGAAATCCCTGGATTATTAAAAAAGGTATCGCAAACGGCGGCGGGCACGGAAAGCGTCGAAGACGCGGCTCCGCCGCGCAAAAGGAAGAGTGCCTATGACCAGATACGACGTCGCGATCATCGGGACCGGACCCGCCGGTCTTGAAGCCGCGCTCACCGTAAAAGCGCGGAACAAGAGCGTTCTCCTGATCGGCCCCGCCGACCTCAGCGCGAAGGTGCGCAAGGCCCATACGATACAAAATTACCTGGGACTGCCGAACGTGAGCGGCCGGGAGATGCAAGAGGCGTTTCTCAAGCATCTGGAAAGCTCCGAGATCAAAATCACCGACGAACAGGCCAAGAACATCTACGCCATGGGGGATTATTTCGCGATCCAAACCGGCGGCGCCGACGCGATGTACGAGGCCGAGACGCTGATTCTGGCGACCGGTCTTCCGCAGACGAAAGGGCTTCCGGGAGAAGACCTTTTCCTGGGGAAAGGCGTGAGTTACTGCGCGACGTGCGACGCCGCCCTCTATCGGGGAAAGAAAGCCGCGGTCGTCGGATACGCGCCGAAAGAAGAGGACGAGGCGAATTTTCTCGCGGAACTGGCCGGCGAAGTCCTCTATTTCCCGCAATACGCGGGAGAGGTCCGAACGGTCCCCGCGGTGAAAGTGATCCGCGAAAAACCGGTCGAAATCCTCGGCGACCGTTCGGTACGCGCCCTCAAGACCGACGGCGGCGAGTACGAAGCGGACGGGATCTTCATCCTCCGCGAGACGATCGCGCCGGACAAACTGGTTCCGGGACTGGAGATCGAAGCCGACCGCGTCAAAGTCACCCCGCAGACGGAAACGAACATCCCCGGCTGTTTCGCGGCGGGCGATATCGCCGGCCCTCCCTATCAGTATATCAAAGCCGCCGGTCAGGGGAACGCGGCGGCGCTCGCGGCGGTCCGGTACCTCGCGGCGAAGCGGAAACAATAAACCGTTCACCCGGCAAAAACAAACGACAGAGGAGAAAGAAACATGGTCAAAGTCATACGTGAAGCGGATTTCGGGCAAGCGGAAGAGTGCGCGCTGGCCGTCCTCGACTTTTCGGCGACCTGGTGCGGTCCCTGCAAGATGCTCGCCCCGGTTCTCGAAAAACTCTCCGAAGAGATGAAGGGGAAGGCCGAGTTCTTCAAAGTCGACGTCGACGAAAACCCGAATCTCGCCGTCCGATTCGCGATCCAGAGCATCCCGGCGCTGATCTTCCTGAAGAACGGGAAAGAAGTCGGAAGAGAAATCGGATTCAAGCCGGAGGCGGCTCTCCGGTCGACCCTGGAAAGCTTTCTCGGCTAAAAGCGGGCTCCCTGTCAAACGGCGCGTCCCCTTCGAAAGGCGCCGAACACCGGCCTTTCCGGGGGAGCGCGCCGCGCTCTCCGGCTTGGGCGGAAACGCGCTCGATGACGGCGGGAAGTCCGAACGCCCCCCTCACCTTCTCCGCAGCAGATTGACCAGCGGCCGGGCCAGTTTTTTCATCTTGATTTTCAGACGGGCGAGGCGCGTTCCGAAAAGCTCCGCGTGATATTTTCGAACGACCGTCTCGTAATCGCACGAGACGGTGTCGCGCACGAACGCGTCGCGAAGCCGGGGCTCTTTTGTGTTTCCGCGCAAAGAGGAGTTGCCGGCGACCGCCTCGGAAAGCTCGCGGCGGATGAAACGCGCCTCGGCGACCGACCATTCCAAAAGACGTTTCCCCTTTTCGCTGTTGATCAGGTTCAGCGATATGCCGTTCTTTTTTTCCGGATTATAAGGGCCGAGATCGCCCAGCTTCCAAAAATCGGCGAGCGTCACGTCCCCCAAACGCGGAAGCCTGACGTAGGGGCACGTATAACATCGTTTTCGCAAAGAGTAATTTTTCAGAAACGCGCGGCCGAGGAATTCCATTTTTTTGTCGTACCACGCAAAATCGATCCGGCGGTCGGGATCGGAGCTTAAACATAGCTTCACGCCCATAATGTTTCGGCGGCATTCCTTGCTGCGCATATTGACGGATTGAACGGAAGCCTTAAAAGCCTTTTCGAGATGGTCGAGCCACTTGCGGTAGAAGAGGGGGGAGGGAACGCCGTGACAGAGAAAATCGCACGTGTACAACTTTGGCGGATCGCCGTTTAAAAAGGCGTATAGTCCAGCGACCTGACACGGCGTCCCGACGAAGAGGACCGGCCGATCGGCCGCGAGCGTCTCTTTGACCTCTCGGTAGACCGGGCCGACGTCGGCCTGAACGTATTTCGAACAGAGAAGCGGTTCCAGCTCTTCCGGCGACCGCGCCGCGGCATGGCGGACGTCGAGACGTTCGTCGTAACCGGCGCCGAAAACCGTGCCTCCGCGAGCGAGGATCTGCAGGGCGTAGACGGTGAACATCCCGCCGCTGGAACTGGCGGCCCGCCGGGCGTTGTCCGCGTTCCAACAGGCGTACGCCTCCGGTTTGGGCGATCGTTCGAGTTTGGGGGCCCTCCGCTGCGGACACCGCGCCAGGCAGAGCCGACAGCCGACGCAGCGTTCGGCGTCGATTCTCGGCGAAAGAAACCCCTCGCCGTCGATTTCCATCCGAATCGCGTTTTCGGGACAGAGATTCCGGCATAAACCGCAGCCGGTGCACTTTTCGGGAGCGACGATTTCGTTAATCGGAGGATTTTTCATCGATCAGTACCTTTCTCAAACCGCGTTCGAGTTTTTTCAGGGAATCTTCCCGGCATCGAAGAAGAATGTCGTCGGCGGCCGCGAAGTTCGCCCCGCCGGCCTCGCCGGGCGAAAAATCGGCCGGGTCGAAAAGGCGGCTCTCCAATCCGAACGTTTCCAGGAGCGTTTTGACGCGGGAGTTCATCGAAGACGCGCCGTCGCGCCGATCGCGCATCATCGTGCGAAACGGGCGGTGATACAAAATCGAAAAAACGGTGCCGTGAAACGAATCGGTCACGACGCATTCCGCCGACCGGATCAGACTGACGAACTCGGCCGGTCCCGCATTTAAAATCGGTCGGCAGTACGGGCAGATTCTCTTGAGGCGAAGCGCGTCGAAGGGGGAGTAGCAGATCGCGGCGACCGTGGCGTTATACGCCGAAGCAAGACGCCGCGCCGCATCGAGAACCTGGGGCGTGTTCCCCAGCGAATAGCAAAAGATATACTTTTTCTTTTGAACGGAACGGGGGCGCGCTTCGTCGGCGACGGCGTCCCATTCTTTGGGAGTCAGGAGCATCGTCGGATCGAGGACGACGTCGACCGGCCGGCCGAGAACGGTTCGCAAAATCTCGGCGCCTTCCTTTTCGCGGACCGAAATCCAATCGAAAGAGGAAAGCGAACGTTTGAGCCGTTCGGCGTAACTCGGATCGATCCGGGAGACCCCCAGGCTCGGCGCGTAGGAAATCTTCTTTCCGGAAGGCGCGAAATCGAGCGTAAAGAAGCCGAGCCCCGCCGTCACGCGGGAAATGGTCGGATTCCAAATCTGGTCGCTTCCGGCGACGTAACAGTCGAAAACCGCCCGCCGCGCAAGTTCCCGATCGTCGCCGATCGGCTCGGTGGTCTCCAAATAACGCCCGGCGAACCGGCGAAACGCCGCGTCGCGCCGGTCGAGAAACCAAACCGCCCCCTTCGCCAGCGAAATCAGATGACGCGCCCGAAATATCCGGCGGAAAAAACCGCCGCGCGCGGGGAGCGGCGGGACGTAATTGATCAGGAGGGCGCGAAGTCCGAACTTCCGCAAAACCCGCTGCAGGGCGTATCGCTGCAGGTCGCACCCGTAGTTCTTGCCGGACATAAACGTCGCGATTCCGGCGGAATGACCGCGGAATATTTCGGAACGCGGCGAATCGGATTGTTCGGCGGAAACGGGGGTCATTTCGTTTAAAGGGATCTCGGACGGTTTTCGGTCAGACGGAAATCGGACGGTAAGGCGCGCCGGATACGAATCGAACGCGGCGCGCCCCCGCGTGAAAGGATACCCTTCCCGTTTCGGCTTGTCAACCGTCACTCGCCGCCCGACTCGGCGCCGTCCTCCGCGCCGGGACCTTTCCACATTTTATGCTCGACTTTTCCGTCGACGAAGGTGACCTCGCATCCTCCGAGATCGTCGTCGTTTTCCCAGAGGTAGACTTCCCCCATCGAATCGACGATCCCGCCGACAAACGGCACCGTCATCTTGGTCCCTTTCCCCAGAATCGCGAAGACTTCCTTTTTGGTCATCTTCATCTTCACCCGCTTGAACTGCGCGTAGGTCACCTTTCCGGCCTCTTCGTCCGCGGTCTCGCCGCCCTCTTCGTCCGATTCGGTGAACGAGCCCAGAAGGGGGATCAGCCCGCCGGAATTTTTATCGCGGCGTTTGCGCGGCGCGGGACGCTCTGCCGATTCGTCCTCCTCTTCGGCATCCTCGCCGTCGATCTTCGGTTTTCTCGCTTTCGGTCCGGCCGGCTTTTTGCTCTTTTTCGGCGCGGGGGCCGTCTCTTCCTCGAAGGGGTTCGGCTCGTCCGATTTTCCGCCGCGCGAAGACGCCGACCCGCCGGCAAATCCCTCGGCCGGGTCGTCGGTTAAGGAATCGAAAACTCCCCGGATATACTCCGACTCTTTCCGGCTCCGCGCGGTCGCGTCGCCGCCCGATTCGGCGTATTCGTCGCCGAGTTTCAGAAGATGGGCGGCGGCGTCGGCCAGCGCGCCGATATTCGTTTTTTTATCGTCTCCCATCGGCTGGCGGGACAGATCCTTCTGAACTTTCTTTACCTGGAGCTGCCAGCGGAAGAAGGGACCGGCGGGGTCGAAACCGACGTCTTGAAAATCCTCGTCGTCTTTCCATGTCTCGATCTCGTCGAGCCGTTCGGCAAGGCTCTTGCGCGCCTTCTTGTAATACGCTTTGTCCGGTTCCCCCGCCTCGGTCCAGTCGACGTCGGAATTCTCGGCCTCTTCGATAAAGGCGCGGTCGTCTTCCGAAAGGGCGTCGAGCCGGACGGTGACCAGCCGGCCGTCCTCTTTCAGAAGGTACGCCTTGTCTTTCCCTTTCTTTCCCAGATACTCGGCTTTGAGCGTATGCCCGCCCCCCGACGAGGACCAGGTGCGCAGATCCGCGTCGGCGGCGAAAAGAGACGCCGCCAAAAGAGAAAAGAGAACGCCGTAAATCAGTCGGTCTGTACGCATAACTTTGCCTTTCGTTCGTCTATTGCCAGGTGATCACAATTCGAAATCCAATCTGCCGCTCGCGGGTCCCGCTCGGCCAATGCTGCCGCGAGGCGCTTCGGCAGCGCCCCTCTTTCACGTTCCACGAGCCTCCGCGCACGACGTACTCGTCGCCCCCGGTCTTGACCAAGGGGTCGGCCGCGTCGCCGGCGGCATATTCAGTATACATATCGCGGCACCATTCCGCCACATTCCCGTGCATATCCGAAATATGCCAGGCGTTTTCGCTCGACGCGCCCCGTTCGACGTCGGCCGCGCCGTAATCGATCATCCGTATCGTGACGCCCGCGATCGTCAGCCGTTCGTCGGCGTTGGCGATCTCGAGCCGTTCGGTCGAATACGGCCCCTCGCCCCCGGCGCGGCAGGCGTATTCCCACTGCGCCTCGGTCGGCAGAGCGACGAAACCTTTCACCCCCCCTTTTTTCACGCGGAAGAGCTCGTTGAGCCGGTCGCAAAACTCGACCGCGTGTTCCCGGTCGATCGACTCGACCGGAAACTTCTCGAACTTCAGGCGTTTCGCCGCCTCGACGGCCCGCTGCTGCGGAATCCCCTTTTTCACCAGATTGTAAACGAATTCTTTGAGATACTTCTGATTCGTCGGAGACTGCCAGCTCGGCGGGGTCGATTCGGAAACGGCGGCGTACATCTCTTGTGTGACTTCGGTCCTCAAGATCCAGAACCCTTCCGAAAGGGTCACCCGGTGGCGAAGTTCGTCCGCCTGTCGGTCGGCTTCCTCTTCGGGGCTCCCCATCGCGAACGAACCGGCGGGACACCACGCGAAGGGGAACTCGACGCCTCGAATCGTCAGCGTGACCGTCTCGCCCGGCCGCGTTCCCTTTTCGGGAAGCCCGCCGACCCCTTTCGTCTCGAGCGACCGCTCGCGCAGTTCAAAATAATTTTCGAGTTCCGCGTCGGTCCGTATCAATTCGCGCAGTTCGGCCAACGCGCTCTTCGGCGCCTTCCCGGTCTCGTCGATTCGGGTTTCGATCTCCTCGTACTTGGCGCGGAACAGCTCGTTCCGGCGGATCTCTTTCTCCTCGGCCGCGTGAAGCGCTTCGAGAAGTTCGTTATACGCCTTGTCGACTCGCGCCCGGCGTTCGGCGGAGACCGCGGGCTTTGCAAGCCCTTTGGCCGACTCCGCCGCCTCGTCGAGGAACTCGGGGAACTCCGACTTTTCATACACACGGACCGCCAGAAGGATTTTCAGGCGCGCGCGTTCGAAGTCGGCCTCGCGGCGCAGGTTCGTCTCGAGTTCTTTCCCTTTTTGAGCGGGGTATTCGCGAACGAACCGGTCGAGCGCCTCGTCGATTTCGGCGAGTTTCCCGTCGATTTCGGCGTACCCTTCGTCGAGTTTGGCGCGGACTTTTTCGCGCTGCCGCCGCAGGGTTTGGCGCGCCGCGTCGCGGGCGCGCGCGGCGATCCGGTCACGTTCCTCCCGGATCTGTTCCGGGGTCTTTCCGCGGGTTTTGATCTTGTCGGCCGCCGGTTCGGCGGGCATCTCCTCCCTCTCGGGAGTTTCGAGATCGGCGAAGTCTTCGCCCCGCGATTCGTCGAGCGCCTCTTCGATCTTTTCGCGCAACTCGCGTTCCGCCAGCTCCCGGTACCGCACCCGCACCTGCAGCGCGAGCGACTCGACCGTACGGCTCGTCTTGAGCGCGGGATACCGGTCGGTCAGCTCTTCGAGCCGTTCCTTCGCCCCTTTCAGGCGCGAGTCGGCGTCGTCCCCGCCCCGGTCATACCGGGCGATTTCGTCCCGAATCGTCTCAAATTGTCCGTCGAGGAGCTCCCGAGCCCGTTCGATCTTCTCGCGCAGGTTGCGCAGCCGCATCTCGCGGGGGGACGCGTATTCGTAGACGGCGGGGTCTTTCTTTTCGATATTTTTCAGGTAGTTATACGCGCGGGTCAGCCCTTCCGGATCGCGTCCCTCGTCGAACCCGTCAAGGAGCGTCTCGAGCGCGTCGGCGTCCTTCCGGGCGCGCACGCCGAGCCTTTCGGTCTTCGGACAGATCTCGACGTTCCGATACGCGTCGCGGCGCGCCGTCTCGACCAGCTCCTTGAGGCGCATCCATTCGCGCGATTCGGAATCGTACGTCTCGCGGTCGCGCGCTTTCAGGTTTTCGAGAAGGTTGAACGCGCGGGCCAGAGCGGCGTCTTCGCCGTTCCGATAGGCGCCGTAGTCCGCCGCGAGAGACTCGGCGGCGCGCCGCACCCGCGTTTGGGGAAGTTCCGAAAGCGGCGCGATTTCGATTTCTTCGTAGATAAAATCGATCTGCTCCGGTTCGGCCGCGTTATCGACGCCGCGCGGCTCGCTCCCGAAACCGAAGAGAAGGATCAGCCCGACGCCGACGATCAGCGGAACCGCGTGCGCCGCGCTCCGGAGAGATTCGTCCCGAGAGCGGAACCCGCCGCAAAGCCGCCAGCTCGTGACAATCAGCGGAACCGCCGTCATCAGAAGGAGGAGAACCGACGACCGGACCGCGCCGACTCCGTATCCCAGGATCAGGTCGCCGGCGTTTCCCGCCTCGCGCAGCTCCTGCGAAAAAGTGCCGATCAGTCCCTGGAGGGACCAGTAGGCGGGAACCGCCGCTTTGGCGGCAAATTCGGTGATTCCCGAAAGCGTAAAGAGAACGCCGGCGAAGATCGCCTGCGCGATCAGGATGATCGGCAGAACGACCATCGACCGTTCCGACGTCTTCGAAAACGCCGAAACCAACAGCCCGACGGCGATCCCCGAAAAACCGGTGAAGACCAGGACAAAAAAGACCGGCGCCGGCGCGCAGGGCAGGCGCGTCCCGACGCGGACGATCAGGAGCATCGACAGCGCCTGCACGACGACCACGCCGAAGAGAAAGAGGAGCTTGGAGACGAGCCAAGGGCCCGTCCGCACGCCGAACCGTTTTTCGTGTTCGAAGACCGAGCGCTCCTTGACGATTTCGCGCACGCTCGACGTGCCGGCGCACCAGAGCATCGAAAGTAGCATCGCGAAGACGATCCCTTTGATCGATCGGGCCTGCTCGGCCAGGCTGTCCGACGGCGAGATCGCGCCGAACGCGCAAAGAAGAAGCGCGATGAGCGCCGTCTGCAAAAAGAGGAAAAAGCAGCTGACCGGATCGGTCAGCTGCAGCCGCGTATAGCGCCGCGTGAGGGTCGCCAGCTGCGAAAAAAGCCCCGTCCGGCGGACCGCCGGATGGGTCCGCCCGGTTTCGGACACCGGTTCGGGCCCGCCGTAATATTTTCGGTAGCGCGCCAGCCACTGGTCGGGGGTTCCCCGCCGCTGATTCTCGTAGACCTCTTTGATCGACCGGGCGGCGAAAAAGCGCAGACATTCCGGAAGGGGTCCCGAAAAGATCACCCGCCCTTCCATCACGTACAGCACCCGATGGCAGAATTTCAGGTTCTCCGGCGCGTGCGTAATACAGATCACCGTCTTTCCGCGATCGGCCAGGCGGCGGAAAAGGCGCATCATCTCTTCGTCGGTCGCCGGATCGAGACCGGAGGTGACCTCGTCGAAAAGAAGGATTTCCGGGTCGCCGATCAGCTCGGCGGCCAGCGCCGCGCGCTTGCGCTGTCCGCCGGAAAGCCGGAAGATCGGCGTCTGCTGAAACTCGGTCATTCCGGTCTCGGCCAGAACCGCGTCGACGATCCTGCCGCGCTCCTCGGCGGTTTCCCCCGCGTTTTTGAGCCGGGCGATATACTCCAGCGCGCGGCGGCACGAGAGCTTCTCGTGGATGACCACGTCCTGCGGCAGATACGCGATCCGCGGATCGCCGAGCAGACGCTCTTTCGAAATCGCCGCGCCGCCCAAGAGAACTTCGCCGCTCGAGAGGGGATTGATCCCGGCCAGCGCCTTGATCAGCGTCGACTTTCCCGAACCGGACGCGCCCAGAATCCCGACGAACTCGCCCCGGCGGAACGTGACCGTCACGCCGTTGAGGATGTTCCGCGTTCCCGCGGAACCGCCGACCGAAATCGTGCCGCCACGCAGGGCGATCGTCTGAGAATTTGTCATTTCCGTCTTATTTCGCGCTCTTTTTCTTTCCCGCCGCCGGAGATTTCGGCGAGGAAGGCTCGCCGCCGCCGGCCGAGAGCTCTTTGTCTTCGTCGTCGATCTCTTCCACGTCGAATTGGCTCGGGTCGATCTCTTCGTCGTCGAAGACGCCGCGTTCCGGTTCGGCGTTTTCGTCGTCGCGCGGCCGGTAATCTTCGCGCTCGGCGAACGAGTCGCACAACAGGAACTCGTCCGGGCCGATCGCCTTGTTCGTCAGATAGATTTTATAGGTCACGGCGAACCGGTCCTGAAAGAATTTCAGGTTTTTCTTTAGGCGTTTGCCCAGCTCGACGTCGAGCGATTTGCGAAGCCGGCCGATCTGGCCGCTGTATTTCCGGATCCGCGAGTCGATGTTGCGGTTGATCCGTTCGAGCCGCTTCCGCTGCGAGAAGAGCTCCTTCTGCACCACCGGATCGGAAGAGCTGACGTTCGGAACGAGCACGTAGCTGTTTTGAAGTCCGGCGATGATCAGCTCTCTTTCGTAAATCGACGCGTTGACCTGTTCGATGATCCCCGAATTGAAAAAGAACTCCTTGACCACCTCGTCGGCGGGCAGACCGTTGATCAGCGCCACGGTGATCAGCTGGCGGTCGTCGGCGCTTTTCGGGGTCGGCGCCACCGCAAAGGTGACGGTGTACTCGAACGAGCCGTCCGAAATCAAAAAGGACGTTCGCCCCCCCTTGGCCAGGGGATCGAGACCCGCGCAGGAGGCGAGGGTCACTTTCATCTCGGTGTCGGCGTCGAAGTTCAGGTCGGGAAGCACGTCCTTCTTCTGGAGCCGTTCGCCGATCGAAATCGCCTGGGGGGACGGCTCGAACTTATCGGAAATTTCAATCGGCGCGAAAAGAGGCGTTACGAACGTGTACGCGCCGTCGGCCGGCTCGCCGTCCGGCGCTCCCTCGTCGAGGAGACTCCAGCGCAAAACGCCCAGACGGATATGGTCCAGCGCGAGGATCGCCGTCTCGGCGTCCAGGGTCGTGTCGAGACATTCTTTCTGTTCCGCCGCAAGCCCCGACTCGGAAAGGGTCACGGTCAGGAGGATCTGTTCCTTTCCTTTGGCGTTGTTCGGTTTCCAGAAGAAATCGTAGACCCAGCCGCCGTCGGGCGCCTCGGTCAGCTTCACCCGGCGGCACTTCCCCACGTCGAACGTATTCATCAGAGGCAGATACTCCAGCCGGAGCTCCATCCGGTGATCTTCGCAGTACTCGGCCAGGGCGGCGAAATCGTCCCACGCGGCCGAGACGAACGCGCCGTGAAACTTCCCGTTCCCCTCTTGGTCGTTAATGTAATAACTCCTTTCGCGAAACGCCAGATCCGCGGCGGCGGCGGCCAGACTCCGTAAAGGGGAAGCGGTTTTTTCTTCTTGGCGCGTCAAGGGATCTTTCGCGGCCGGTTCTTCCGAATCCTCCGCGTCTTCGCCGTCGGACGGAGAGGGACGGAGAATCGTGAGGGGCGCGTCCGAGCGCGAGCTCTCCGCCGAATCGTCGGCCGAACGGCTCGGCTCGGCCCGGGAAGCGGCGAAATCTTTAAGAAAATCGCGGGCCGAGAACCCGTCCTGCCCCCGGAGCGTTCCCGAAAAGAGAGCGCCCGCCAACAGAAAAACGCCGCGGGAAACGCGAAACCACAGCAAAAGCCGCGCGCCGAAGCCGCGCGAAGTAAAAGAAAGAGTCGTACCGATCAACATGAACCTCCCGAAAACAACAGTGAGCCTTTAATAAAAGAATACCAAACAACAGACTTTTGTCAAGTTGCAACAAGGGTTGCCGTCTGTTTTTAGGAAAATTGTTTCTCTTTCGAGGCGTCTTTCTTCTCCGCGGGGGGGGCGCCTTCCCTGTTTCGGCGCGGAAAGCGGCGGCGCCAAATCGACGCCAGCTCGGCCCACGCGCTCGTCTTAAAGACGATATTCAGCGCGGCGTAAACGAGGGGGGCGGCCGACGCCGCGGCGGCGAGGCTGGCGATACGGTTCCAATTCCAGAGCAAAATATAGATCTCCCACGCGACGGCGCAGGCGATCAGCGAAAAGAGAAAATAGGGGAGATTATCGCGGAACTGCCGCCGGACGGGATAATTCAGTTCGCGGGCGGTATAGCGGGCGAAGAGGAGATCGCAAAGCCACGTACCGACGATGTTCGTGACCAGCATCGTCGGAAGCCCCCAAATCAGCAAGATCACGACGTTCACTCCCAGCATTCCCTGGGAGACGATATTCAGAAAGAGAGTCGTTCCCGACTTACCGACCGAGTTGATCAGGTTCCGGCCCAGGTTTTCCGCCGGATAGAAGAGGATCGCCAGGACCAGAAACCGGCAGTAGGGAACCGCCGGAACCCACTTTTCGGAAAGAACGACCGAAACCGCCGGATAGCAGAGGGTGAAGATCGCCATCCCGGTAAAGAGGAAGGCGCCCATCGAAACCTGCTGAGCGCGGGCGAACGCGGCGCGGAGACGGGGAATATCGTCTTGAATTTTCGAGAACGCGGGAAAGAGGACGGTGTCGAACGCCGACTGAACGCACCGGGGGATCTTCTGCGCGTAACGCCGTCCCTGCTCGTAGAGGCCAAGGGTCTCCTTCGTCTCGACCTTTCCGATCGCGACGTTGTAGATATAGCCGAAAAAGGTGAAAAGAAGGCGCGAGGCGAGGAGCTTCGAGCCGTATTTAAAATGTTTCCACAAGGCCGAAAAGGAAAATTCCGGACTCGGAACCCACCGCACGAAAAGGAGGATACAGAGCGACGTGACCGCGACCGCCAGAAAGTTCTGCCAGACGAGCGCCCAAACCCCGTATTCGTTATACGCCAGATAAAACGTCACGACGCCGCTGACGACGTTTCCCACGAGCTGGCTGACCGAAATCTTCCCCTGCATCAGTTTTCGGCCCAGGATCACTTTCGGAACGGCGGCGACGGCCGTGATCGGAAGGGTCCACGCCGACACGCGGATCGTTTTGATCAGAATCTCTTCCCCGTAGAACGAGGCGATCCGGGGGGCGGCGGCGATCATCAAAAGGCAGAAGAGAAAGCTCAGCGCGAAATTGTAATAAAAAACCGACGAAAGGTCGCGCGAGGTCACCGTCCGGCACTGCAGGAGCGCCTGGGCGAATCCGCCGTCGACGAAGACGTTGCAGACCGCCCAGAAGATCGCCAGCATGGCGACGATCCCGTAGTCGGACGGCTCGAGCATCCGGACCAGGCAGATTCCCAGGACGATCTGAAAGATCTGCGCCGCCAGCTGAAAGACGAGAACCAGACTGACCGCCTTAAACGAGCGGGCCGTCAGATTTCGGTTGTCGGCCGTTTCTTTTGTCATTTGTTACAAACCTTGAAATAACTTCTTCTTTTACGATGATACACTTTTTCCCGCGCCGAGAAAAGACCGGCGCAGAAACCGCGACGGGAACCCGGAGCCCGGGTTGGCAATGATCGGCTCCCGGCCTTCGGCGGTCGCACTGGCGTTTGCGTCAGCCAACGAGCTGACGCCTTTATCGCCCGTGCGGCTTCGCACCCCGACGCGGCTCGCCGAACAACGCGAGGGAAAGTTCGCGCGGCCGCCAACGAGCGGACGCCGTCGGCCGTCCCAAAACAACGACGGAAATCATCGCCCACCGCGGCTCGCGGATTTCGGCTTGTCCCTTTCGGCGGTACCCGATAAAATCTGCCCCATGAAAGATCATTGTTTTCGACCTCTGACCTCCGTTTCGGCCGCGCGGCGGTTTTGGATCGCCGCGCTCGGTTTCGCGGCGCTCTGGACCGTCGTACCGACCCTTGTCTTCCCGAACTTTCGGCTCGACATCGTCGAGCAGTTCTTCGTCGGGCGGGAATGGACGTTCGGAAGCGGCTCGCACCCCGCGCTCACCGCCAACCTTCTCGATTTGGTCTCGCGCGCCGCCGGGATCGCCGTCGCCCCTTCGCTGACCGCCGCGCTCTTCAATCTCCTGGCCCTCTGGTCGATACACCGGCTGGCGCGGGAATACATGGCCCCCGGCCCGGCGCTGGCGGCCGCCCTTTCGATGTTCGGCTACTGGTACCTCTTTCAGATGGAGGGAACGCGCTACAACAACTCGGTCACGCTCGACGCGTTTTGGATCTTCGCCGCGTATTTGGCGTTTAAGGCGATCGACACCGGGAAAACAAGATGGTGGTTCGCCGCCGGAGCCGGAATCGGGCTCGGTCTTTACTTCAAATACACCGAAGCCGTCCTGGCGGCGGCGATCGTCCTGTTTCTGATCGCCGACCGCGACAAGCGGCATCTCTGGCGAACCGCGGGCCCCTGGATTTCGACGGCCGCCGCGTTTCTGATTTTCACGCCGTATATCGTCTGGCTGGTGAGAAGCGAGTTCTTCGCCTCTCTGGCCTACGCGGCGGGGAACGCCCCGCGGCAGGCGGGATGGCGGGGCCACGTTTTCGCGCCGCTCGAATTTCTGAGCAATCAGCTCCCGCTCGTCCTCCCTCCCCTTTTCTGTCTCCTGCCGATCCTGTGGAACCGGAACCGCGCCGCCGAACCCGCGACGCCGAACCCCGTCCCGCAGGACGCGTGGAAGCTCCGCTACCTGAATTGGCTCCTTTTCGGACCGCTCCTCTTTAATCTGGCGTGGTCGGCGCTGGGAGGCGTCTATCTGCGCTGCGACCTGGGCTGTCACATTTGGATGCCCCTTTCGGTCTGGGCGCTCGTCTTTTTCGGACGCGACCGTTCGCCCCGCGCGGTCCGGCGCAGCTGCGGCGTCTCGCTGGCGTTCGACGCGATCTGTCTGTTCGCGCTCGCCGTTTTGGTACCGCTGGCCCCTCTTTTCGAGAAGAACCTGCCCCGCTACCATTTTCCGGGAAAAGAGATCGCCGCGCAGGCCGAATCGGTCTGGCACGCCGAATACGCCGAACCGCTCCCCTGGGTCATGGCCGAACCGTGGACCGGCGGCGCCCTCTACGACGCCTGGCCCTGGCTGGCGGGCAACGTCAGCGTTTACGGCCGCGACCGCGCGCGCGTCTATTCCGGCCCGAGCCACGCGTCGTGGGGTTCGCTCGACGACGTTCGGCGCGAAGGGGGTCTTTTCCTCTGGACCGCGGGTAAGCGGGACGACGAGTTCCTCGGCGCGCTTCGGCGCGACTTCCCCGGCGTCCGCGCCGTCGGCGTCTACACCTTTAAACCGAAATCGCGTTACGCGAAACAGGAGGTTTCCGTCGGAATCGCGCTCATTCCGCCGGAATCCGAAGCGAAGGAAACCGTCTCGCCATGAAACCGTCCGCCGTCCCGGCTCTTTCCGACCGATACTGGAGTATACTCCTGGTTTTTTCCCTCTTTTGGACCGTTGCGCCGGTCTTCGTGATCGCGAATTACCGGCCCGACGTGATGGAGATGATCCTAACCGGCCAGAACTGGGTGCTCGCCACGCCGAAACACGGCGCGCTGACCTGCTGGCTTCTGGAGATCGTCTACACGCTCACCGGCCGGGCGGCCGTCGCCCCCTACCTGACCTCGCAGATCTGCGTTTTCCTTTCCCTGGCCGGCATCGGCGCGATGAGCGCCCGATACCTTCCGCCCAAAGGGGCGGCGCTCGCGGCCTTCTGTATGATGTCGTATTACTTCTTTCACTTCGAAAGCACTCTGTATAACAACAACACGACGCTCGGCCTCTTCTGGATCTGGACCGCCTATTTCGGCCTGCGGAGCGTCGAATCGAATCGGAAGCGCTGGTGGCTCCTGACCGGCGCCGCGCTCGGCTTGGGGATCTACTGCAAGATGACGATCGTCTTCCTCGCCTTCGCGATCGTCCTCTATCTGCTGGCCCGTTCCCCCCGGCGCTGGCTTTCGCCCGGTCCCTGGCTGACGACCGCCGCCGCGTTCGTCATTTACCTTCCCCTCCTCAAGTGGAACGTCGATCACAACTTCGCCCAGTTCGCCTACGCCGCGGCCTCGGCGTCCGACAACCCGATCCCCTCCCTCTTCGGGCATCTGGCGGCGCCGCTTGCCTTTCTGGCCGAACAGCTCCTTTACGTCGCGCCGATTTCGCTCCCCCTGATTCCGCTCGTCGCGGGCCGCGGGAAGACCGCCGCGCCCCCCCTTCCTTCCGACGCGGAGACGGAAAAGCTCCGATCGATCCGCGCGGTCTATCTCGCCTTCGTCTTTTTCGTCCCCCTGGCGATCGAGCTCCTCTTCGCCCTGATTTCGGGGAGCGCACCGCGCGGGGCGCTCGGCTGCCATCTGTGGTATTTCTTCCCTCTCCTTCTCCTGACCCGTCTGCGGTTCGACGCCGAATCCCGTCCGTTCCGCGCGGCGGAGACCGTCGCTCTGGCCGTTCCGGCGGTCATTATGGTTTTGTTCATTTTGGGCGTCTATCTGGCGCCGGCGATCGAGGGTCACGCCTCCCGCTACCACTATCCGGGAAAACAGCTGGCCGAAGCGGTCACCCGTCTCTGGCGCGAACGATACGACGGGCCGATCCCTTTCGTGATCGGCGACGAATGGCTCACTCAGAACGTCTCGGTCTACGGTCCCGACCGCGCGCGCCTCTGGGACCCCCTCTGGGCCACCGAAGAGGAGTTCCGCCGGTCGGGCGGCGTCCTCCTTTGGGAAGAGGGGAACGAAGAATCGATGGGGCGGAAAGCGGAAGCTCTGGCGCGGTTCCCCTACGAAGGGGAGGTCATTTCGCTCACCATTCCGCAGCAGACGCCGTTCAAAGTCCCCGCCGCCAAGGTGCGGGTCGGGTTCTACCCTCCCGCCGAAAAATAGACCTGTCCGAAAAATTCGGCGAGAAACCGACTCAATTCTTGAAATCCGCCCTCTTTTCAAGTAGACTGAAAGGTGCGTTGTTTGTCAGGCGCCCCGCGCCGGGGGCAGATCGGGACGTTTTTCCGGTCTTCCCTCTTTCAGATCACCCATACCGGAAAACCAAAGATGAAAAACCGATTCTTACTCCTTGGCGCGCTGACCGCCGCCCTTTTTGCCGTCTCGGCGCTCGACGCCGCCGACTGGAAACCCGCCGAAGGGATTCTCCTGTCGAAGTTCGCCAAAGACGTCGACCCGAACGCCCCTCATCCGGAATACCCGCGCCCGCAGCTGGTCCGCGGCGACTGGATGAACCTCAACGGCCTGTGGGACTACGCGATCACTCCGGTCGCGCGGCCCGACGCCGCGCCCCAGGGGAAGATTCTCGTCCCCTTCCCGGCCGAATCGGCCCTTTCGGGCGTGGCCCAATCGGTCGGAAAAGACAACCTTCTGATCTATAACCGCGAGTTCGCCGTCCCCGCCGACTGGGCCGGGAAACGGATTCTCCTTCATTTCGGCGCGTGCGACTGGCAGACCGACGTCTCGCTCAACGGCAAACACCTGGGCCGGCACCGCGGCGGTTACGATCCGTTCACGTTCGACGTCACCGACGCGCTCGCCGAGGGGCAGCAGAAGCTGACCGTCACCGTCTGGGACCCGACCAAAGAGGTCGTCGACGGAGACGATCCCGCCGGCAAACAGCCGGTCGGCAAACAGCTCACCAATCCGGGGGGGATCTGGTACACCCCGAACACCGGGATCTGGCAGACCGTCTGGCTCGAACCGGTCGCCGACGCCTATATCGCCTCGATCAATCCGGTTTCGGACATCGCCGCCAAGACGGTGACCTTCAACGTCGAAGTGGCGGGCGACTCGCTCGGCACGTTCGTTAAGATCGCCGGCAAAACGATGGCGGTCGCCGACGGCCGCGCCGCGATCACCGTCGCCTATCCCGACGCCGAACTCTGGACCCCCGACACCCCGAACCTCTACGATTTCGGCGCCGAGCTTCTGAAAGGGGGCGAGGTGATCGACGCGGTCGATTCCTATTTCGGCATGCGCGAGATTTCGCTCGGCAAAACCGACGACGGGATCACCCGGATCCTCCTGAACGGGGAATTCCTCTTCCAGCACGGCCCGCTCGACCAGGGGTGGTGGCCCGACGGTCTCTACACCGCGCCGACCGACGAGGCGCTCCGTTTCGACCTGGAAATGACCAAGGCGTTCGGATTCAACATGCTCCGCAAACATGTCAAGTCGGAACCGGACCGCTTCTACCGCCATTGCGACGAGCTGGGAATCCTCGTCTGGCAGGATATGCCTTCCGGCGAAGCCTATATCGGGCACGAGGATCCGGACATCGTCCGCACTCCCGCCTCGGCGGCTCAGTTCGAAGCGGAATACGCCGCGATGATCGCGCGTCTCAAGTCGTTCCCCTGCATTATCATGTGGGTGCCGTTTAACGAAGGGTGGGGCCAGTACGACACCGAGCGGATCGTCGAAATGACCCGTCAGCTCGACCCGACCCGTCTGGTGAACTGTGTCAGCGGCTGGGCCGACCGCGCCTGCGGAAGCGTCCACGACCGCCACCACTATCCCGAACCGGACATGTTCCCGGCCGAGGAGACCCGCGCCACCGTCCTGGGCGAATACGGCGGGCTGGGACTCCCGATCAAAGGCCATTCCTGGAAAGAGGACGGGAACTGGGGCTACGCCACGTTCGAAGACAAGGACGAACTCTTCCGCAAGTACGACGCGATGAACGTCACCTTGAAAGAGATGATCGGCAAAGGTCTTTCGGCGGCGGTTTATACCCAGACCACCGACTGCGAAATCGAAGTCAACGGCCTGATGTCGTACGACCGCGAAGTGATCAAAATGCCGGTCGACAAGATGTCCGCCTCGAACAAGGCGCTTCGGGGCGAGTGATGAACCGCCCCTCCCGTCTGACCGACCTGTTGGCCGACTTTTTTGAAGACGCGAACCGGGCCGGCGTCACGGATCTCCCCGCGGCGCCGGCCTTGGAACCCGTGCCCCTTACCGAAAAGGCGCTCCGCGCCGATCCCGGCGCGGAGCCGCCCGTTCAGGCTCCCGACGACGCTATGGCGAAACGACCTTCCCAAACCCCGCTCGAAAAGACGCTGGCCGAAATCAAGCCGGGACTTTCGACCCGAGCCAAAGAGGCGATCCTGCGCGACTTGGCGCGGGCCGTCTCGGCGTGCGTCCTTTGTCCCGAGCTGGTCGCCAATCGGACGCAGACCGTCTTCGGCGTCGGAAATCCGGACGCCGAGCTCGTTTTTATCGGGGAAGGCCCGGGAGTCGACGAAGACCGGCAGGGGGAACCTTTCGTCGGCCGGAGCGGGCAGCTCCTGACCGACATTATCGTCAAAGGGATGAAAATGCGCCGGGAAGACGTCTATATATGTAACGTCGTCCGATGCCGGCCTCCGGGGAACCGAAACCCGCTCCCGAACGAAGCGGCCTGCTGCCGCCCTTTCCTCGACGGAACGCTCCGAACGATCGCGCCCAAATATATCTGCTGTCTCGGCGCGGTCGCCGCTCAGAACCTTCTTCAGACCGACCAGGCGATCGGCAGGCTCCGCGGAAAGATCCACGATTACCGGGGGATTCAGGTCGTTTGCACCTATCACCCGGCCTACCTTTTGCGGAATCCGGCCGCAAAACGGGATACCTGGGAAGACATTAAACTTCTTCTGCGCCGCATGGGCCGGATGTAACTTGCCCAGATTACCCATTTTACTTCCGATTAGTCCTTCTTTATAAAATTTTCCGATTCTAGCGATTATCACTCAACTGTTACTTTTGGAATATCCGATAAAACCGCTACAGCCGTAGGTTTCGGACAGGTTTATCTGTTTGGAGCCTGAACTACATGGATGTTTTATGTGAGCAGATTGGATTGCACCATGTCTCTGAAAAAGTTGAAGTTAGCTATCGCCTGCCTGGGCCTGTTCCTGTTAATGACGGCCCACGCCAGCGCTCAGATCTCCCAGATGCGGTTCTTCTCACCGTATCCTGACGATCAGTTCGGCGGCGGAGCCTACATGCACGAAGGACTTTACGGAAGCATTGGCGCCGGATTGATGACGATCTCGCTGCCGTCGAGCACCAAGGTCGGCTACGAATACGGTTCGGTAGCCGACACGCCGTATTTGATTTCGAGAACGGCCGGAGGGGCGTTCACCGCGATCAAGACGACGAACCAGATCTCGACCGACGCGCTTCATCACGATTTCACCTCGGTCAGCCAGTTTGAGGTCGGGAATCAGCGCGGCCATCACGGCTGGTCGGTGAAAGGGACGATCGTCACCCCGCAGCGTCTCCGCCAAGAGGGAATCGACGCCTCGGTCAATATTCTCGACCCGCAGACGGTTCTCCTCGACGAGTACGTCGACGGCGCGGGAGAGTACTACGTCTGGGCCGACGACAAGTTCGTCTCGATGGCGACCTACGAAGCTTACCATCAGGGGCGGATCGGGCACCTCTGGGCGCTGATCGACCTCTACGGCGGGCAGACGAGCGACCACAGCTACTCGAACGGAAACACCAATACGAACAATAACAACAACAACGACGAGGAAGGCGCGCAGTACGCGTTCGCGCCGATCCCGATCGTCTTCGACACCTACACGTTCAACACCAAGGTGAACACGTGGTGCGTCGAGGCGATGTACACCTACCGGTTCCACCCGTTCCGTCTCGGGACCCTGGAATTCCTCGCCGGCGTGAAATATCACGTCTTCGACGACAAAATGGAGCTTTTCGCCCACGCGACGACCAAGACGAGCTCGCACTACACCAACACCATCGTCAACATCCTTAACAAGGGAGGTTCGACCGTCGTCACTCCGAGCGGCAACATTTCGAGTCAGGACCAGGAATACGACGATTACGACGAAGACAGCGATTCCTTCTCGGGCGCCGATCTGGGGTATTCAAGCTGGAACTTCGACGCCGACAACCAGATCATCGGCCCGCAGATCGGGGGACGCTACACGCTGTCGAACAACCGCTGGCGCCTCTCCGGAGAAGGGACCTTCTTCGCCGGGTTCAACCGTCAGAACCTGTCCGGCGACGGCTACATGGGTCTGAAATACGAGTCGAGCCAGTCGGGCGATCTCAGCGACACCGGCGGGATCCCGCTCAACTCCCCGATCAACACGGTCGCCAACTCGTTCTCCTACTCGCGGCACTTCAACCAGTGGTCGCCGGGCGCGAACGTCAAGGTCGAGGCGGCGTGGCACTGGACCTCGGTCGTTTCGTTCAAAGTCGGTTACGACTTCACCTATCTGGCGAACATCGCGCGGAGCACGACGATCAACGACTATCGGATCAATCCGGACGGCAGTTTCTTCGGAGTCCGCGACGACAAGAAACTTCGGAACGAAAGCACACTCATCCATGGGGTGATGTTCACGGTGCAAATCAATAAGTAGCGGCTGTACTTATGCATCCGTGGAAAAAAGGCGCAAACCTTACGGTTTGCGCCTTTTTTTGCGCCCTTCCGAAGCGGAGAGATCCGGCCGCGCGGCGTGCGGCGGTCGAAATCCTGTCCCGGCCCAAAAACGCGCCTTCGACGTTTCACTTTCTGACGTTGCAGGAACCGGAACTCGTCACCGGACGCAGTTCCCCGCCCTCGTATTCAAACACTTTGTTTGTAATATCGTTTAAGATCAGCGTGCCGTCGGACGGCTCCAAAGCCTGCAGGGTAAACTTTTCGGGATCGATCGGCTCGTTGATCCGCGTGTCGGTCAAAACAACCTTGTCGCGACTTTCCATTTTGACTTCTTCCTTGAGGCTGTATGTGACCCGATCGATTTCGGAGGGAACATAGATTCCGCCGGAACGGCTCCACTGCGCTCTTTTTATGCTCATCCAATAGGGTTCGGCGATTTCGATGACATACAAAGGAAGAAAGCCGGATTCCTCATTCCACAGAATGTCATCTTCCCCGCCGGATCCGGTAACGCGACGGCAGCAGTACCATTTCCCGCCCTCTCCGCCTGCTGACTCGTAAATGCGGTAAGCGGGACCGGGCTCTTCCTGTATCTCCTCTTCCCTTTTGCCGTCGATGGTGTCGGCTGCGATGGCAAACTGCCTCCACTCCACTCCGTCGTAGCACTCGCTGATATTCATCGTGTTATTGCCTCTCCGGGATCGGCGGCCATCTCTGTCGAGAAATTCGTGCGGTTCAATGCGGATGAGTTTGTCTATCGTGTCCAGGACAACGCCGGAAATGACCGCGGCGGGCATGGTATCCCCTTTCAGCCGTTCTCTGCAATCTTTGTAACTGAAATCCTCGGGAGTTTCGACGGCAAGCATCGTATTGGCAAGCGGCACATATTCCCCCTGGTCGGGACCGAAGACCCGGACTCCGTCGTCGCCGACCGTGGCGGCGTCCTC
>CADBQY010000118.1 GCA_902796885.1 uncultured Planctomycetota bacterium
TCGGCCCCCGGCGAAACAACGACGGGAATCATTGCCCGCCGCGGCTCGCGGACCGGGCACGAACGCGCGGCAGCCAACGAGCTGACGTCGTCGGCCCCGGCGAAACAACGACGGGAATCATTGCCCGCCCCGGCTCGGGGACCTATTCGATGATATACGCGTTGACGATTTCGCCCATATAGGCGACGTGCGCGTCGCGGTTCGCCATCGGGAACGTTCCCGGCACGTTCTGCGGATAGAAGCGGTCGAGAATCTCTTTCGGAATCCGGTCGAGCTCCTGCGGCTGGGAATAGAGGACTTTGCACTCGAGGGTCAGCGGGCATTCCTTGATCCCCGGCACGCCGATCAATTCCGGCTCGACGAGGGTCAGACCCGCCTCCTTGACCTTATCGACGTCGCGGCCCGACATCGACCCGCAGACGCGGTTGATCTTCGGATCGAGCGCGCCGAGCGGCACCGAAATCGCGAACTCGCCGGTGGCGTCGAGCTGCGCTTTCGTATAGCGGCTGTACCGGACGTAGACGGTAAAGATCGGCACCGCCCAGCAAGTCCCCAGCGCGCCCCAGGCGATCGTCATGGCGTTGAACTTCTCGCCGTTAGTGCCAAGGAGGATCCCCCGCGGCAGCGCCTCGGCGATCCGTTGGGCGTACTCGGTATAGTTGACTTTTCGTTTCATCGTTTCTCCTTTTTCTTCGCTGCGAACCGGCTCGCGCGGCCGGCGGCGTTATTCTCCCGGTCAATATAAATTCCCGATTTTTATGACCCGGTCAACAAAAAACATGACCTCAGTCAACATAATGAACCCGTTCCGGCCGGAACCGGTCCTGCGGTTCTTTCGTCTCGGCGGGATACCCGAGCGGGACGAGCGCGAAGGCGCGAAGACCGGCGCCGAGTCCCAGGATGGCGCTGACCTTTTCGACCCGTTCGGTCAGGGGCGCGATCGCGAGCCAAACGCCGCCGAGACCCTGCGCGACGATCTCCAAAAGAATGTTCTCGGTCGCGATCGCCAGGTCGATTTCGGCCAGTTCGGGAAACCGGAGCCCGTCGGTTTTGACGCACGGAACGATCACGACCGGCGCGCCCGCCGCGCAGCCGGCGTACTCGTGCGACTTCGCCAGCTCGGCGATCTTCTTCCGGTCGCGAACGACGTAAAACTCCCACGGCTGCTGGTTCCCCGCCGAAGGGGCGGCCATCGCCGCGCGCAGAATCCGTTCGATCTTTTCCGGCTCGACCGGCCGCGGCTCATATTGGCGGATACTCCGCCGCATAAAAATCTCGTTCATCGTCAAATCTCCTGTGACGGGACGTTCCGTTGAAAAATCATTCCGGCGCGGGGAAACGTTCACGCGTCCTCTTCCGCGCCCCCCTCCGCCGCCATGTCGAGGAGCGTTTCCGCCCCGTCCCGAATCCGCGGGTCCTGGCTGACGGTCAGGAGTTCCCTTAAGACGTCGACCAGCGGCGCGCGGCAGGTCAGACGGTAACTCCCGCCGGGCAGAAAATACTTCTCCAAACAGCAAAGAACGCGGCGGATATGTTCCGTCTCTTCGGAAAAAAGGACTTCGGCGATCGCGTCGATCCCCTCTTCGACGGTCATTTCTTCCAGAGCGCCGTAAGGCTCCGAAAACATACCGTAGGGCCCCTCGCGCCCTTCCAGAGACTCGACGTCGCGGATTTCGCTCTTAAAAATAAGAAACGAGAGAATCTGAAGGGATTCCTCGGCGCGTCCGAATTCATGCTCGCCGTACTCGGCGCCGTGATGGGAACAGAACCCCTCGTACACGTCCCCTTCGTTCAGAACGATCCGAACGCACGTCCCGTCGTATTCACGCAGTCCCATCGCACCCCTCTCCTTTGGTGAAACGCCGTCCGTCCGGCCGCGCCGCGGGCGGCTTACCGGAGCTTGCCGGCGGTCGTCTCGGCGGCCAGCGCGTCGATCATATCGCGCGTGGCGGCTTCGACCGCCTCCTGCCAGCGCTTTTCGCCGAACCGCGCGTATTCCGGCTTTTTGTGGGCGAAGATGATCCCGCGCGAGTTGTTGACGACCGCCCCCATTCCGCGCGGGTCGAACGCGCCGGCGACGTCGCGGGCCGCGCCCCCCTGGCTCCCGTAGCCGGGAACCAGAAGCCAGCACGAGCGGAGCGTCTGCCGCAGTTCGGCGAGCTGCGCCGGCCACGTCGCGCCGACCACGGCGCCGAGACTCGCGTACGGGTTCGGCGAACGGGGCGGAATCGACGCGCGCGCCGCCGACTCGACCCACTCGGCGACGTGCCGATAGACCGGTTTACCGTCGGCGACCAGGTCCTGAAAGAGTTTCCCGCCCGGATTCGACGTCTTGACCAGAATAAAGACCCCCGCGCCGCGCGTCTTCGCCGTTTCGATGAACGGCTCGAGGCTGTCGTCCCCCAGATAGGGGCTGACGGTCAGCGCGTCGGCCGACCAGGGCGACGCGCCGCGGCCCAGCATTCCGGCGGCGTACGCCGCGGCGGTCGAGCCGATGTCGTTCCGTTTGCCGTCGAGGATCACCAACAGGCCTTTGCTTTGGGCGTAGGCGATCACGCCGTGTAGCGCGCGCATCGCGTCGGGCCCGTACTGTTCGAAGAACGCCGCCTGCGGCTTGACCGCGGGAACCAGGGGCGCGACCGCGTCGATCACCTCGCGGCAGAAGCGTGAAAACGCCTCGGCGGCGTCGAACTCGGTCGGCGCGCCGACCCCGTCGGTGAAGACTGCGGGAAGCTGCGCCCAGCGGGGATCGAGCCCCACCAGAACCGGGGTTTTCTTTTCGGCGATGGCCAGCGCCAGACGGTCGGAGAAAGACGGCATAACAACCTTTCCGTAACGGCTATTCGTTTTCGACGATATACACGACGACCCGTTTCGGGCCGTGCACTCCCAGAATCAAAATCTTTTCGATGTCGGCGGTCCGGCTCGGGCCGGTCATCAGGAGGAACTCTCCCGTCCGTTCGTCGGCGCCCGAAAGGCGGGCCGACAGCTCGGGCCAGGCGTGCGGGAGATGTTCGCGCAGCTGCGACTTCTTGGCGGCGATCAGGCAGACGGGCGCAAGGTAATTCATCAGCCGGTCGAACGCGCTGGCGCTGCGAACCACGGCGCTGCCGGTGTCGGCCAGCAGGAACTCGGCGGGAATCAGACTCGCCGAAATCGACTCGAGCTCCGCCGGCTTCGCCGCCGCCGGGTCGTCGGGCGCCCGTTCGACGGTCGGCCGCGGATCGCCGA
>CADBQY010000119.1 GCA_902796885.1 uncultured Planctomycetota bacterium
ACAGACCGTTAGAGAAGACGGCACGGTCAATGCCGTTGGTCTCGACACGAAGCCTCTGCTCAAACGCGCGTTTTTGTTTTTGGAGGATGGAGACTGGGAAAGTGCCAATATGTACTGTGAAAAGGTACTTGATCGGGATCCCGAAAATGCGTGGGCGTATCTTGGCAAGATGTTGGCGGAATTGCACATCCACCGGCGAGAGGATCTCGTCAAGTACAAACAAGATCTAAGCGATAACATAAATTATCAGAAGATCATCCGTTTTGGAAGCGACAAGCTGAAGGATTATATTACCCGTATCGACGAACGCAATAAAAACGATCGTCTTATGGGAATTTACAAAAAAGCTGTTGACGCAATGAATGCAGCAAAGGGCGAGATAGCGTATTCCGCTGCGGCAAAGATTTTTAAAACGATATCCGGTTTTAAGGATGCTGATTCCCTCGCTGAACGGTGCCTTGATAAAGCGGAAAACTGTCGAAAGGACGCCATTTATGATACCGCAAAATCTCTGATGTCCCATGAGTCTATAACTGGTTATGAGAAGGCAAGCCAATCCTTTCATACGATCTCAGGCTGGAGAGATGCAGACGAACAAAAATCTATTTGTCTGCAAAAAATCAAAGAGATCAGGGTGAGGGAGGAACAGCAGCGCATTGCGGCAGAAAAACGGGAACAGCAGCGTATTGCGGAGGCGATGGAAAAACGGCGTATTATGATTACAAAGATACGCAAAATACTTCTGATTGCCGTTGCCGTTTTTTGTATTATAGTTGTATTCACCATCTTGATGTCATTTATCATCCGTAATCACAAACGTGACAAAGCACATGCGTTACTTGATTCAGGTGACTATGAAGCTGCGTTGGCTCTGTTTGCACAAATAAGCGATGAAGATGGGGTAGCGTCAAGCAAGCACGGCAGAGCGATAGAATTGCTTGATTCTGGTGACTACATAACGGCATATGCGTTATTAAAAGAGATCGGGGATAACGAAACAATCACTTCAAATAAGCGTGATAGAGCACAGGCATTACTTGATTCTAAGCATTACGAAGAAGCATATGTGTTATTCGGTGAGATTGACGACAATGAAGCGATCGTGTCGAGTAAGCGCGATAGAGCAATTGCGTTACTCGACACTAAGGATTACGAAAGTGCATATGCATTGTTTAGGGAAATCGGCGACAACGAAGCCGTGATGTCAAGTAAAAACGATAGAGCACATGCATTGATGGATTCCGGCGACTATGAAACTGCATACAAATTATTTTTTGAAATTGGTAAATATGACGAAGTTGCATCAAGTAAGTACGATAGAGCACGTGTATTGATGGATTCTGGCGACTACAAGGCAGCGTATGAGTTGTTAGATGGTCTTAATTATGAGGATAGTGCAGATTTATTGGAATCGATTAATCGTATGCCTCAATATCAAAAGCTTTTACTTTCTGAAGCGGAAGTCGGTTCTTATGTAACAGTTGGATCTTACGAACAAGACAACAACGATTCAAATGGTAAAGAAGCTATTGAATGGTTGGTATTAGCTAAGGATAAAAGTCGGATATTTTTAGTCAGTAGGTATGTTCTGGACTGTAAACCATACAATGGCACAGATTCAAAAGTCACCTGGGAAACCTGCTCATTACGGAAATGGTTGAATACCGATTTTCTGAACACCTCATTCACCCCGGATGAACAAAGTTACATCGCTGTCACAACCGTCCCTGCGGATAACAATCCGGTATTCAAAGTGTCAGCTGGAAAGAATACAACCGACAAAGTGTTTCTTCTCAGTGAAAAGGAAGCTGAAGATTACTTTAATTCCGAAGGTGCGAGAAAATGTGAAGCCACAAGATATGCGGTCTCCTGCGGAATAGATAGAACGCTCCTAGATTCTTCCTTAAAATATCTCCCAGCTTATTGCAGCTATTGGCTACGGTCTCCTGGTCATTATTCTGATCAAGCAGCCTTCGTTAATGTGTACGGTGATCTTCTAACTGCCGGTTCAACTGTCAACGCTGACACATATGGTGTCCGCCCTGCTATACAGATCAATCTTGAACCATAAATTTCCCCAATAACAGGAGTCTCCACACTGCCACAAGTGTAAATGCGAATATTGGAGCTATGGTGCGATTTTTAGGAAAAACCAGTTTTTAGAAAGTTGATATAATGCCCGTCTTCCGATGTAAAATGTGCGGCGGATCGATCGAAGTTAAAGAGGGTGCTTCGGTTGGCGTCTGCGATTACTGTGGAACTCAGCAGACGTTGCCCCGTCTCGATGACGACCGACGGGCGAATCTTTATGACCGCGCGAATCATTTCCGAAGAAATAACGAGTTCGATAAGGCTACGGGAATCTACGAGCAAATCCTGAACGAGGATAAATCCGACGCCGAGGCCTATTGGTCGCTTGTTTTATGTCGGTACGGTATAGAATATGTTGAGGATCCGGCAACCCATAAACGGGTGCCGACAGTTAACCGCACACAGTTCACGTCAATCTTTAATGACGATGACTACAAATCGGCTTTACGGTACGCCGACGGTTATCAGCGCGCGATCTACGAAAAAGAGGCGAACGCCATTAACGAAATCCAGAAGGGTATTCTTGCCATTTCACGGAAAGAAGAGCCCTTCGACGTGTTCATTTGCTACAAGGAGACCGATCATAACGGCCGAAGGACTCCCGATTCTGTACTGGCCAATGATTTGTATCATCAGCTAACTCAAGAGGGGTTTAAGGTTTTCTTTTCACGGATAACGCTGGAAGACAAACTTGGAACGGCTTACGAGCCGTATATTTTTGCTGCTCTCAACTCGGCAAAAGTGATGGTGGTGCTTGGCACCAAACAGGAACACTTCAATTCCGTATGGGTCAAAAATGAGTGGAGCCGATATTTATCTCTTGTAAAACAGAGCGGCGGCAAAAAGGTTCTTATTCCAGCATATAAGGACATGGACCCCTATGATCTTCCGGATGAGTTCTCACATCTCCAAGCACAGGACATGTCGAAGCTTGGCTTCATGCAAGACCTGATTCGGGGAATCAAAAAGATCACGCAGCAGGACAACTCGACGCCTGCCAACCAGACCTCTGGTGTGTCGAACGCAGTAGGGACTGGAGTCAAAACTCTCCTAAAACGGGTATTCATTTTTCTGGAAGATGGGAATTGGGAGGACGCTGATGCGTATTGTGAAAGGATTCTTGATCAGGATCCTGAAAATGCATGGGCTTATCTGGGCAAGCTAATGGCGGAACTCCGCATTCATCGGAAGGAAGATCTGGCCGCGTACCAAATGCCCCTCCGTGCCAGCAAAAACTATCAAAAAGTTGTTCGTTACGGTAGCGATAAGATGAAGGATCTTGTCCGGTTGAACGAACGAAACGAAAAACGGGTATTCATTTTTCTGGAAGATGGGAATTGGGAGGACGCGGACAGTTATTGTGGACGGATCCTCGAGAAGGACCCCGAAAATGCGTGGGCTTATCTGGGCAAACTGATGGCGCAGCTGAAAATCCGTCGCAAGGAAGACTTATCTAGGTACTGGGGACTTCTCAGTGGAAACAAATATTACCAGAAAGTTGTTCGTTACGGCGGCGATAAGATGAAGGATCTTGTCCGTTTGAACGAACGAAATGAAAAACATTTGCACCTTCGAGTTAAGAACCATCGTTATGAAAAAGCACTCGAATTGTTGTCTGAGGGCAATTACTACGATGCACATGGTCTTTTAAAAGGCCTTGATTACCAAGATAGCACAGAACAAGCTGCTCAAATCAAGAAAAAGATCCATGAGCTTAAAGTTGGGAATCAAAGACCAGGACGGCACAATCGCTCAAAAGACAGAATTTTGGCAGGCAAAGAGTGTGCAATTCCCATGGGTGTTGTCCGTATTGAAGATGGATTTTGTTATAACCGTGATAATAGACCGGTTATGATTATAGGAAGTGCCTCAGGCTTTTTCGCTCAAATAGGGGATATTTTCGGCGGACGAGACAGGCGAGGTGAAATCTCAAGTGTCACCATTCCCGACTCCGTCACAAAAATAGGTGATAGGGCATTCCTCTGTTGTTCCTCCCTCACGAAAATCAATATCCCCGAATCCGTCCGGGAAATTAGTGAAGATGCATTCGGTTTCTGTTCTTCGCTCGTGGAAATCACCATTCCTAATTCCGTTACGAAAATCGGTGACCTTGCTTTCTCCAACTGTTCCTCCCTCACGAAAATCAACATTCCTAATTCCGTTACGGAAATCGCTTGTGCTGTCTTCGCCGGTTGTTCCTCCCTCGAGGAGATCACCATTCCTAATTCCGTTACAAAAATAGGTAGGGGTGCTTTCTCCAACTGTTCCTCCCTCGGGGAAATCACCATTCCTAATTCCGTTCCGGAAATCGGAGCTTCTGCCTTCTGTAAATGCTACTCCCTCGCGAAAATCACCATTCCTAATTCCGTCACGAAAATCGGTGAAGAGGCTTTCAGTGATTGCTTATCACTCATCGAAGTCAGTATTCCCGAATCCGTCCGGGAAATCGGCGAAAATGCATTCTTGCGCTGCACATCGCTTGACACGGTTTACGCGCCGAAACATCTCGATCTTTCACGTGCGGGTATTTCCGCTAAGATTATCCGCTATTAACTCCGGTAGTTTGCTTTCAACCCATATTCAGAATACCTCTACGGTTTTTGAGCGCTTGCCCTTTCAATAGAACTGGGCAAGTGTTTTTATATCTTCTTTTGCTATATATCAACGAAAGCAGAATAGGTATTGAAATTTCAAGTAAATCTCTCCGTGTTCTTCTCACTCCTGCACCGTTTCAGCACCGCTTTTCCGACTCACCCTACAGGACGTAGAGTTCGTAAACCAGCTTCAGCGGGTTGCCCGTCTTGAAGATCATCTCATACTCGACCTGATAAGCCCCGGCTTCGGGAAACATATAGCGCTCCCGCTGATTCGGGACGTGGAAGAAGTTATAGCCGCCATTGTCGCGGGTCCAGAATCCGTTTTGCTGAATCTCGTCGCAGACCGCGTCCAGGCCGACGGGAACATCCGTCATCCCTTCGACCGCCTCGCTTCCGATACCCCGGACGTTCCGCACAAGGTGGTAAATGTTCATCGTGATCGATTCGAGCTGATCGGCGGTGAGCCAGACTCCGTTTACGGCGTCGAGGATCCGCGCCATGAACGCGCAGTTCTGCCCCCGCGTGCCGTGTTCCTGCTGGGCGTAGATGTCCTGAACCACCCTATACAGCGTGGCCGACAGGGAGGGGAGTGTGTAGGTGTAGAATGCCGAAATCACGGAGCCCCGGCTGTTTTCCGCCGAGACGTTGACATAGTGCGTAGAGCGCGGTTCGAGCTTCCCGTAGAGTCTCGTCCGGTCGGCTGGCAGGACCTCTTTCGGTCTTCCGTCCAGGGCGGCATAGTAGGTTTCCGCGCCTATATCGTCGCAACTGATTTTCAGCGAACGCGCGGTCAGTTCCCCGGTAACGCCCACTTCCGGCACGTTCTCCTCGATCACGGGGCATGTAACGTCTTCCGCCGTCCCCTGGATCGGTTCGGACCAGTCGAGTCCGAGCGTCCCCTCTCCGTCAACCTGGCCCTCGTTGTCGAGCGATCCGACGGAAAAGTGGTCGCCCGGCCCGATGTTCAGACGGTCGTTTTCGCCGATTTTCAGATTCGCCATAACGCTACCTGACCCGGTTCTGCCGGACTCCGGCCCAGACGCCGACGAGGATTCCGAACGTCATGACTGTGTTGAAAACGCAGAGAAACATTATCATCATTGACTCCTTGTTTAGTATTTGCCAACGTATTCGGCGAGAACAGCGGAACCGTCGGCGAACATACGCAGCCGGACGATATGCGTTCCCGCCGTTGACAGGTCGCTGAGTGCCCCGCGCACCCAAGTGACTTCCTGAAGTCCGCCCGGAGACTCCACCTTGAACGATGAACGTGTCCCGTCGCTGGAATAGAAGAGATGAACTTCGACGGAAAGCATTCCGGTAACAATCAGGTTGGAGAATTTCAGCCCGATGGTTCCGAGGAAGTACGGGCACGTGTCGATAATGACTTCGGGACTCCCGGACATATCGACAATTCCGTTTCCGCCGTTGACGGTGGCGTAGGGATAGTCACGCTGTTTATGGTGGCACAATTGAGGGGGTCTTTTCATCGGTTTTTCATTCCATCTGAAAAAACTTCTGTGCTTTCACTGAATTTTTGTATGCCACAACCCGATTTTTTTGCGCCTGAGCGAAACATAAAAAAAGCGTCAGACCCCTAAAACAAGGTGTCTGACGCAAGTGGCTGCGGTTGGACTAAATTGACACTTTAAAACAAGCACTCATACGGCATGGGGGGGCGCAAGGGGGGGCTCAAGTTTTACATGAGTCCAAAAGGCAAAAATGAGCAAGGAAAATTTCGATTGGTTTGACCGAATCGAAGACAAAAACACGGAGAATGAAGATATACTTGGTCTCGGTGGAATCGAAACCTTTGACGGCGGCGCTCTTGGCGAAGAGAAGCTGGAGCTCACGCCGCGCCAGATCAAGATTCAGGAAAAGGCGAAGTTCGCCCGAATCGGGAAAGAAGACAATCTGAAAGAGATTTTGCGAAAGACCAAGCCGCCCGGGCTGCCGAAGCCGGGGGAGTCGGTCCATATTGTCGCCAACAAGTTCAATATGTGGACGATGGTTCCGGTTCTTTTGGAACGCCTGAAAAAGGTGGATCCGCTCTACCTTGTTACCTGGTCGATTGCGATGGCGCAAAGTCGGGAGCTGATCGATTTGGTGAACGCCCGGAAGATCGGAAAGGTTTTCTTTGTCGCCGGGATCTACATGAAACGCCGGGAACCGGTAGTTTACACTTATCTTTGCGACAACCTGGCAAAATACGGAGGCGGAGTGAAGTGCTTCGAGACGCACGCCAAGATACTGCTTGCCGGAAACCCGCGGACCGGAGACTTTTTCACGGTCGAGGCGAGTGCGAACCTGTCGGACAACCCGAGGCTCGAACAGTTCGCGATCATCAACGACCGGGAGCTGTATAATATGCACAAAGACTGGATTCTCGAATCGTTCAACATGAAGAGCGAAAGATATATCCCGTGGTGAAGAAGAGGGTCAAGGACAAGATCGGGATGGTGGTTTGGGCAGTCGCGACCTTCGACAGCGAGGCCGAAATTATCAAATTTTGCCGGGAGAAAGTCGAACTCACGGCGAAAGAGACCGAGGAGGCGATAGAAGAAGCGCGCCGCCGGATTCGGGACGCCGCCGATTTTGATCTCACCTATGAGATCGGGCGCGAACTCACCAAGAACGATTACCTGTATAAGCAGGCGGTTAAAATGCAGGATCTGAAGACCGCCGCGAAAACACAGCGGGATCGATGGATTTTGCTCGGGCTTGAAAAGGCGGCGAAAGAATCTGCCGCTGGCGAGGTGATCGAGTATGACGCCGACGCCGCCGAACTGGAGATAAAACTCGACAATATCCGGGCGCAGCTGGAAGCGCTCGAAATCGCGCCGGCCGGGCTTGCGATCGAAGACTTGACCCGCCGCGTGGTGGTGGCTTACCTTGAGATGGAGAAAAAGACGATTTGCCGATCACCGGACACGCAGGAACCCGATACCGAAACGCCAAGAAGGCTGTCCGCCGCGCCGTAGAAAACGAAATCGCGCCGATCCCCCCGATCTACAACCCGCGCCGGCGGGCCCGGTGCGAGGCGGATCCGGCTTTGTGGCTTAGGACCTATTTGCCGGAAGTCTATTTTTGTGAGTTTTCGGATTCGCAAAAGAACTTTATTGAAGAGTGCTGGGAGGCCATCCTCGCCCGCGGGTCGAAAAACATCAACGCTTACCGCGGATTCGGGAAAACGTCGATCCTCGCCGGGCTTCTTCTTTTGTCGCACCTCTCGGGCCATACGCGGCACGCGCTGTTTGTTACCGCCGAGGGGGGGAACTCGGTCGCCAGCGCCGCGGCGTTTTTCGAGTCGGCTCTTTACGAGCGGTACGACCTTCCCCCGGAAAAATGCCGGCCGATCGCTCAGGATTATCCCGAAGTTTTTTATCCCATTCAGCGGCGGGGCGGGGTCGCCCAGCGGCCGTTGAAGTATCACGGGGAACCGGTATCAATCAAGATCAGCCCGTCGAGTGTGGTTTTCCCGACGATCGCCGGGTCCGTCTCGAGCGGGTCGGTGATCCGGTTCACGTCGATCGGTTCGTCTTCCATTCGAGGATCCCATAAGTCGATTCGGGGCGAGGGGGAGAAGCGGGTTGATATTGTGTTTCTCGACGATATCCAGAGCGACGGGACGGCGAAATCAGAGGTCGAGGTCGGCAATATCATGAACACGATCAACTCGACGCTGCGGCTCCTTGCCGGCCGGTCGAAGACGGGGGGGAAAGAGTCGCTTATCATTCTCAGCGCGCTCACCCAAAACCAGCAGGATGACGTGGCGGTGAGAATCATTAATGAGCACCCAGAGTTTTGCACCACCGTTATCCGGTTCCTGAAAACGGTTCCGGAAAATTTCCGCGCGTGGACCGCCTACAAGGAATACCGGGACGACACTTTCCGGCGCTATTCGGCCGATCAGGTCAAGGCGCGCCGGCTGGTGAAGAAGTATTATCTCGATCACCGCGCCGAGATAGAAGAGGGAGTCGAATGCGACGATTCCACCCTCTACGAAGACTGGCAGGCGGGTCCGATTCAGTACGCGCTCGAGATTTGGGCAACGTCCCTGAAAACGTTTTGGTGCGAGCTCCAGAACGACTCGATCCGTGCGGCGCAGGAAACCAGCTCCGGGCTGGTTCCGATTGTAGTTCAGCGCAAGACCCGCCAAAACACCGAAGACGCCGAGACGAACAAGCCGCTGCAGCGCTGCTGGATACCCGAAGGGGCCGACGTGCTCACGGCCATGATCGACTGCGGGGAGCATTATCTCAACTACCAGGTCACGGCGTTCGACCGGCGGTTTAATCTCGCTCACGTGGTCGATTTTGGGATTTGGCCCGAGCAGCCGGCGCCGATTACCAAGAGTTCGTTCATCGTCGATCTCCAGGATTTCTATACCGAGGGGGACCGGTTCGACCGGCTCGCCGCGGGGATCGTCGATCTGCTCGGCCTGATTTTTAAGCAGCAATACTTTGACCATCTCGGCCGCCCGCTAGCGCCGGCGCAGATACACCGCGAAACCGGTTTTCTCCAAAATGCTTTCGGGAAAGGGCACCCGCGGAATTATTTCCGGTTCCTATCGGTTTGCGGGGTGGATGCCGGCGACGGAGAAATGGAGCCGGCGGTCTGGTCGGCGGTCAATAAGTTTCATTCGCTCGACGGCGGAGTTTTCTACGGCCGGGCGATCCCCACCTATGGGCACGCGGCCGAGGCGCGGCTCATGCGCTACTGGCCGTTAAAACCCGGAGAGTATCGGCGCGGGCGGGACCAGGCCGGTTCATGCGACTGGATTGAAAACCCGCAGCGCTCGCGCGGGATCCGGCAGCGGTTCCCGAACGTTTACGCCTCGCTCCTGTTCGACGCGAACACGGCGAAAAGCCGGCGGAACAGCGCGTGGCTGACTCCCGCAGACCGGCCGGGAGCCGAAACCCTTTTCCAGTGGCATGACGCCGATTATTTGAGGATGTTTGCCGAACAGCAATGCGCGGAGGAATACCGCGAAACGTATAAATCGAACCTGCTCTATCAGGTCTGGACCGACAAGAAGCCTCACCTTTACGACAACGAGTTTCTCGACACCGATACCGGCTGCTGGGCGCTGGCGAACTATGTGGGGTGCGAAATCGAGGCGGTTCCGGTCCATCAGCGGCGCCGGCCGACCATGACGCGCGCGCAAGCCTACGCGCTGGCCGAACGGCGGCTGAGGGGTGGGAGGTAGTTACGATAAGTCGATCCCCGCCTCTTTGGCAAGTCTTTCAATGAGTTGATAAACGGTTGAACCGTTATTATTCAGCAGATCGGCACTCTGACTGTATTTTGTCCGAGCAGCTTTACATGCGCGTCTGACTTTATCTATTGTGAGAAAACCCCTTGGAATACTTTTGTTATAGTTGGAAAGATGACGCTTAAGCCGGCGTTCCGTCTCCTTGACAGAAAGACGGCCGGAAACGTTTTTAAAATGGAGAAGAAGCCAGTACTCGAAGCAAGGATGACTCAATGCAAAGTGGTGATGGCGGGGGTCTTGGCTTTTCCAAAGTTCAACCGCATTAAAATCAGCTTCGTTCCAATCGTCTCGATCGAAGACGATCCAAGCTTCATAATCCCCCTTGAATTTTCCCTCGTGGAGAAATTTGTTAATCCCGTTTATAAGACCGATGGGACTATTGTTTGCTCCCGGTTTGAGCGGTTTTAGTCTGTAACTTTTTCCATTGTTCCAGTTTTCATCAAACAACCGGTCAATCTGTTTAAAGTACTCCTGTTCCGTCTTAGTACCCTCTGGGAGAACTACATACAGGTTGGAGACTTGTGCCGTATTCGTCGATCTTATGAATTTTTTCATCTGATACGTTCCCGCAGGGTTAGTATATTCTAGGGATACCACCAAACCGGCCGTCCAAATAGGCCTTGAGAATGTCTTTGTCGTAACTCAACTGAAAATCGGCCAGACTAAAAATTCTCGATTCTCCTCTCCTGCGTTCCATTATCCACATTTCATCACGTCGCAACATGTTTTTTGTCATGAGCAAAAGGTCATGTGTGGTAAAGATGAATTGCGAACGAGCGTTTTCGTCACAGCTGTCTAAGTAGATCTCGAGAAATTTTTTTGTTGCCATGTAGTGTAGGCTTCGATCGAGCTCATCGACAATATAGACCTTTGAAGTAGGGCGTAAAACCAACTGGTTCAACATCGGGATAAGATCGATTAAGCGGCGGGTGCCATCTGATTCTTGCTTCATACTGAAGTTAACTTCATTTTCTCCATCCGAAGCTCGATGAGCCGTAACCAACTTTTTTACATTCAGCTTGTCATTCTCATCGCGTCGAATGAAATATTTATCATCTTGAAAATCAACCCTAGCAGTGGTGTTCGGCTGAAGGGTTTCAAGACTGTCTTTCAACACTTCCCTTAAAGGGAAACGATCAAAACTAACATCTTCTCCCTTGATGTCACATATTCCGGTGTCAAATTCTTGAAGAAATTCTATGCTTGAATGTTGCAACGGACTTGTGTTATCCATAAAAGTTTCATAGGTCGCAAAACGGGTGTCTGGCGCGATTAAAGTAAGCGTTTCAGCAAACCAGCGAAAAACCGGAAGAAACTCTTTGCCTTTCTGGTAAAAGCAATTTGTCAAATAAAGAACATTCGACTCCGTCCCATCAGAAATTGAGTGTTCTCTCTCCGGTAGATGGTCGGGCAAATTAAACCCATCTTTATCCCGTTCAAAAAGGACTTGTTCTTGGCTTGGTAGAATTTTAACCAACCGCTCTTTCAACACTTCCTTTTTAGAAACAGCGAAGCTGTATTCATAGATATTCCCTTCAGCTAAAACCGAAATTTTAAATTCTGATGGTTGCGTTGCCATTTCTGATGAAAGGGCAAAAGGCTCTACTCCTATCACTTGTTTTCTGGCATAAATCGGCATTGTCACAAAACGTTGCATGAACGCCAGTGCCTTGAACATATTAGTTTTTCCGGAGGCATTGCCACCGTAGATTGCCGTTACCGGAAGAACACGGATCCGGTATTTTCCCAGCCTGGGAACGCGGTCGCCATGTTGTCGTTCTCTGCTTGCGATAGTTGAGAACTTCAGGTGCGGGAAAGAGCGCCAGTTTTTTACTTCGAGTTCGAGGAGCATTTCATCACCTTAAGTCATCTTTGACTAAGTTTTATCGGGTCGATTAACCCCTTCCTTGTTCCATCGATGCCCACTCCATTAGACGGCACTAAAACTATTATAGCGTATTCTCCGAACATTTAAAGAGATATTTTTCTCGATAATTGCAATTTTCTAGAGCTTTTCTCGGTTTGCGGACGGCGGTCTTTTTGGCGTTAAAACCCTCATTTCCGTCATTTTTTCTCCGGCGAACCCCCCTCTTGCGGAGTATACTCCGGCAAAGGGGCAGTCTATCTATGAGCGAAAGCAGCGAAAACAGCGCAAGCAAATACCAGACATCCGACGGGCGGCGTTTTCTTTCGGTGAACAACGCCGGCGTTTCGGTCACGCTCGAGTCGGGCGAACAGGCCGCCAAGGCCCGCAAGGCCGAGCTTGAGGCGGAGATGGACGAAATCAAGCTCGCCGCCATGCGGGGCGGGATTAAACTTCACCGCGCGCACAATCCCGGACCGATTACCCGATGAGCCGTAAGAAATCCAAAAAAGCCAAGAAAACGAAAAGCCCGGCCGCTGAACAAAAACAGGTCCGGGCCGGTCTGAACGTCGCCAAGCGTTCAAGCGACACCTGGCATCACTGGGCTTTCGCGCGGCAGGAAACGCCGGCGGGCGTGGTCCGTCCGAAAGACCGGGCCGAGGCTCGGACCAAGGCGCGCGAAGAGTACCTTAACAATCCCTACGCGGCGGGGTTCGCCGACACGTTCGCGCTGTATTTGGTCGGAACCGGCCCGCGGCTGCGGTTCAAAGGAAGCGGCAACCCCGATTTCATCCGGGAGGTTGAACTCCTTTGGCGAGACTGGTCCGATTCGGTCCGGCTTGCCAAGACGCTCCGGCTCGGCGTGAAGTCGCTGGTGGTGGACGGCGAGCTTTTCCTCATGGAATCGCTCAACCCCAAACGCCCGATTTGGGGGATCAACTACCAGGTCCTTGACCCCCAGCGGATCGGGAACCCTGGCGGCAAGCCGTGGACACCCCGGATGCAGGATGGGATCTTCTTCGACGAGTTCGGCAACGTGGACGCCTTTTGCGTTTACGACACCCCGGAATACGACTGCAGCTTTTATGACTCGGGCCGGTATCAGGTCATAAGCTCCCAGAATATCCATTTCGCGTTCAAGGAGAACCTTCCCGAGGTGACGCGCGGCTGGAGCTGGTTCGCTCCGGTGCTCGAGTCGATGGGACGGCTCCGGGACTACGAAGACGGGGTGATCGAGGCGGCGAAATCGGCGGCGAACACCTTTGCCACGCTCGAGACACAAAGCGGGTTCGTCGACGGCAGCAGCGCGCTGACGATCGGGGAAGAGACCGACTATTATCCGTGGGAATCGCACACCCCCCAGCGGAACAAGATCATTCAGCTCCCCCCGGAGACCACGCTCAAGGCGTTCCAGCCGGCGCAGCCGACCACGAACGTCCCGGAGTTCATCAGCAATCAGGTCGCGCGGCTCGGCCGCGGGATGGGGCTTACCCGGAACCGGGCGACGGGATCCAGCCACGAATACAACTTCAGCAGCGGCAAGCTCGACAGCCAGCCGTTCGAGATGCTGATCAGCTGTCTGCAGCGCGACCTGCTCGAGCTGGACGTGATGGACAAGCTGTTTGCGGATTTCTACGTCGGGATACTTCCCCGGCTCTGCCTGAAATACCCCGACGCGCCGGAACTGGAAGACGCCGACTGGAGCTGGCGATGGCCGAAGCCGCCGCTGGTTGACGAAGAGGCGGCGGCGCGGGCCGACGCGATCCGCGTGAAGAGCTGCCAGGCGACGATCCGGGAGATTTGGGAGGAACGGCATCCCGATTCGCGGTTCGAGGAGGTGAAAGCCGAAATCGACGCCGACCGGAAAGCCTATCCGGAGATTTACGGCGCGCAAACGGGGGACGCCGACGGCGTAGCGCCCGTTGCCGCGGGGACAAGAATCGCCGAACCCCAAACTCCCGCAATCGGCAAACAAAGGGGGGAAGAATGACCGCGGAAAAGATAATCCTGAACGCCTCCTTCCCGATCCCGGAAAAGACCGGGACGGCGCGTGTGAAATTTGCGCCGCTCTATTCGGGGGGCGAGTGCGACATCGACGGGTTCGACCATCCGACGATTGCCGACCTCGAAACGCTCGAGATCGACACCGACCCGCCGGCCCTGATCGACCACAATCCCGACTGGGTGGCGGGAAAACTCGAAAATATCGCGGTCGAGAAGGACGAAAACGGGGAACTCAGCGTCACGTGCGACGCGGTGATCGGCGGCTCGCAATACAGCCGGGCGGTCCTCGACTATTTCGGACAGGGTCCGGTCAACCTGAAACCGTCGATCGGGATCCGGAGGATCCGGGATTACAACGTGGAGTATATCGGGCCGGGCGAAACCGCGCGCGTCAACGGGCGGACGTTTCGCGGCCCAGTCAATATTGTTCGTCACGGACACCTTGCGGAAGGGTCGTTTGTGACAATGGCAGGCGACCCGGAGGCGAAAGCCTTTCTGGCAAAAATCCGAAGAACGGAGGAAACACGAATGACTTTTGAAGAATTTCTGGAAGGGAAAGGGATCACTCCTGAAGCTTTCGACGCGCTCAGCGACGAGGAGAAAGAGGCCCTCACCGCGGAATTTAACGGCGCGGGGGGAGAGGCCGGCGCCGGTCTCGGAGACGGTGACGGCGGTGACGGCGGCGACGGAGGCGAAGGGGGCGGCGGCGAAACGGCCGACGCCGTGAAGGAAGAGGTCGAAACCGTCGTTGAAGAGGCGGTCGAAACCGGCGACATCACCCCGGAAGAGGGGGTTGAAATCGTCGAAGAGGTCTGCGGAGAGATTGAACAGAGCCTTGAAGCCGCCTGCGAGGAAGACGAAAAGGAAGTTCAGGCGCGGATCCGCTCCCTGGCGAAAAAGAAGGTCAGCGCGCGTGTTTTCCGCGCGAAACTGAAGAAGAGCAAGGCACACACCGTCAGCGAAGCCCGCCGGACCGGCGCGATCAAAACCCTTTGTGCCGGATTCGGGTTCAAGGGGAACAAGATCGCCGCCCGCGCCATTGAAGAAGGCTGGAGCCTGGAAAGAACGGAAAAAGCGATGAACGCCACGATTGCCCGCGACGCCAAACTTGGCGGCCTGAAACGGAACATCCCCGGAGGTGGGAAGAACGCCGGCGGCCGTCCCAGCCGTGAAGACGTGATGAAAGCCGCGTTCGCCATGACGTGCAAGCTCCGGCCGGAGTTCGTCCAGAAGCATTTCGGGTTTTCCGAGGCGGTGATGAACGCCGCCATGGAACGCGGGAACCGGAACGTGACCCTGCGCCGCCTGATCGTCGATTCGGTCAACAGCTTCCAGGCGAATTACGCCAACGCCGGCGCGAACCTGTTTGAGGTGATTCCGGCGATGCGCCGTTTCTGCAAGCAGCGGAAGGAGCGCGAACTGAGCGACCGTTCGTTCAAGGCGGCGATGGGATTCTCGACGATTTCGGCGACCGACATTCTCCACGCGATCACCGAGGCCTATCTCGCCGACCTGGAAGACGCCGCCGAAACCAAGTATCAGCTGATCACCAAAGAGGTGAGCCTGTCCGACTTCAATGCGGTCGACACCTATCTCCCGACCCTGCAGGGGCGGCTCAAGAAGATTTCCGAGACCGGTCAGATCGAGCACGTCAGTTATACGACCGAAAAGATCAGCGCCAAGACCGAGCCGCTCGGCGTCACCTTTGCGATCCCGGAAATGGTCCTCATCAACGACCGGCTGGAAGTTTTCGTTGACCTCTTGCAGCAGTTCCGCGACCTGCCCGGCGAATGTCTTGAGCATGACGTGGCGGAATACCTGTGGAAGATGGTTGACGGCGACATTCCCGCCGCCGACGGCCAGGCGTTCTTCAGCGCCGCGCGCGGGAACTACTTTACCGGAGCCGGAACCGCCCTTTCGGAGGCGGGGCTTTCGGCGGCGGTCAAGGCGCTCGACAATCTCAAGAACGAGAACGGCCGGCCGATTTCGACCCAGGGCGCGTTTATCGTGACCGGCTCGAACATGGAGGCGACCGCGCTGCGCCTTTACGCCTCGGAAAACCTGAACGTGGTCGATACGATCGGCGAGAAGAACATCTACCAGGGGAAATACAAGCCGTATAAGTGGGAATACCTCAACGCCGAATACGCGCGCGCCAAGAAGGACGACGGAACGACCGACTCCTTCTTCCAGACCTACGCCGACACGGCGTGGTTCATGTTCCGCGATCCGACGCGGCGTCCCATTATGACCGTGAACAAACTTTCCGGCTACGAGACCCCGCAGATCCGGCAGTATGACGCCGACCCCTCGGTTTGGGGGACCGTTTATCAGCTGATCTTCCCGTATTCGATCAGCGCGGCGTGGACCAACGGCGCGATCGTCATGCGCGGGTCGTGAGCCACGACGGGCGGTTTTTGGCTCCTGGCTACGCAGTCGCAGAAAACCTGTGCGGCTGCGTTGCTGGGATCCGGAAAACCGAAGAAGAGCCTTTTAAGACAACAACACCTTTATAAGGAGCAATACAATGGCAGATACGTTTGGAGCGCGCCGGGTCGGGCGCGTTTACGAGGGCGGGAAGTTCTACAGTGAACCGTCCGTGGATGTTCCCGCAAATGCGGTTTATTTCCCGAATCCGTCCGGCGGCGGGCAGTTCGGCGTCGCCGAATATCCCGTTGCCACCGGCGAGAAGGGCGCTTTCTCGAAAGTCGGCACGTTCGCGTTCCCGAAACCGAGCGGGTGGACCAGTGTTGACGGCCAGGCGGTTTACTACGCGCCGAGCGGCCAGGCGACCGGCGCTTTTTCGGCCGCCGCGGCGACCGGCGCGGAGCTGATCGGCTACGAAGTCTTGACCAGCGACACCCCCGCCGACCAGATCTTCGTTGACCTGAAATAAGAGGGCCCCCATGATTCTCACAACCGAAAATTACCGGGTTGTATGCGACAAGGCCGCGCGCTCTTTGACGATTCAGCGCGCGGTGACTTGGGCGCCCGTCTCGGCACTCGAGATCCCGGACGAACCGGGACTCGCCGAGGCGGTGATTAAGGCGGTCGAGGAAATCGGCGGGAAAGCCGAGCCTGTAAAGGTCGAGGTTCCCGAATCGGGGCCGAAACCAGCCAAACCGAAAAAAAGTAAATAAATTACTTTACTTACTGGAGTCGAGCAATGCCGAGTTTAACCGTTTCACGTTTCAAAACTTTTCTGATCGACGCGGTGATCGCGGTCCTTGCTTTCCTGGTATTGCAGACCGCGGCGGTGAAAACCTACGACACCTACGTCAAAATCCGATGGGCGTTTTCGGTGATCGACCAGCTCGGCCCGGACCAATACCGGTTTCTCCCGCAGCCGCCGGACAAGAAGATCGAGCCGGCCGACCTGGCAAAGTGGGTAAAGTCGAATCTGCCCAAAGCCGGCGCGAAAGATTACGCGGCGGTGGCCGCCGTCTTTCTCGACACGGCCGACCAGCTCCGTAGCGGCGACCTGGAAGGGAAATCGCAGGCCTACGCCTACACGGCGCGGGAACTCGCCCGCGTCGTTGACCGGGCGACCTGGACCCCGTTCCTGACGGAACTGGTAAAGAAAGCCGA
>CADBQY010000120.1 GCA_902796885.1 uncultured Planctomycetota bacterium
ACTATTATACCGGCGCGACGCTCGAATTGGACGGCGGCACGATAACGACGGACAACCTTCCCGAAGTGACGGTGAACTTCGTGAACCGGGGAAATGCGGCGGTTGACGCCAAATATTTTTACAGCGCCGTTCGGGTAAGGAACGTCGATACGGGGGCCTATGTTCTGAAAAATGCCGCCGGGAACTGGTATGAGCGGTATTGTGCCGGTTATGAAGAGCCGGGCGAAACCGGTTCCTTCCGTTTTTTGATTCCGAAACTTGCCGCCGGCAACTATCAACTCGAGATTCGGCTCAACAGCCGCGGATCGGTTGACGAGAGCGATGTTTCCGACGATTACGCGGAGTATTTTTTCACGGTTGTCCGTCCCGCGGACGAGATGACTGATATTGTTTTGACCGACTGGGTGGGAATCTACGACGGTGAGTCCCACGCGATCACGGTGACCGATCCTTCGGCCGCAACCGATACGATTCTCTTTTCCGCCGACGGCTTAACGTATGATCTGACCGAGAATCCCGCGTATACCGAAATCGGTTCCTATACCACCTATGTCAAAGTCAGTCGAAGTGGGTATCAGGACTGGTACGGTTCGGCCGAAATCGTGATCGGCGAAGTTCCCCCCCCCGATTATAAAATCGACACCGTTCTGGCGGTCACCACATCGATCCCCTCCGAAACCGAGGTCGACGTGGTCTCTTCAGTTTCGGAGGTGACCGTCGGCGATACGATTTACGTTTCGGTGTACGCAAAGAGTACCGATTCACGCTACGGCGTTCAAGGCGGGTACTGTTCTCTCCGCTATGAACCCGAAGCATTTATCGCCGGTGATTATATTGCCAGCAGTCTCTATCCCCTCGATACGATTCTTGATGGATATGACTTCTCGGCGGATCATTACGTTTCGGCATTCGGCGGGAATCCGTCCGGAGTGCGGGAAGCCTACGGACAAACCGAATGGGCGCTTGTCGGGACACAGTCTTTTGTCGCTACTTCCACCGGGGAATACACTTTTTCGAACGGTCCGGCGATCAACGACAAAGGGGCGGAGAAGGAGACATGGAGTTTTGTCCGTGAAGATTACCCGTTCATGCGCGATTACGGGAACAGTTATGACTCGGTGTCGTTGACCGTTGTCGAAAAGTCCCCTTATAAGATCGACACGTGCGTGGCGGTAACGACCGAATGTCCGCACGAAGCCGAAGTTGATGCGGTTTCCACCGTTTCGGAAGTAGGCGTCGGGGATACGATCTATGTTTCAGTCTACGTGAGGAGCACCGATTCGAACTACGGCATTCTGGGCGGATACTGTTCTCTCCATTACGACTCAGACGCGTTCACTGCCGGGGAATATATTGCCAGCCCTCTCTATTCGCTCGAGACAATCCTCGACGGATTTTCCTATTCCGGCGATGATTATATTTCAGCGTTCGGAGGAAATCCGGAGGGGGTGCAAGACGTTTATGGCAAAACTCGGTGGGCCCTGGTCGGGACGCAGGTATTTACCGCCGATGCAGCCGGGGAATATTCCTTTTCGAGCGGAATGGCGCTGAACGCTAACGGGATTGAGAAAGAGTCTTGGAGTTTTGTCCGTGAAGATTTTGCGTTTATCCGCGAATATGCGAATCGCTATGACAGCGTAACGATGACGGTTATCGAGCCGGCGACGGCCGGACCGGCTGGTTTTTTTGCCGATCCCGACTTTGTCGACGACGTTTTTTCGGACTTTTGATTTTCTATCGGGTAAGGAATTGGGTGGAAGACAAACAGCAAGCCCCGGTAGTCCGGGGCGTTTGTCTTTATGAGGATCTCTTTCAGGCCGATCTTTTCACAAACTTCGCGGAAATTCTCTCTTTCAGGTTGATTTCTTTCTCATCCTGGCTAAAATGGGTAATATGCAGCGTGCAGGCAAGTTTTAATGACATTTCCGTAGTAAGGGAGTAACTCAATGAATAGATCGCGTCGTCAGTTTTTGCAGCTTTCGGGGTCTCTTCCGTTTCTGGGGTTGGCGGGAGTTTATGCCGGCGTAGGAGGGGGCGAAGCCTTTGCGGAGGAGACTTCTTTCGTAGATAATTCTCCGATCTTTATCGGCGATGACCGTCAGCTTTTTATGGATGACTATCTGATCGGTCGGATGGAGAATGTTCGTCTAAAAGTCCATGAGCCGATCCGTTGCCCTGAAGTCCTTCTTTGGGATAAGCCGTGGGAGGGGAATTGCTGCGTTTACGGCTCGGTTCTCTATGATCCGGAAGCCAAACGGTACCTCATGTACTATTTGGGTTCGAGCGCCAACAACGGAGGAGGGGCGAAAAGTCATCCGAGTAATGTTTGCGTGATGACAAGCCAGGATGGTATCCACTGGGATCGACCTGTTACCGGTATCGAGTTTGAGGGGAATACCGAAACGAATATCCTCTTCCTCCACAGTGAAGACTTCGTTCCTTTTATCGATACGAACCCCGAAGCGAAACCGGAAGAGCGGTTTAAGGCGAGCGCCGGTCCGAAAGACGGCGGGATTCTCGCCTATGCCTCGCCGGACGGGATTGACTGGCATATTCTTAATAACGGGCATCCCGTCTATACCGACGGGGCGTTCGATTCCGAAAACGTCTCGTTCTGGTCGGAAATAGAAAAACGCTATGTCCTTTACTATCGCCGGCCACGTCGTGATGCCCGAGACGTCGGACGCGCCTATTCGGACGACTTTATTCATTGGACGGCGGACGGCTGGATTGAGTTTCCCGTGGAGGGCGAGGGACCGACGGTGCTGGCTCAGTTTTACACGAACCAAATTCAGCCTTACTATCGGGCGCCGAAATATCTCGTCGGCTTTCCTGCGCGCTATATCGACCGCGGTCCCGGGGTTTCGAATACACTTCTCCCCGAACAGGAGGATCGGCGCCAGCGCGCCACGGTCCTCGCCCGTTCGGCGACGGCGTTGACCGACTCGATTTATATCACCAGCCGAGACGGCCGGAATTTTCGTCAGTCCCCCGATGTTTTCCTGAAACCGGGATTGAAAACCAAAGATAATTGGGATTACGGCGATAATTACATCGCCCGCGGTTTGCTTGAAACCGAGTCGACGATGGGGGACGAGCCGCGCGAACTCTCCATTTACGCCTCGGAGTCTCGATGGACGGGGAACGATTCCCAATGGAGACGTTATAAACTTCGTATAGACGGATTCGCCTCGTTGGCCGCTGAGACGAAAAAAGGGTACGTGGACACCAAGCCGATTGTCTTTACCGGCACCGAACTTTCGATTAACGCTTCGACCTCGGCGTGCGGCTATATCAAAGTCGAGTTTCTGACCCCGGAAGGAAAACCGTTCGACGGGTTTTCGTCCGAAGACTGTGATATCATCTACGGCGATTCGATTGACCGTCGCGTGACATGGAATAACGATCAGCACGTCTGCCCGATGGAAAAGCGCCCGGTGATTCTTCGGTTCCATATGAAGGAAGCCGATATCTATTCATTCAAGTTTACGTACGGCGGTTCCACCACAACGCCGGAAAATCCCGAATATTGAGTGATTCGGTCCGGAAATCGCAGGAGAAGGGGGCGCGAGACGAAGTCGTTTCGGCCCCCTTCTTCTATGCCCGAGACCCTTTTGCTTACGTCTCCTTTTTAACTGATTGTAAACTGTGAAAAAACAGGTAGTTGACAATCGGTCGGTTTTCTGATATTATTTCCTTGGAGGGATTCGGAACGGTGAAAACGAAAGAAAAGATTCTGGAACTTTTAATCGACAGACAGGGAAGATATTGTTCCGGAGAAGAGATCGCCCACATTCTTTCGATTTCGCGTGCCGCCGTCTGGAAAGCCGTCAAAAGGTTACAAAGTGAGGGGGTGGCGATTGATGCGGTGACCAACAGGGGGTATTCCTTGACCGAAACGGCGGATTTCATTTCGGTTCGGGGAATACGCGAGCGACTTCGTCCCGAACTCGAAAAGAGCGAGATTTCCGTTTTACCGGTTGCGTCCTCAACGAATGCGCTTCTTGATGAGAGAGCCAGGGAAGGGGCCGCCGAATGGACTCTTTTGTTGGCCGAAGAGCAGTTGTCGGGGCGGGGGAGAAATCAGCGTCCGTTCTATTCTCCCAAAGATACCGGCATCTATATGAGTCTCCTCCTTCGGCCGGAGAACTATACGGCGGATCAGGCGGTTCGCATCACGATCATGGCGGCAGTCGCGGTTTGCGAGGCGATCGAAGTTATTTCCGGAGAAGAGACCGCAATCAAATGGGTGAATGATATCTTTCTGAAGGGGAAAAAAATCGGCGGGATCCTGACCGAGGGGGTCGTCAGTATCGAGAACGGCCGATTGGATCATGTGGTCCTTGGAATCGGAATCAACCTGTATGAACCGAAGGAGGGTTTTCCGTCCGAGTTACGCCCGTTGGCGGGCGCCGTTTTTTCACAAAAACGGAAAGACACGAAGGTGTGTCTGGTCGCCTCCATATTGAATCGTTTTTACGGCTTTTATACCGATCCGTTTTCCACCGACTATTTGGTCCGTTACCGAAGCCGCTCTTGTGTGATCGGAAGGCGCGTCCGGCTCGTTTCGGGGGATCGGACGAGTGACGTGTTGGTTTCTGGGATTGACGACCGGGGGTATCTTACGGTCAGGTATCTCGACGGGACGGAAGAGTCGTGTTGTTCGGGTGAGATTTCTCTTCGAGTCTCGGACGAATGTTTCACGGATGGCAAACCTTAAAACCATTGATCCAATCGGGAAAGACGATGATGGAGTTTGAACTAAAAAGATTAACAGAAATGGTTTTGGACGGAAACCAGGTCGATAAAGATGAAGCGTTGTGGCTCTATCGCCGACCTCTTGAAGAGCTGACCTGTTCGGCGGACAGAATCCGACGCCATTACTGCGGAGATTATTTTGATCTTTGTTCTCTCGTTAACGCGAAGAGCGGACGGTGTTCCGAAAACTGCAAATTCTGCTCACAGTCGGCCAGCCATCACACTCATATTACGGAATATCCGCTCTTGGACGAAGAGACGATCCTGGCGAAAGCGGCACAGTTTGCCGGAAAGGGAGCGCTTCGTTTTTCAATGGTGACCGCCGGCCGGCGTCTGACCGACGATGAGGTCGATCGAATCTGCGCGGCGGCGCGGCGAATTAAAGAGACTGTCGGCATCGCGATCTGTGTCTCGGTCGGTCTGTTGACCGAGGAACAATTTCGACGATTGAAAGAAGCAGGGGTCACCAGAGCGCATAACAATCTGGAAACGTCACGCCGGAACTTTCCGAATGTTTGTACCACGCATACGTTCGACGACAAGATTCGAGCGATCCGCGCCGCGAAGGCCGCCGGTCTTTCGATCTGCAGCGGAGGGATTATGGGGTTGGGCGAAACGCCGGAAGACCGGATCGATATGGCGTTCTCGCTTCGCGAACTCGGCGTTCGGAGCGTCTGCGTGAATATGCTCAACGCGATTGCCGGAACCCCGCTCGAATCGAACGAAAGGCTGACCGAAGAAGATATGTGCCGAATCGTCGCCGTCTACCGGTTTATCCTTCCGACCGCGTATATTAGACTCGCCGGAGGGCGCGGACTCCTTTCCGATAAGGGAAGACGTTGTTTTACGTCCGGCGCCAACGCCGCAATTTCCGGAGATATGCTGACGACTCCCGGAATCACGATCGAACGGGACAGAGCGCTTCTGGAAGAATTGGGTTACGAAACGAAGTTGTGCGATGACTAAATCACTTTTTATCACCGGTACCGGTACCGATGTTGGGAAGACCTACGCGGCGGGTCTTCTCCTGAGAAAATTGTCCGAGGCCGGTATGAACGCCGGGTATTTTAAGGCCGCTATGAGCGGTAATTCCCGTGATAGTGAGGGAAATCTCCTTCCCGGAGACGCCGTTTGGGTTAAGAGGGTTTCGCCGGTTTCACAGCCGCTTGAGTCAATGTGTCCCTATGTCTACGAAACCGCGGTCTCGCCTCATCTGGCCGCGAAGATCGAGGGAAATCCCGTCGATCTGGAAAACGTACTCCGTCATTTCGACGCGCTTTGTGATCAGTACGACTGGGTGGTCGCCGAAGGGTCCGGCGGAATTCTCTGTCCTCTTCGTTGGGACGATAGAAAAATCGGTCTGGCGGATTTTGTACGATCTCGGCGTTTGTGCTCGCTCGTGGTCGCCGATGCCGGACTCGGAACGATCAACGCGGTAGTTCTGACGATCGAGTACATGAGAACGCACCGCCTTCCCGTAAAAGGGATTCTTTTGAACCGATTCGAGCCGGGAAACAAACTCCATGAGGATAATTTGTTGATGTGTGAGCGGATGACCGGGATTCGCGTGGTTGGGACGATCTGCCCCGACGATACGGAACTCGGCATTCCGATTGAAAGAGTCAAAGCGCTGTTTGAAGAGATTGGAGAGACCGAATGATATGGTATCCCTACGCTCAGATGAAGACGATGACACCTCCCTTTAAAATCATCGATGCCGAAGGGGTTTATCTTTATACCGAAGAGAAGAAGCTGATCGACTCGATCTCGTCCTGGTGGTGTGTGATTCACGGATATAAAAACCCGGAAATGAACCGAGCTATTGCCGCCCAGGTCGAGAAATTTTCTCATGTCATGCTCGGAGGGTTGACACATCAGGCGGCGGAAGATCTTTCCGACAAGTTGCAGGCGTGGCTGCCGGGAGATCTGAATTATTCCTTCTTTTCGGATTCAGGGAGCGTTGCGGTCGAGGTCGCGCTGAAGATGGCTTTACAGTATTATATGAACCGTTCAAAGAAGGGGCGTCGGTTGGTTCTGGCTCTCGACGGCGCACATCATGGCGGCAGTTTCGACGAAATGAATCAGTCGGAGGATGTGCGTACCATGATTTTGGCACTTGAACACGCTTATCATGGCGATACGTTTAAGGCGATGGAAGTCGGGGACGACGAGGATTATCATTTTGTCCTGGAAGCGTACGGAAAGAATCGGAACATCATTCACATTCCGACCGAAATCGATGCGCTCGAAAAGGCGTTCGCCGCCTACGGGGAACGACTGAACAGTTTTATTGTTGAACCCCTTTTACAGGGGGCAGGCGGGATGAGAATGTACGACGTTTCGTTTCTGAGGCGTGCCAGAGAACTCTGCGATCGGTACGACGTTCTCCTCATTTTCGATGAGGTAGCTACCGGTTTGGGACGAACCGGGAATCGGTTTGTTGCCGATCTGGTTCTCCCCGACATCATCGTTCTCGGGAAAGCGCTGACCGGAGGATATATTGGGCACGCCGTGACGGTGGCTAACAGAAAAGTCTACGAAGGCTTTTACGACGACGATCCGTCCCACGCACTGATGCACGGGCCGACTTTTATGGGGAACGCCCTGGCCTGCCGCGCGGCGCTCAAGTCGATCGAATTGTTCGAGCGGGAGGACTATATGGCGAAGATTAAACGGATCGAGGAGGTCACCCGACGGGAAATGGAAGGATTCTCCGACCCAAGGGTCAAAGAGGTTCGGATCATGGGTGGGTGCGTTTGCGTCGAGGTCTTCGATCCGGCGACTCTCAAAGGGTACCAGCAATTCGCGTATGAGCGCGGGGTCTTCAGCCGTCCTTTTTTAAAGTATCTCTACGCGATGGTTCCATATGTTATCACGGAAGACGAACTGGTTAAGGTTTTATCGACGATGAGGGAATGGTTCCGGCGATAAAAAACGGACGTCGAAAAATCGACGTCCGGCAGAAAATCCTTTTCGAAAGGCTCTTTTCGTCAATCAGAAGCCGCGGCCATGGTAACGGCGGAACGCCTGGATGTGGCTCCCGTTGAACGGAATTCCGTCAAATCCGAAATATTCCTGGAAGGTCACCGGTCGGCCGCCTCTATTATTGTGGGGCTGGTACTGGTGTTGGTGCTGTTGCGGATAAGCGTATCCGTAGGGATAGGGGTAAACCTGTCGGGGCGCAGCCGGCTGAACGATACGAGCCGGGGGCACGGTTTGAGCCGGTACAACAGTTTGAACCGGAACTGCAGTTTGTGCCAGCGCAACCACCGGAGCGGGCTCGTCGTCGGTGGTAATGACCTGCTGAGACTCGGCTGCAGGAGCGACAGCCGCTTTCTGTGCCATGACGCTACCCTCCGTTAAAAGGACGAGGATGGCAAAAAGAGCTGCCATTGATAAAGAAATCTTTTTCATCGTTACTCCTTTGTAAATAGAGGTAAACTGCCTCGGAATTTCGCGTTTTTTCAACCCTTGAGGTTGCAATCCAAATCAGCAACCTTGCGGCGATCGAAAGAGCGGGACGTGATAACGAGCCCACTCGGTGAATTATAGCATCCGGGAAGAATTTCTTTTCAATTCTCCCCGTCATTCTGAAAAAATACTCGAACGGGGTTGTTAAAATGGAAAACTTTAACAACCCCCCCACAGGATACTCTTTTTTTTCAATTCGGTAAAGAGAGTTTTCAGAATCGGTTAGGATTCGACCTTGCGGTTCTCTTTGAACATCTTCTTCCTAAAAGCGTTCGGTAGGAAGACGATGATGACCGACCAGGCGCAGACGACCCCGAACCAGAGCCCTTTTCCGTCAAGGAACGGTTTAATTTTCACGGGAGTAAAGCGTGCCATAACAACTTCTTCCCCCCCTCGTTTTCCCTGAGTAAAGATACGGCCGGACGGGGTGATGCCGAGCGACGTTCCCCCGTGTGAGGCGACCAGATAATATTTACGCGTTTCGACCGCGCGAAGGGGATAGGAGGAATTATGGAACTCATTTTCCGCATTCCCGAAGAACCAGGCGTCGCTCGAAATGTTGATGAGAAAGTCCGGATCGACCGGTTGCGGCTCTTTTTTCAGTTCGTCGAGCTGTGAGCGGACGAAACGGGCGTAACAGCTCTCGAAGCAGATTGAGACGAGAGCCTGATACTTCGAGGCGACCGGAATGAGTCCCAGACGTTTTCCGGCAGAGATCGGTTCGCAGAGGGTTTTGAGTGGAAAACTCTCGGGAAGGTATTCCATGAACGGGATAAACTCGCCGAAAACAACCCGAGCACGTTTGTCATAGCGTAGGTAAGGTTTTCCCTCGGCACAGTAGAGCGCGCTGTTGTACAGACGAGTTCTATCCGGTTCGTAGACGGTTGAAATGAGTCCCAGGATAACGGGGGCGCCAATTTTTTTGAGCCAAGTCTCAATTTGGTTCCTTTGGTCATCCTCAATCTTTTGAACTTGCGATTCGATTTCTTCCGGCGAAAGGGCGGGGACTCCTTGGGGGGAAGGAACCTTTGCTCCCGGTTCAAAGGCGTAGTACGGATACGCAAAAGTCCCCTCGGGCCAGACGATCAGGTCGGGATTTTCCCGCGCGGCGATATCCGAAAGCGTCATGTACTGCTGATGGACGGCGGCGGTGGTTTCGGCCGGAATCGGAAAGTGATAGTAGGTTGAGTCCTGAAGTAGGGCGATATTGAGTTTTCCTTCCGGCGCCGCGTTGGATTCGCCGCAGATTCGCTCAATTCGATCGACGGCGTAGAAACCGTAACAAACCATTCCGGCCAGAAGAAGGACTCCTCCCAAGAGGGCGAACCCACCTTTTCTACCGCAGCACGGAGACGAAACGAACGATTTGATCCCGATCCCCCAGGCGGTACCGATCAGCAGAATCAGCGCGCCGACGCCGTATTCGCCTGCCCATTCGGCGGTTTGGATCATGACGGGATGGAGATACAGAGCGTGTTCGAGTGAACAGAAGGAAAAACCGGTTAAGATATGCTTGCGGAGCCATTCCATCCCGACCCACGCCAAGGGAGAGGCGAGGAAAAGCGGCAAGTTCCAGCGTCGGAGAAAACGGCGCGCCGCGGCGATGTAGAGGAGGAAATAGAATGCCATGACGATACTCAGCGGCGCCCATCCCGCCCAGATTGCGGGGTGGGGGATCGGAAGCCAAGAGATCGAAACGCCCCAGAAGATGAGATCGGCAATAAAAATCTGACCGTAAAAGGTCCGGCACAGATAGGCAATCCTCCTGAAACATCTTTTGGAGAAACCGACTGTTGAAAGATCCGGTTTATCGGCGGGCGGGAATTCTCCTTGGATCAGAAAGACCCAGAAAATCGGTGGAAGAAAACAGAGATAGGCCAGATTTACCGGGGGGAGCGCCAGGTAAAAGAAAAAGAGCGAGGCGAGCGTGATTAAAAACGGTTTGAAGCGCGACATTTTGGGTGTTCGTGAAATGGGTTAAAGGAAATTGAAATTACCGCGGGAAACTCGGGTCTTCAACCGCCGCACGGATGTAACCGACATTGTGAACGCGAAAGATGCCCACACCCGCGCCCATCAGTCGTTTCGTCATGACGGCGGTGAAAAAGTCACGTTCCTCGGCGAGGTTTTCCGGCGGTTCGGGGAAGGCGTTTCGCGCGGCAAGTTCGCCAAGAAATCTTTTTCTGGAGAGACCGATAAGGATTGGCGGGCCGATATCGCGAAATTGATCAAGCCGAGTGAGAATTTCAAGATTGTGATCGGTTGTTTTACCAAACCCGATTCCCGGATCGATAACGATCTGTTCCGGTTCGATTCCAGCCGCGAGGAGTTCTTCCGTTCGTTTTTTTAGAAAGAGAGCGACCTCTGAGGCGGCATCATCATAATGAGGGGCCTGCTGCATTTGTGAGGGGACTCCTTGGATATGCCCGATGCATATGCCGGCGCGGAATTTTCGAGCCACGTTAAGGATGTCCGGTTCGAAGAGAGCGCCCGAGATGTCGTTGATGATGGACGCCCCGGCCGAAAGCGCCGTTTCGGAAACCTCGACGCTGGTGGTGTCGATGGAGATGGGAACGTCGGTCAGACGTGAGAGACGCCGGATGACTTCTTCTGTTCGCCGTATCTGTTCGGAAGGTTCGACCGGTTCGGAACCGGGACGGGTACTCTCGCCGCCGATGTCGATAATATCGGCTCCCTGTCGGATCAGTTCCGTCGCGTGACGAAGTGCCGCGTCAACGTCGACCTGGAATGGCTCTTTCGATCCTGTTTTTTTTGCCAGCCGTCCGCCGTCCGAGAAGGAGTCGGGGGTCAGATTGAGGATTCCCATCCAGCGCGGGGAAGGGGAAAGAGAGTAGTCCCTTCCCCGGATTTTCCAAATTGAAATCGGTTTGCGGGAGGAATGCATAATTTTTTCGGCTCCGGGGTACGGTAATCCGGCTGATTCATATATAATTGAAACAACGACGGACGACATTCTACCGTATGGTGTTGGTTTTCCAAAGAGCGTTTTGGTTAAACGACGTTTCGTTTCAAAACAGTTGCCGGATTGAGGAAGAAGAGTATGATCAGATTATGGAAGAACCTTCTGTCGAAACGAAGCCGAAATCATCGCTCGGCGAAAGGGCGCTCCCTAAGATTGGAGTCTCTGGAACAGCGAAACCTCCTGTCGGTTTCTCCGCTGGGGCCCGTGTCTGGGGCGGTTCCCGCGGCGGCTTCGGCGGTTGATCTTGACGGCGACGGGATGGTCGGTCCTGGAGACTACGCGCTCCTTTCTTCTCGTTGGCTTACTTCGGCCGACGGCGAAGGCTGGAATCCGATCTGTGACATTGACGCCGACGGTGAAGTCGGGCCTGGAGACCTGGCTTACATCAGAATGAATTGGTTGAAATCGGTTAAGGATCCCGATTTTGTGAATCCGCCGGGCGCCGCGCCGCTTACGGTGGAGACGTCGGACGTCTTTCGGTCTTCGGCCGATGAAGGTTTGGTACAGCAAACCTCCCGAGAGGATTCGGAAGTGGTCATTTCGCTGGCTGCCCTTTCGGAACCGACCGACGATTATTACGTTCTCAGAACGGGGACCCGCAATTTCGGAACGTTCTACTATCTGCCGAATGATGAGGTTCCCGTTTCGACACGCGAGGCGGTTGTCGGCAACAATGAGTTTTATCTTGAACTTTGGGTTTCCGATCTCAACGCCAACGGGAATTTTATCTCGAGCGTTCAGATTCAGCTGGACTACGATCCCGATCAGGTGATATCCCTCGAAGTGGAGGATATTTATGCCGGGAAATATACCCTGAGCGAGTTTCAATATTACGATGCCGATCAAGTTTGTCTGAAAGCCGTCCAGGTGGCGTGGCTCTTCTCGGCAACACAGGATTGGAGCCTTCTGCAGCCGATCACCGAAGGCGAAAATTCATGGCTTTTGGCCCGTTTTACGGTGTCGATCGACGGTTCCTCCGAAACGACCCCCATGATTTCCGTTTCGGGAATCACTTCGCCGGTCTCTCCTTTTGTTTCCGGTTACTACTATGTCAGAACGGGCGAAGCGGATCCTTTAGACGACGATTTAATAGAATCGGTCGGCGTCCCTTCTTATTCGCGGCGTTGGGTTCATTCTCCCGACATCGACGGCAACGGGATTGTTTCGACAGGTGATTGGGGGCTTCTTCTCTGCGCATGGCAAACATCGCCGGGCGATGAAGCCTGGAATGAATATTGCGACATCAACGGTGACGACTACGTCGACGAGGCCGATCTTGCCTGGCTCGTCGACAATTGGTTTGTGACGTTTTCGTAAAAAGTGAACGGTTTACTTATCGAACGTCAGCCACTCGACCTTGCGGTCCGCAATGCGGAATTTTCGAGCGCGGATGTTGGAGCCGTCTTTCTCTTCGTAATAAACAATGAGCGTTGAGCCGTCGCGGAGCGTGACCATCGAGGGATAGGCGCCAAAACATCGGTCGACGGTTTCGGGGAGACTCCAGGTTTCCCCCTCGTCAAAGCTGATTCGGATAGTGGTTGTTTCGGGGATAACGCCTTCTCCCGCCAACACGGTTGTTCCTGTCCTTGTTCCCAATACAAGAACACCCTCGGGCGTTTGATAGAAATAGGGGCAATGTCCCGAGAAACCGGCGCTTTCCGCTTCGGTCCATGACTGGCCGCCGTCGAAAGAACGACTGACGAGCATCGGGCGCGGGGCGGCGCTGTTTCGGCTTCTGATGTACAGGAGAAGCGAGCTGTCACTCCGTTGGATCAAATCGGTTTCGTCTCCGTCGGGTTGACCGGAGGTGGGGACAACGATAACCTTCCAATGCGTTCCCCGGTCGTCGGAAATACCTACGGCCGGTTTTCTTTCCGGATATTGGTTATAGAGTCCGACGATCCAACGCCCGTCTTTGAGAACGCGGATCGGAGACGACCCCCAAAAACGGTCGGAAATGGGGGTCGGTTCACTCCACGAGATACCGCCGTCTTTCGAGCGGATGAACCAGGAACCGAGTTTCCGATAGCTTGTTTTCGGGTCGGTCGGCTTATCGAGAATGAAAAAGGCGCAGAGGAGGGTTCCGTCGTCCAGAACGGTTAGCGATGGATCGCGGTCATCGAAAGGGGAATCGAAAATAACAAACGGGTTACTCCAAGTTTTTCCCTCGTCGGAAGAATAACACCCCGAGATCCGTCCGCCGGTCTTGAAGATTTCGGCGTTTGGAAACGCGATATGGCCGTACCCGTCATAGAAGACGCAAAAAAGCCGCCCGTCTTTAAGCCGGCAAACGTCGGGGAAAGCCTCATATCCTCCGGCGCCCCCGTCGTGAGTGACAAAGACGAAATCTTGGCCCTCGACAAGTTCGCCTGAAACGAGAGAAGAGTGCGTCAGAAGGGTGAAAAAAAGCGATAAAGCGAATGTTAGGGCGCGACTCATTGGGTTCGGTCTTCCGTTTGCGGTTTGTCATGACAGGACGTTGATCCGTTTTCTGACAACGGCAGGGTAATGACAAATCCTCTATCTTCAAGTGAGAGTTCCCCTCCCATTCTTTTTACCAAGGCCCAACTCCGCGGAAGACCGAAGCCGAGTCCGCGTCCGGCGTTTCTTCCCGAAAAATAGGGGAGAAAGATACGGGATCGAAGTTGGGGGGGGATTCCCGGCCCGTTATCGTTCAACACTATATGCCACCGACGATTTAAGACATCAGCCGAAACGGCGATTCTGACGCGCGCTTCTTTCGGGGCAACCGCCTCGTGCGCGTTGCGCAGAAGCGCGTCGAATACCATGCGAAGGATCGATCGGTCGGCTCGGACTTCTTTCGGCAGGTTATTTTCGTCGTATTCTACCGAAATGGTGACGGGAAATTCCGCGTCTGTCCCGGAGTGATCGACGATGAGGCGGTCAAAAAACTCCTTGAAATTGAAGAGGGAATATGACGGCTCGGGCGGAGAACCGAAGAGACGGAGGTCGGCGATCATTTCATAGGCGCGTTTCGTTTGGGAAATGATCGCGGCGAGCCTTCGGCGCTGATCGGGGGATTCGGTCTTTTCGAGGAGAACCTGCGCGTGCCCGCTGATGATCGCCAGCGGATTATTGATTTCATGACCGGCGCCGGCGGCGAATTCCGCCAGCGCTGTCATCAGTTTATCGTCCGGTTCAGGCATTCGGTAACCTGTTCGTTTTTAAAGTGGATCACCCGAACCGCTCTCGACTTGGTCAGGCAAACGATTCGATTTCAAGAAGGGAGCACATCTTTTCGATGAGGACATCGGTATCGAACGGTTTGTGAAGGAAAATGTTCGCTCCGGCGGCCTTGAGCTCTTGAATTTTGTCCTCTTCGACCATTCCTGAGATGCAGATGATCTTGACATCTTCGAGGGATGAGTCGTTTCGAACGCGAATGCAGACGTCTTTACCGTTAATGTCCTGAAGCATGACATCGAGAATGATGAGATCAGGTCGATATTCTTTGACCATCATTCCGGCATCAAAACCGTTGTTGACCGAGCGGGTCTCAAAACGGCCGTCGCTTTCAAGGACGTCAACAACCATGCGAACCAAATCGGGATCATCGTCAACGACCAGAATCTTCCGTTTTCCGCTTTCGAGCGCGTCGGTCGGAATACCGTTGTTTTTCATGAAGGCGAAGAGCTGGTCTCTCGGAATTCTCCGAAACCGACTCCCAGGAACCCTGAATCCTTTCAGCTGCCCGGAATCAAAGCAACGAATAATTGTCTGTTGGCTCACCTTACAAATCTTCGCTGCTTCGCCGGTCGTGAATACAGTTTTAACTGCCATCGTCTTTCCTTCGTGTTGTTACGTTAGGTGGTTTCTTTCCGATGATCAAGGAGATATCATTGGTCGAAACAAATTCCCCCTGTTTGCAATCTTTCCCAAAATACTTTATCGGATATTCACCGAATTGGGATTATTCTATTTATCTCCCGGATTGTATTCAAGATCAATAAACCATCTGTTTTATCGAAAAATAATAAACTCTATATTGTTGTTATCTTTACCAATGGTCCATATTATAGGCATTTTAACATCTGTGTCAACATCGATAATCTTCTAAAGTCTGAATTTCCTTTTTATTCTTCTTATCTTAACAGTTTGCGGGGCGATCGTAAGCCTGACCCAGAGAAATCTATTTTTTTACAAAGTCGAGTCTGGCGCGAAACGGATGGAGACGATCGGCACGAGTACGCGCATCGTCAAGAAGAATTTCCAGGCTCGGCGTAATTTCCCCGTTTGCGGGGGAAATCCGCTTCCCGTTGAACGTGACATCGATCCTTTGGTCGAAGTTCACCATTTCAGGAGCAAGGTAGACTGTACAAGCTCGTGCGGATGAGACGATTCTGATTTTATTTTCGCCGACGGGCTGAATGTCAGTTTTGGCCGGGGAATATTTTGCCGGCAATTTCCCGACCGTCCAGTTGATTGGGAGAACCATCGTTTTTTCGGGAAAATCTCCCAGTTCTGCCATCCAAAAGTAATAGTCCCACGGACGCATCGAATAGACGGTCATTCGCTCTTTAGGGAAAAAGTTGCGGGATCGCGATCCCATCCACTCGAAAATGCGGATTAGCTCGTCTGAAAAGGATTCGTTCCCGCGGCCTCGGAAGACCACGCAGGTCATATCGAAAGGGTGAACCTGATTCATTCCCGGGTCGAGTACTCCTCTGCTCAACGCGGTTTTTCCTCCGTCAAGTTCCCCGGTTACGGCGTATATGGGGACGTATTTTGCATTCTTGCGGAGATAGTACGGGTAACGGTTCGCTTTACCGCAGATCGGAATAATCCCCGCCCAGAGATCGGGGTGAGAAAGCCCCAGATCCCAAGCCGCGTCTCCTCCGGCCGAATGTCCACTCAGGAAAACGCGGTCGGTGTCGATCGAAAAGCGGCGCATAGCGTCGCGCAACGCGTAGAGAACCGCTCCGCTTTCGGAACCCGAACCGTGGTAGATCTCCTCATCTTTTCCCCAACGGGGCGCGATGACAATATATCCGAACCTTGTTCCCTGGCCGAGACGCTGTTTGAGAATCGTTCCGTCATCGGCCTTTTTTTCGGTCCAGGACCCCGCCCACCAATCGATTTGCATCTGAGGGGTTGTCCGTTCCCCGTGAAGGGTAACGACCGTCGGATATTTTCGATTTGGGTCGTACTCCGGAGGGAGTTGGACCGTGTATTGGAAAGTTTTTCCGTCTTCAAATGAAGGAACTTCAATCTGGTAATATCCGGGGAGAGTCGGATCGACAGGATCCGATTCAAGAGGGGGTTTCATATATCGAAGAACACGCGCGGGCGTTTCCAAAGGACTTGAGGATTCTTCGGATTTAATCTGTTCGAGAATCGAGGTACGCTTTGTCGGGACCGACTCGAGGAGATAGGCTTTGATTTGATTTCGAAGCCGGACCATCGAAAGAGCCAGTTCCAGACGGTTGTCGGTTCCGGCGTTTCCGGCGAGCCATCCTGAGATTCCGATCGCCAGACGTTGCTCGTTACCGAGACTTTCGTCGTTCAGGGAAAGGAGAAATTCCGCGAAGCGATTCGAAGTGTTCGGATTGAGTTCCCGGTCGATTTCATCGAGAATCGTCAGGGTTTCCCGCTTTTGATCTTCATTCGTCAGAGCATCGGTCATCCGATGGAGTTCCCGCCGGATCCGTTCCTCTTTGTCGTCCTCTTCGGTATATTGGCGGGCCAGCGTACGAACCGACTGGGTCAGATCGGAGGAGATGTTTTCGGCGGAAAACGCCTCGATTAAGGATCGGACATTTCGATGTTGTCCGGCATTTCTACGGAGTTGCAGCTCGTCGACCAGACGGGTTGCGGAGAGTTGCCGGATCATTCGAAGCCCGGCGTCCAATTGTTCGGTATGGTCCGGCTCGTCTTTGAAATCGCGGATGATCTCTTCCAATTCGGCGGCGGCCTCTTCAAAAAGCTCCGCTTGGGTATAGAAAAGGTAGATCCGCAACCGATCGGAGAGAGATGTTGGATCGATAGTTCTGCGAAGCATAGAGGTCAGAAAGTCACGCCGAAACGAATGGGGGGAGAAGCGCATATCGATCCCCATGTTGATCCCCTGGACTCGGACGTAGCCCGGAGCAATTTCGGTGATTCCTTGGATCAGCGGAGTTCCGTTGAAAAAGATCGTTCGTCGGCCGAACGAATCGAATGGTTCGGATGTTTTATAGGCGCCGAGCGATATGGCGGCCTGAGAACTTGACCGGAAGATCGGTTGACGAAACTTGAATATTTCGGCCGACGCCCCCAGGTCATCCTGCGCGATATCGAGAATTAGATTTTTCGGGACGTAGGTGAGGCGAAGCTGGTCGTCGATGACCACGATCTTTTCGACGGCCTGGTCGCCGCCAGTCTTTCGGTTGTTCGGATTGACCGCAACGCTTTCGATCGGAGCAATCTCTCCTGTTAGAACTCGGCCGTCTTTCATGGTCACGCGGGACGAGGCCGCGTCGCTCATCCCGGAATGAAATGAAAGAGAAAGAAATCCTAAAATGATAAAAAGGGGGGTATGGAGAAAATTTAGAAACTTTTGTATAATCGTCATAGTGTCTGCCGTTACGGTCGGTTGGTGGACGATGTTTTTGCTCAGGCTTCGATATAGGAATATTATAGGGATAATCGGGACGCAGGTAAAATGGAATTTTCCCGTTTTTTTCAGCGCTTGCTCCTCATTTTGTGGCTTTCGGCAGTTACGATTCCTATGATTGGAGTTTTTTTCGGTGCTTTAGGGGGTATTTTCGGTGAGGCAGGAGATATTGCAGCGAAAAGCTTCCTTTTCTCTTCCGCAAAGTTTTGTTTCGGTTTATGGGGGGTGGACCTCTGCGCACTTGTCCTTCTTTTTGTCGGCGAGCGGCTTTTTGAAAAGGAGTAATTGAACTTGTCTTCTTTTTCCCTATCGGCTAGAATACCGCCGTTGCCGCGCTGCGGGTGATCGCGCGGCCGTTATCTTTAACGTAACCCTAAGGATGGATTATGCGGAAATATCTTCGTCGTTCTCTCCGGTGCTTGCCGCTTCTGGCGTTGCCGATCTTTTTCGTTTCCCTGGCGCTTTCGACGTCAAACCTTTCGGCGCAGGTGGGGAAACCGACAGAAAATGCCGTTTCCCGCGTGGCCGATTCAAACCCGATCCATCAACAAAAAAAATCCCTTCTCCCCGAAGTGGTCGCCGAGGTGAACGGTCAGAAGATTACCGCAGGCGATTTGGAGGCCGAGACGCTCCGCGTTCATGGAATCGAAGTGCTCGAGCGGATCGAGAATCGGGCTTTGGTACTGGCCGAATGCAAGAGGCGTCAGGTGACGATCACCCGCGACGAGGTCAATGCCGAGATCGAGCGACTCGCCAAGTCAAACCACCTGTCCGTCGAGCAGTTTACCGACTTAATCAAAGATCAGAACGGAATGCCGCCAAAACAGTACGCCGATGAGGTGATTTGGCCGCGTTTGGCTCTGCAGGCGTTGGTCGCGCCGGAGATAGAGGTTTCCGACGAAGAACTCGAACGTGAATATCTCAAAAGTTACGGTCCTTCGGTTGTGATTCAGCAAATCACGGTCAAGACCAAAGAAGAGGCCGATGAAATTCACGCACGGGTCGCCGCGGATCCCGACACATTCGGCGATGTTGCTAAGAATGAATCGACTGATATGCTGACGGCTTCGAACAAAGGGCGAATGCAGCCGATCCGCCGTTATACTTTCTCGGATTCACGGCTTGAAGACCTTTTTTTCTCGATGAATCCCGGTGATATCTCCGATGTGGTCGGCCCGTACGGACCAGAAAACGAGTACATAATCTTCAAATGTGAGAACCGGTACGATTCGGTCGTACCGCAGGAAAAAATCGACGAGATCAAGAGTGTTCTTCGCTCGCGCGCCGCCGACGAAAAGCTCAAATCTGTGGCTAACGCCCTTTTCGAAAAGTTGGGGAAAGAAGCGGAGGTCGTCAACGTGCTGGGCGATCCGGAACTGATGCAAAAGTATCCGAATACCGCGGCGCTGGTCAGCGGCCAGGCGATTTCGCTCGAATCGGTGGTTGATAAGAGTCTTGAACTTTATTCCCGGCAGGATTTAGAAGGTCTGATTCTTTTCGCGCTTCTGCGTCAGGAACTCAAAAAACTGAACGTGACGATCACCGAGCAGGACATTGATACCGAGATTTGGATTAGAGCCGCCGAGACAACGTATCCTCTCCCGGATGGGAAACCGAATATCGAGGCCTATCTGAAGCGTGAGCTCGAAACGACTCACTTTACCGAAAAAGTCTATCGGACGAATATTGTCTGGCCGGAGGTGGCGATTCGTAAACTCTCGGAGCCTTTGGTTAAGGTGACGGACGAGGATCTGCAAAAGAGTTATGAGGCGAACTTCGGCGAAAAGGTTCAGTGTCTCGGAATCTTCGTTCAGGATCAGCGTCTGGCGCAGGAGGCCTGGCAGAAGGCGCGAACTCTTCCGGCGAAAGAAAATCGCTCGCTCGAAGAAGTCTTCGGCGATCTGGCGGCGAAATATTCCGCCGAACCGGGGAGCCGCCAAATGCGTGGGCGTATCGCGCCGATCGTGAAAAATGGCGGAATGCCGACTTTGGAAGACGAGGCGTTTTCGCTAAAACCGGGCGAACTTTCGGGAGTGATTCAAGTCGACCGCAACTCGTTCGTCATTCTTTACTGCCAGGAGATTATTCCCCCGCAGGAGATTTCGTTCGAAGACGCTAAAGAAACTTTGCAGACGAGTGTTCGCCAGAAGAAAGAATTTCTCGCCGCCCGCCAGTACGTTTCGGATCTCTACAAACGTTCGACGATTACCAACTTTCTGACCGGTCAGAAGAGCACTCCGCAAACGGCGGGACAATCCGCGCCCGAATCGTTACAGGAGAGCCGTTCGACCGGCGTGAACAACCGTTAGTGGCGAATTTCCATTGAAACGAAAGAGCCGGAATTCCCGACTTTTTCGTTTCAGCGGGCGACTTTTGCGGCGGCATTCCGAATCAAGTCGTCGAGATTGGGAATTTCACGGAGAGATTTGGCGATATCCGGCGCGGCGAAGATGCGGATCTTTTTGACGTTATGTTCAAACTGTTCGTCGGCGAGGGCGCGAACGACCGGTGAGACGTCTTGAAGCGGCCGGTATTTCAGTTCGTTGGGATAGAAGACCGAAATCCGAAATTCGATCTCTTTCGCCGCTGGCGGGGAGTCGATGAGAATGTCATTTTCCCGGCCGTCGAGAGTTTCGGGAGCGCTTTGGCGGATCTCTTCGACCAAGTTTTTGGTGAATTGCCGCAGGACGGGGTAGGGGCGCCCGGCCAGGATTGTGTAAATCTCAGGCGCTTCCATAACGCTGATTTGACGAACCCGCTTATAGATGGAACGGCGTGCCGAGAAAATTCCCCCCAGAAGACGGAGCGCCTCAGCGCAGTCGAGCCTGGTCTGTCGGGGAAGGGTGGTGTCTTGAAGGGACGACTCGCAGAAGCCGCGCAGAATCTGAAGCCAGTTTTCAAAAGGGGTTTCCAACGCCGTTTCGACCAGCGATTCCCGCTTAGGGTAATGGGACCACAGAATCTCGAAAGCCCTCTGAAACATGACGGTTGCGGCGCGGACGGTGTGATGCCAATAGACTTCGCTGAACATGACATACCTCGCGAAAACCATCAATTCGGCGGCGGTTCGTCCCTTGTCGTTGATCGCAAGACCGTCTCCGGCCTCGTTGAGACAGAGACAGCCGATCAGTCGTTCCTGATCGAAATGATGTCCATAAGGAACGCCGCAGCCGATACTGTCGCGAAGGAGGTAATCCATCTTGTCAATGTCGATCGGTCCGGAGATGATCGACATAAAAAGCCGAAACGACTTGCTCCGCCGCTGATATTCGGCTTCGGTGTCATCGGCGCGGCGTTTGACCGGAGTTTTTTCGAGAAGGGTCAGAACATCGGCCGGATCGATATTCCAGTCGTTTCGGAGAATCGATCCGATTCTTCCTTTGGTGATAAAACGTTCGGCGATTGATTCGTGATGGCGAATTCCGGGAAGTCCCAGGTCTTCGATCAGATGGCAACAGGGCCAATGCCCGATATCATGCAGGAGCGCCGCGGCGATCAGTACAGGAACATCGTCGAGTCGTACTGTCTGCGCAAAGCGCGGATCATTTGCCAGGCGGCGGAGAAAAAGGAGCGAGAGACGATAGACACCCAGCGAATGTTCAAAGCGAGTGTGCCGGGCGCCGGGATAGACGAGGGATACCAAGCCTAGCTGAGTAATTTCGGCCAAACGCCGAAACTCGGGAGCGTCGATAATTTTCCGCACCCGCGCCGTCAGCGGGACGTCGAGTTCCGGAGGAATGCGGATCAGGGAAACGCGTGAGTCAAGCCCCGCGACTTCGGGAATGGCGAGGGCGTTAAAAAGTGAGGCGGTCACTCGTCGTCTTCGTCGTCAAAGGTGTTTTCGTCAGAGTTCAGATCGTCGAAGTCATCGTAATCATCGTCTACCGTATCATCTTCGGATTCCGTCTCGTCATCGTCGAGAAGTTCGTCGTCTTCGTCGTCGGGGAGCTCTTCAAAATCCGCGTCGAATTCATCGTCGAAATCGTCGTCATCGAAGTCGTCGAAATCATCTTCAACGTCGTCGATCTCCAAGGGATCGTTGTAGTATGCACTGATGTGATTGGCGTGTGTCGAAATTTCAAACTCAGACGCTTCGTCAAACGACTGGTGAGAACCTTGCTCGGAAATATCCTTTTTCATCTTCGGTTACCTGTAAGGAGTTGGGTGAAACCAGTAAACCCCGGGTAGTGATTATATAACAGATGGAAGTTTATGCAAGTCCCTGAAAACGATTCCGCATAAGATAGGGTGTTTTATCCTTTTTGCCGTCGGATCGACTCGAAAATCGCTTGCAATGGGCGTCGTTTTTTATAGAATGGTTATAGCTGTGCGGAGTGCGTCTTCTTGTGGTGCGACGGACTCTAGGTTTGGGTTTTCCGGCATTTTGCCGACACATTTCGCGACCGAATTTATTCGCGAGCTTGGTAGGAAATATTTTATGTCGAAACGATTGAATCAACTCAAATCCGATTCCCGGAAACGCCGACTCCGTCGCTTCTGTTTCGAGGCGTTGGAGGCTAGGGTTCTCCCGGCGGTGCTGGCGGGCGGCGAGGTTTGCGTTCCTGCGGAAATTATTTCTCAGGGTGTTCCGGAAGTCGATCTTCCCAGGATTACCTCGGTTGATTCGGCTCAAAAACTCGATGTTTCGCTCGTTGTTTCCTATACTCCCCCGGTTGTTTCACAAATCGATCTTCTTGATGAGTCGGTGACGGTTGCTCAGACCGATGATATTCTTTACGTCCAGATTTGGATTAAAAACACGGATGACAGTTCTTTTGCGGTGGTCGGCGGATATCTTGATCTGATTTATACCGACTCGGTTTTCGAGGCCGGTCTTTGGACTCCCGGCGATCTTTTTCCGAATATGGCCAACTACGCCGCGCTTGAACAATCGGGTCGCGTGGAAATGGTCGGAGGGATGTGTTCTCCGGATCAGAGATCACTGGGCGTCGATTCCTGGGCTCTTCTGGGGACGGTCAGTTTTATGGTGACCGGAGAAGGTGTCGGCACGATCGAAACCGGAACGCCGACCGTTGCCGGTGTTGGAAACGAATCGTATAACTTGGCGCGCTTTGACGGCACGCTCGCCTCGTCGGAGATATCCTTCGGATCCGCGTCGGTGACGGTCGCCGGAGAAGGGGAACAATTGGCTTCTCCTGTGATTACGACCGGCGAACGCGGCGTCTATGTCTCTTATGGCGCAAATCGCCATCTGATCCAGTGGACCGCCGTTTCAAACGCTTCGGGCTACGAACTGCAATATGCCGCTGATGCCGCCGACTGGACGAGTCTCACGGTGGCCGAGCCCTGCTCGGTGGTGACCGGTTTACACTACGGCAGTGCTGTGACCTATCGCGTCAGGGCGCTGGGCGACGGTTCCTATGCCGATTCGGAGTGGAGCGTCACGAAAGCGTTCTATGTCTGTCCGATGGATATCAACGGCGACGGCGACGTTTCCGGAGGCGATCGGACGTTACTGGTCCACTCCTGGCTTGCCGAAGAGGGCGATGACGAATATCGGTTCTATGCCGACGTAAACGGTGACGGCGATATTTCAGCCGCCGACCGCAACTTTCTTAGTATCAACTGGCTCCTTTCGGTTGAAGACGACCCTGACGATTTGTTCTATCCGGCGGCTCTGGCGTTTTCCGGAGACGGAGATTTGTTTGTTTCGGTTTTAGATTCATATTTTGACTCCTTCTGATGAATAAACCATTTTATCTATGGCTGGTGCTCGTCCTACTGAGCGCCGCCGTTTTCTCCGTCAAGGAGGCGGCGTCGGCGGGGACTGAAGTATTGCCCCTTTGCGATGCTCCCGAAACGCTCAAGCGTCTCGATCCGATCGAACCGATCTGGGTGACCGCCGATCGCGCAGCGCTTGTTATTGTCGGAAATGTTACTCTGCGGGAGGGGCTTCTGGAATTTTTCGCCTGCCGGAAGGGAACGAAGGAGTACGAGTCGATTGTTGCGATCGATGTCAAGCCTTACCTGATTCATGCGGGGCTTCTTGTGATCGGTGCGAAGAAGGGACATCCCGTCCGTTTTGATCCGGAGTTTGTTCCCCCCGACGGTGAAAAGATCGATATTCTTGTCCGCTGGAAAGATGAAGTTGGAAATCTTTGTGAGGCTCCCGCCGGTGAATGGGTGCGCGACTCCGAGACGGGGAAGCCTCTTTTGTCCCCGTGGGTCTTCACCGGGAGCGTTTCCGGAAAAGACCCGAAGGGAAACCCATATTATATGGCTAACATCACGGGCGAGCTGATCGGTATTTCCAACTTTGCCGCGACGATTCTCGACGTCCCCTTTGAAAGTACTTCGGATAACGAAAACCTCGCTTTCGAACCGAATACCGAAAAAATTCCTCCCTTGGGAACCGAGGTCACGTTCATTTTGACCCGTGCCGAAAAAGATGAAACCGAAAAAGAGTGATTGCGAATCGGTTTCGAAGGTGGTATATTAGGCAGAAGGGGGGCCGCCTGAACCTTTTGCCGTCAAAAGCGCACAGACGTTCTTGCTTGGATTTGATAGTCGGACCTTTTTCGACGGCATGCCATGTTCCTTTGTCCGGTCTATGACCTACAGGGTTCGAACTATCGATCAGAAACGGGAGAGTTTAACGATGAACGTAATGGACCTTTTTTCGCTCAAAGGAAAAACAGCGATTCTGACCGGCGGCGCAGGACTTTACGGTCGGCAGATTACCGAAGCGCTTTGTGAGGCGGGTGCCGATGTTTGGATCGCTTCCCGTAATCTCGAGGCACTCAAAAGAGTGGCCGAACCGCTCGGGGCTCGGCCACTTGAACTTGACCTTGCCTCGGAAGAGTCGATCGACCGCCTGATTGACACGGTTGCCGAGAAATCAGGTCGAGTCGATGTCCTGGTTAACAACGCCGTAACGCGGTGCGCCTGCGCGCGATGGGATCAGTCGATGGACGTGTTTGACGAGAGTCTGCGGATTAACGTTTCGTCTCTGTTTCATATCACGCGGCGCGCGGTTGAATGGATGAAGAAAAACTCTTCGGGATCGGTGATCAATATCGGTTCGTATATGGGGCTCGTCGGCGGGAACCCGACGAATTACGAAGGGACTGTGGGAATGGGAACTCCCTCGCCGATCTACTTTTTCGAAAAAGGAGGGATGGCGAACTTCACGCGCTGGGCGGCCAGCGAGCTCGGTCCGTTCAACATCCGAGTGAACTGCGTTCATCCGGGGGGACTGGCGAACAATCAACCCGAGGCGTTTGTTCGGAACTATTGCAAAAATACTCCCTTGGGCCGTCTTGCCGGTCAGAACGATCTGAAAGGGGTGATTGTTTTCCTGGCGTCGGAGGCCTCGGCCTATGTCACCGGAGCGAATATTCCCGTCGACGGAGGGTATACGGCCCGATGATCTTTTCAAAAATGATGTTGGGAACGGTTCAGTTCGGACTCAACTACGGAATTGCCAATAAAGAGGGGCAACCTTCCCTCGAAAAGGTCAAGGGGATTCTCCGATCCGCCGCCGAGTTCGGTGTCAATACGCTGGACACCGCCGCCGCTTATGGTACAAGCGAGGAAGTCCTGGGACAGGCGCTGGAGGAATCGGGGCTTGCCGAACGGTTTCAGATCATTACTAAAATTCCCGTCTTTCCCGCCGAGATGTCCGAGAAAGACGCCGAACTTTTGATTCGGGAATCTCTTGACCGCTCGCTTGAGCGGCTTCGCCGTTCAAAGCTCAGAGCCGTTTTGATACACAATGAGCAAAACCTCTCCCATTTTTCCGTTTTGGAACGGGTTTGCGCGGAAGGGTATGCAGACGGCGCGGGCGTCTCGCTCGATTCGCATCGTTCGCTCGCCGAATTTCGTGAAACGGTTTTCCGGGCAAAGTACGTGCAGCTTCCATCGAATTTGGTCGATCGGCGTTTCGACGAGTTCATTGACGATGCGCCGCAGCGGGGAGCCTTTGTTTTTACGCGAAGCGCCTGTCTGCAAGGGCTTCTTCTGCTACCCGCCGACGACGTTCCTCCGCATCTGCGCGGGATTCTTCCCTGGCGGGAAAAGGCGCGGGGAATTGCCGATTGCCTTGGCATTTCGGTCAAGGAACTCTGTTTTCGATACCTCATTTCCCTTCCGGGAGTGGCGAGCATCGTTTTCGGGGTTGATAATCAAGAGCAGCTTGCCGAGAATTGTTCTTATGCGGAAAAGGGGCCTCTTCCGGACGGTACGGCCGTGCGGATTCGTTCCGAGATTCCTCTTCTGGAAGAGAGTCTCATCCGTCCGTTTCTCTGGCCGCGGCGAGCCGAGGAGTATAACAAGCCGCGAATCTAATTTCGCGGTCTAACCTGAACGATCTTTGACCTTTTCGCGCTCCTTCGGGAGCGCGGGGGTCTTTCCGAACATCTTTGGAGAGTCAACAATGGAAAAACTTTATGCCGGTCGGGCTCGAATCGATGTGACCCCGACGAAATTACCGATTATGGTGAACGGGCAGTTTGAAGAACGCTGGTTTGACGAGATTGGCGATCCTCTCTCTGTTCGGGCGTTTGTGTTCCGTCAGGGAGACGAAAAGATTATGCTGGCGGTGGTCGATACCTGTATGATGTCGGGAACTTTTATCGACGCGGCGAAAGCGAAGATTCAGAAGGCGACCGGTATTTCCGAAGACCGTATTCTCATTTCCGCGACTCACTGTCATTCGGCGCCGAGCGTCGAGGCGATCCTGGGAACCGGAGTGGACGAAGAATATGCGGCGTTTCTTTCCGGGAAAATCGTCGAGGCCGCTCAAAAGGCTTCGGAAAACTTCGCGGAGATTGAAGCCGGTTTCGGGCAGGGTGAAGATCCGAAAAACGTCTTTTGCCGACGTTTCATTATGAAACCGGGAACGGCCTGGACTGTCAATCCCGAGTTTACCGGTTCACCCGGCGATATTGCTCAGATGAATCCGTTCGGAATCGAAAAGAACGTCGTCTGTTCGACCGACGTCGCCGATCCGTGGGTTCGGATTCTGGCGCTTCGTACGCCAGACGGAGTCCCTTACGCGCTTCTGGGAAACTACTCGACCCATTATGCCGAGGAAAAAGCAATTTCGGCCGACTACTTCGGCGTTTTTTGCGACCGAATGGCGAAAGGACTCAATGCGCCGGAGGGATTTACCGCGATCATGTCGAACGGAACCAGCGGCGACTGCAACAGTATCGATTTTCTCGGAAATCCCAAACGGGAGTTCGGAAAGATTTCCGTGGGTGAATCTGTGGCCGAAGCGGCGCTAAAAGCGTATCCGCAGATCGAGTTTGATCCGGCTCCCCGTCTTGCGATGATAGAAGAAAAACTGACGTTGGGGATTCGCCAGCCGACCGCCGATCAACTTCGGCAGGCCGAAGCGTACCTGGCCGACCGCGGGATCGATTCGGTTAAGGGGCTGAAGGATTACAACGATGCCTATGCGTGGGAGTCGGTTGTCCTGAGTAAGTTGCCTTCGACTCGCGAGGTGAAAATCCAGGTTCTTCGCGTCGGCGATACGGCGATCGTCGCTCTTCCGATGGAAGTTTACACCGCGACGGGCCGCGAGATTCGCTTTATGAGTCCGTTCCCGCACACCATCGTGATCTCCCTGGCGAACGGCTGCAACGGCTATATGCCGACCGAAGAGTCGTTTCGCCTCGGCGGATACACAACGTGGCGTGCGCGTACAAGCTGTCTTGAACCGCTGGCCGAACGAAAGGTGCGTAAACTGGTTTACGGAATGCTAGACCGACTTGCCGCCGAGGGGTAATCAGACGATCCCCTTTCAAAAATCGAGAAACAGACGTTACTAAATTTAAATCCATAAACGAAATACGAAGGAGACTTTAATGAGTAAACTTGCAATCGACGGCGGCGAAAAAATCTTTAACGAACCGTTTCCCGGATGGCCCAGCTTTGAAGAGTCGACCATTCAGAAGGCGGCGGACGTCCTCCGCTCCGGAAAGGTCAACTACTGGACCGGACCGATCGGAATGGAATTTGAAAAGAAATGGGCCGAATGGCTGGGAACGAAAAACGCGATCAGCGTCGGCAACGGTACCGAGGCACTCCATGTCGCGGTTTCGGCACTCGGAATCGGCCCGGGCGACGAGGTGATCTGTACGAGTTACAGCTTTATCGCTTCGAGTTTTGCAGTTCTTCAGGCCGGCGCCCTTCCGGTGTTTGCCGACGTCGGGACAGATCATGTCCTTTCTCCGGAAGATATCGAACATAAGATCACCGAACGGACCAAGGCGATCCTCCTTGTGCATCTCTATGGAATCGTCGTTGATATGGATCCGATTATCGCTCTGGCCAAGAAGTACAACCTGAAAATTATCGAAGATTGCGCGCAATGCTTCGGCGGCGTTTACAAGGGGAAAAAGGCCGGGACGATCGGCGATGTCGGGTGCTTCAGCTTCTGCCAGAGCAAACATTTTACGACCGGCGGCGAAGGGGGAATGGTGGTGACCGACAACGATGACGTCGCCTGGGAGTGCCGTTCGCTCCGTGACCACGGGTACGACGTGCGCGAGCGTCTCAACCTTCTCGAGATGGAAGGAAAACTGATGTATATCCATCGTCGGGTCGGTTACAATTTCCGTATGACTGAGATGCAATCTCAGATCGGGCTTTGCGAGTTGGAACGGTTTGATACCTGGAATCTTCCGAACCGCCGCCGCAACGGCCGGATGTTGATCGACGCGTTCAAAGATCATCCTCTTGTTCTCTACTGCCCGCCCGATACCGAAGAACGTCAGAACGCCTTTTGGTGGGCACCGTTTGTTCTCGATACCGATAAATTGGCCGACGGGATCGATATCAAAAAATTTATCGCCGCCGTCGGCGCCGAGGGAGTTCCGGTCTATTCGGTTCTCTGGCCGGAAATGTACAAAGAAAAAGCGTTCGTCGATCGGTTCGGTTTCGGCGAAAAGCGGTATCCTTTTGAAGATCCGGCGGCCCGTCATATCGACTATACCCAGTTTGACTGCAAACAGGCGAACTGGATGACCGACCGTACCATTTCGTTCTTCACTCATCCGGTTTACGAACCGCGGCACATTCAGGCCTGTATTGACGCGTTCAAGAAAGTGGCCGACGCCTACATGAAATAACGCCCGAGAGGAAAGGTTCCATGAGTAAGATTCAATACGCTCTGATCGGATTTGGCGGGATCGCCGAAAACCGGATTGCCAAGGAAGGATTCGCGCGCGATAAGGCGCGTTTCGACGCTTCACCGGCGGAATACGAGCTTCTCGGCGCGTGCGATGTCAATCCCGCGCGCCGTGAGGCGGCCGAAGCGCTCGGACTCTTTTGGTATCCCGACGTCGACGCTCTTCTGGCCGATCCGAAAGTCGACGCTGTTTATATCGCGACGAATAATACAACCCACGCCCCTCTGGCCGAAAAGGCGCTTCGGGCCGGAAAACACGTCCTACTAGAAAAACCGTTGGCTCCGACGGTTGCCGAGGCGGAATCGGTTTCAAAGCTCGCGGTCGAAAAAGGACTTTCTCTCGGAGTCGACCATATGATGGTTCACAACAAGCTGAACCGATTCGCCCGCGAGCTTGTCGCCCAGGGGAAACTTGGCGCGGTCAACGACTCCTGTTTTCATATGGAGTTCGCCTACGGGTTCACTCCGGAAGAGGCCGCGACCTGGCGTTGCGCGAATGTGTCGGAACTCGGCGGACCGATCGGCGATGTCGCCAGCCATTGTTTCTATATGGCCGAGTTTATCTTTGGTAAAAAGATTGACGCGCTGGCGGCGGTCTATTATCCCAAGACGCTCGGGATCGAAGCGGAAGACGGTGCCTATATCCGCTTTAAAATGGACGGCGAACTTGCCGGTTCGCTTCGCGTAGCGTTTAGCGAACTTCGGGGCGGTCTGGGCGGCACTCTTTCGAATCTCGGCTACGAGCTTTACGGCAGCGAGGCGGTGCTTCGGAGTTTCGGTTCGATGTTCCAGCTTTCCGGGTATCCCGACGAGCCGGTTCCGATGCGCCTGGAATTGGATCGATTCTCCTCGCAAGAGACGATCACTCTTGCCGACGCGCCGACGCCGAACATCTACCAGGAGATGATACGTGGTCATGCCCTTTCGATCATCGAAAATAAACCTCTCGACGGTTCGGACGGCCTTCGGAACGTGAGGCTTTGTTATGCCGCGCATCAGTCCGCCCGCTCCGGCGGAAAATGGGTCGAAATCAATTAGTGTTTCGAAAGGGGGAGAGTCGTTTCAGATTTTCCCCCTTTTTTCTTTTGGGAACGTACTTTCGCGGACACCGTGGCGTGAAAAGTTTTTCGTCCTCTTTCCCCCGTCTTTTTTCCTTAACAGAGAGGGTCGTCGATCTGCTCTGTCCCCCTCTGTGCATCGTGTGCGGCTCTTTCCCCGAGTGGGCCGAGGATCTGCCCGAATGCGACCCGAGTGCTCCTGAGCGGCTTCTTCTCTGCGAAAGGTGCCGACGGACGATTGTCGAGGAAGATCACCTTCAGTGCCGTCGTTGCGCTGGTCCTCTCGCCTATTCGTGTTCCGATTCTATCGGATGCGGAAACTGCAAAAAGGAGAAATTCTGTTTCGATTCCGCCGTGGCGCTTGGGGAATACCAAATTCCTCTTTCTCATCAGATCCTTTCGATGAAGCGTGAAACGAGCGGCGTTTCAGCGGAAACGTTTGCCGCGCTCCTCTGGCGCGAACGTAAGACTCGTCTTGTTGCGGCGGGCGTCGATCTGGTGATTCCCGTGCCGATGCATCCTTTGCGGTACCTTTTGCGCGGCGTCAATTCGGCGGAACAGATCGCGCGCGTTCTCGCGGCGCGGCTAGGCGTCGCCTGCAAGACAAACATTGTGCGACGTTTCCGCTGGACGGTCCGTCAGGCGACCCTCTCGGGAAACCTTCGCCGAACGAACATTCTGGGAGCTTTTAAAGTCGTTCCTCGTCGGCGAAACGAGATTGAAGGGAAAACGATTCTCCTGGTGGACGACGTGATGACGACCGGTTCGACCTGCAATGAAATATCGCGCGTTTTGCGACAGGAGGGCGCCGCCTCGGTTCATGTCGCCGTCTTGGCTCGTACCATGGTTCACTTGGGAATCCCCGTTTTACGACGGACCGGCCGGACGGCGGAACAGAAATCCCCCACGGAGTGAGTTTCCCAAGGCGGAAAGACGGTTCAGTGGGATTTGATGTAGGCGATATTTTGACGCATACTCTCTTCCCAGCCGAGCTCTCCCACGACGGAACCTTCCACAATCTGGGGGCCGAAAAAGCCGATTTCGCGGTAGGCGTCCAGGACCTTCTGATAGTCGATTTGACCCTTTCCGATGATGTTATCGTCTTTAATGTGACATGCCTTGATCAGTCCTTTGAGTTTTCGGATATCGTCGCAGATCCATTCGGTATCTCCGAAAAGATGGACCATGTTTCCCGGATCATAGAAGACTTGAACCGCCGGTGAATTGACCGCGTCGACCACCCGGCGGTGTCCTTCGGCGTTCCAGGGAGCTTCGATGGTCAAGACGACGCTGGCGTCCTCGGCCTTCGGCGCCAAAATCTTATAGCGGCGAATGATCTCGTCCCACTGGTCGTTTGTTTGGGGATTACCGTCGCCGAAATAGGAGATCAGGACATATTTCACCCGCATTGCTTTCATCGCATCGATACAGGCCGAAACTTGTTCGACCGTATCGTCTTGAGCCCAGAACGGATATTCGTTGAACGCTCCCATCGCAAGCGCCTCGATTCGTACACCGGTCTTGGCCGACTGATCGAGGTATTTGGCACGCGCTTCTGGTGAGCGAAAATCGTTTTCGGCGCCGTTGGGACGGAGGGGGAAACTGATCTGGATCACGTCCAGACCGATTTTTTTCGCCCGTTCGAAGTCGCCGAGACCGCTGAGCCAGGCGCCGACTTCATAAACGTTTTTTTCCTCGGCCAAAAGATTCGGCAGACACGACACGGCGCCGAGAGTCAGAAGGGACGATTTGATCATTTCGCGTCGGGTGATTTTCATGCTTGTCTCCAATCCAGTGTTTGAGGTGAGATTTATTTGCCACGAACCGCTCCGTACCATTCCAGCTGCATTCGGGGAGAGTATTCGAATCCGCGCAGGCGAGAGGCATGCCTTATCCACTCTTCTTTGCGCCGCATGTCGTCTAAGGTGACCGCTTGCGGCATCAGAAAGACGCGACGGCGATCGAAGGGGCCGAGTTCGGCAAGATAACGATCTATTTCGCGAAGGTCTTTCGGAGTGTCGACCACGAATTTTAGCTGGACGGAATACCGCTTCATAAGGGAACGAACCACGTCGGGCCGGTATCGGAGTCTTTCGTGCCGATCACGGAGAAGCGGATCGGCCGGAGCGGAATTTTCCATCTTGGGACTGATCGACATAAGCGAGCAGCGTACGGGAAGATCGCACGTGCCGTTTGTTTCGATCGTCACGGTAAAATTTCGCTCGGCGAGGAGTTTCGACAGGCGAACCGTTGCGGACATCGCCATCGGTTCGCCGCCGGTCAGAACGACGTGGGGTAAACCGTAAAGAAGGGCGACACCGACGAGTTCTTCCGGCGAGAGATCGGCTCCCGGCTCGCATTTCCAAGAGGCGTAGGTCGTGTCGCAAAATCGGCAGAAGAGGTTACATCCGCCAAGCCGAATGAACGTTGAGGGAACGCCGGTCCAGAGGCCTTCTCCCTGCCGCGATGCGAAATATTCGATGACTTTCATCGGGAGATTTACTGTCTTTTCTTCGCCCATTCCTGGCGGGCCAGACCGGCGGCGCCGATATACCCGGCGTCCCCGCCCAGGAGCGCGTAGTCGACGCGAATCCGTTCGGCCAAGTGGAGGAAAATACGGGATTTCAGTTCTTCAAGGGTTCTTTCGAGGAAAAGGCGTCCTGTCTTGGTCGCGTTTCCGCCGAAGGTCATCGCCCCGCCGATCAAGAAACAAGACGGGTCGATGGTGTGGGTGAGCGAAACCATTCCGACCGCGAGGTAATAGGCGGTCTCCTCAACTATCTGGATGGCGAGTCTGTCGCCCTTTTCCGCCTCTTCAAAGACAAGTTTCGGAACCATATCGCGTCGCGCGGCATTGCGTACCGGTTCGGTCAGGGAGGTCTTCAGTTCGGCGTTGACCATTTCGATCGTTCGGTTTGCGACTCCGGTGGCGCTGGCGTACGCTTCGAAATGCCCGCGCTTACCGCATTTGCACCAGCGGGCGTTCCCGGAGATGTCGATCAGATTGTGCGCCGCCTCGCCGCCGTGACTGTGACAGCCGTCCCAGGGGGTTCCTTCCAAGATGATGCCACAACCGATTCCGGTTCCGAGCGTCAGAACGACCAGTCCCTGTTCTCCCTTTCCCGCGCCGACCCAGTATTCGGCAAAGGCGGCCGCGGTCGCGTCGTTGGCGAATGTCACACCGAAACCGGATTCTTCGGCGAGCTTATCTCGGATCGGAAAAAAGTCCCAGCCGGGAAGGTTTGACGGCCGAACGAGCATTCCCGCCGGAATATCCATCGTGCCGGGAGAACCGAGCCCGACCTGAGCGATATCTTCGGAAGCGAGGCCGGCGTCTTTGATCGCTTCGTGAATTCCCGCGGCCATTCGCTTGACGGCGTCGTCGGGGCCCCGCTCGACCAGGGTCGGTATCGAGATATACTTAAGTGTCTTGCCGTGATTATCCATCACGCCGATTTTCATATTGGTTCCGCCCAGATCAACGCCGACGAAATAGGGGTAGTCCTTCGAACTCATATTTGTTCCTTTCTTGAGAGAGGGGCTTCGCAAACGATCCTTTCGTTATCATATCACATCTTTTTTACTTTCCATAGCTTGGACGGTTCGATTATCTTGAAAAATCGAATTCTTTTCCGCCGGAGATTGTTTTTCGTTAAGCCTTGTTAATTCTCATATTACCCCCGTTTATCGAAATCGGGATTTTTCGGCTTTTTTTCTTTTTCTGTGTGCCGATCGGGCCGAAACGAACAATTTCTCATTGTCACGGTTTGCGGCGTTGCTATAATGACCTAGTGTTGTCACGGGGGCACGCCCTTGCGTACTCCTTATGTTTCTCAACCGTTTTGATATCGCTAAAGGGAGATTTCGATGAAACTGACGATTCCGAAAGACTACGTTCCGATGCTGGTTCCCGAAATGATGGAGCAGGCGATCTCTCTTCTCAAAGAAGAGTTTCAAGAGACCCTGGCCGACGCGTTGAATCTTCGCCGTGTGACCGCGCCCCTTTTTGTTCTCTCCGGAACCGGTATCAACGACGACCTGAACGGTGTTGAGCGTGCCGTTTCGTTCCCGATCAAAGATTTGGGCGACGTTCGGGCCGAAGTGGTTCACTCTCTGGCCAAGTGGAAGCGGATGAAATTGGGCGCGTACAAGATGAAACCCGGATACGGTCTCTATACCGACATGAACGCCATTCGGGCCGACGAGGAACTTGACAATCTCCATTCTCTTTATGTCGACCAGTGGGATTGGGAGCGAACGATCTCCGCCGAAGACCGGAACCTCGACTATCTTCAGGATGTGGTCGAATCGATCTATGATTGTGTTCGCGCCCTCGAACAGACCGTTTACTACCATTATCCCCATATCGTGCCGATCCTTCCGGAAAAAGTGACCTTTATTCATTCCGAGGATCTCCTTAGTGATTATCCCGACCTCTCTCCGCTGGAACGGGAGAGCGAAGCTACGCGTAAGTACGGCGCGGTTTTTTTGATTGGAATCGGCGCCCGGTTGGCCGATGGGAAAAAGCATGATGGGCGCGCGCCCGACTACGATGACTGGAGTACTCCGACCGAACCGGGCTACCAGGGGCTGAACGGTGACCTTCTCCTCTGGAACCCCGTTCTGGAACGGAGTTTTGAGGTTTCGTCGATGGGAATTCGAGTTGATAAAACCTCGCTTTTACGTCAGCTTGACCTTGAAGGATGTCCGGAACGGGCCGATCTGGCATTTCATCGGATGCTGCTAAACGATCAGATGCCGTTGTCGATCGGCGGAGGGATCGGTCAGTCCCGTCTTTGCATGTTCATGCTCCGAGCCGCACATATCGGCGAAGTGCAGGTGTCGATTTGGCCGGATGAAATGGTTGCTCAGGCGGCGGAAGCGGGGATTATCCTTCGTTGAATCCTGTTTGGGTTTGCAAAAAAAGAGCACCTTTCGGTGCTCTTTTTTTGCGGCTCAGAATTGAATCGACTTCCGCTCGGGCGGCTCGGGTTGCGGGTCAAGTTGCTCGATCAGTTTGGTATCCTTTTCGCTCCAAACGGCTGGGAGCTTCACGTCGAATACGACGAAGAGGTCTCCTTTTTTCTCTCCCTTTTTGACCGCCGCGATTCCATGTTCTTTGATCCGAAGTTTCGTTCCGGTGGTTGAACCGGCAGGAATCGTTACCGTGACGGTACCCGCCGGGGCCGGAATGTCGACCTTTCCGCCGAGCGCGGCCTCTTTGAGCGTGATCGGAATGTGGACGTAGAGGTTTTTTCCTTCGCGGGTGTAGTATTTGTGCGGCTCAACCTGAACTTCGAGGATCAGGTCCCCTGCGGTTCCCCCCATCGGGCTCTCTTCTCCCTTGCCACGGAGTCGGATTTTTTTGCCGGTGTCGATTCCCGCCGGAATTTTAACGTCGAGCGTTTCGCGCCGTCCCGAGGGCATCTGGTAGGCGAGGGGAACCGTTCCGCCGAAGGCGGCCGTTTTAAACGGAACCCGGATGGTGCTGGTGACATTCTGGCCCGGCATTGCCGAACGGTTTCGGCGCTGCGCGCCGGTTTTCCGGCCTGAGAAGGGGCCGGCTCCGTCGCCGAACGGGTTGGCGCCGCGGCCGCCGAACATTTGCCCAAGGATATCGTTGATATCGATTCCGGCTCCGCCGCCTGAAGAACTCCACGTATAGGAAGAACCGGAACCAAACGGTCCGGCCCCGGCACCGGGGCCGCCTCCGTACTGTTTGTACCCGGAACCGAACTGATCGTAAAGTTTTCGCTTTTCCGGATCTTTCAGCGTGTCGTACGCTTCTTGGAGTTCTTGAAATTTCTTCTTGGCGCCTTCGGGATCGTCAGGATTGAGGTCGGGGTGGTACTTTCGCGCCAGATTCCGATAGGCCTTATCAATTTCATCCTGGGAGGAGGTCTTGCTGACTCCCATTACCTTGTAATAATCGACCATAGAACGTTTCCTGTTTTAGTGTCCGCCGCATCCGGCACAACCCGCTCCGGCGGGGAAGTTGGGATTGTCGATGGCGAATCCCTTGGCAGTGGGGGTGTCGACGAACGATATTTCGGTACCGTCGAGGAAGAGGTCGAACTCTTTTTTCACGACGACTTCAACCCCGTCGTAGTCGTACTTCATGTCGGCCGCTGGGTCATATTCCTGATCGAAACCGAGGGAGTACTGCATTCCGCTGCACCCTCCGCCGACGATCACCACGCGGATCCGGCTGTCGGCGCCCAGCGACTGCGCCTGCTTGACTTTTTTGATCTCGTCGATCGCTGATTTTTTTAAGACGACGGCCATAACGATTCCTTTCCAAATGATTTGTCAAGTCGTGTAATCGGCGTTCAGGTGAACATATTCGGTCGTCAGATCGGACGTCCAAAAACGCGCCGACGCATCCCCTTCCTCAAAGTGGATTTCAAAGACGGTCTCGCGATTGGCACGGATCGATTCTGAAACCGCATCTTTGTCGAAATCCACGGGAGTTCCGTCGCGGTAGAGGGAGAAACCGTTAATTTTGAGCGAGACGTAGGCGGGATTAAAATCGACCCCCGCCCGTCCGGCCGCCGACACGATACGGCCCCAATTCGGATCGGCGCCGCAGATCGCCGTTTTCACCAGTACATCGTTGGCGATCGTTTTGGCGATGGTCTTGGCGTTGGACTGAGTAGCGCACCCCAGAACGTTGATCGTGATTAGGTGGGTGACCCCTTCGCCGTCGTTGGGGATCATTCGAGCCAGTTCGGCGCAGATACCGGTCAAGGCGTCGGCAAACGGGAAGACATCCGCTTCGGGGAGAGGTCCCGGGTTTGCCATCCCATTGGCCATCAAAAGGACCGTATCGCTTGTCGATGTGTGTCCCTCGACGCTGATGCAATTGAACGTGCGGTCGGCGGCGCGCCGGAGAAGGTCTTGGGCCTGTTCCGGCAGGAGCGCCGCGTCGGTTAAAATGGCGCAGAGCATGGTGGCCATATTCGGACCGATCATCGCCGCTCCCTTGCACATACCGGTGAGGGTGATCTCGTTACCGTTCGAAAGGGTGAGCTTGCGCGAGGCGACTTTCTCGACGGTATCGGTGGTCATGATCGCGTGGGCGGCGTTGTGAAACGCTTCTTTCATCGCGGAAAGCGCTTTGCCGGCCGCCGCAATTCCCTCCTTAATGCGTTCCATCGGAAGTTGAACTCCGATCACGCCGGTCGACATCACCAACGCGGCTTCGTCGTTGGCCCCGACTGTTTCGGCGGCCCATTCGGCCATTTGGTGGGCGTTATTGAAGCCGTCTTCTCCGGTACAGGCGTTGGCAACCCCGGAATTGACGACGATCGCCCGAAAATCTTTACCGGGGGTACGAACGCGGTCAAGCTGAACCGGCGCGCCGCAGACCAGATTGCGAGTATAGACCCCCGCGGCGGTCGCGGGAAAGTCCGACACGATCAACGCAAGGTCGAGTTTGGTGGTATTCGGCTTAACGCCGCAATGAACTCCGGCGAACTTAAACCCTTTCGGAAGATACAGATCCATCACAAATTCCTCAAATAACGGTGAACGAACGACGCTCCCGGGCGTTTCGGCGCTCAGCACGGGGATTGCCATATTACGAATTGAATCGAATCTCAATGGAGAGACCGATTCCCACCATTTTACCGCAGCGGGACAAAATTTCAAGATGAAAGGCGTAGATTTCTTTTGACGAGTTACCTTTCGAAGAGCGATATTGTTTATGGATTTCCGGTATTTTCGACCGCTGCAATCTTCCGTCCCCTTGCGTTTCGATGGGAAAGAAACGATAATGGAGAGGGGCACGTTCTCGAGAGAATCGCAGAAGTCTTTCTTTCGGACTTTCGGATCGTTTTGCGGACGGGGACGGTATTTATTGTTCAGAGTTAAAAGGGTACGGTAGTGATGAAGAAGATGGGTATGCTTTTTCAACGCGCGACGCTCTGCGTCTTTGCGCTTATTTCGTGCGTCTTGGGGAATCTTTTTGCCGACGATGCGTTCCGAACCAAGATCGAAAACGATTGGATGCTCCAGGAATCCCATTTCGGGCGGTCGATCGATTCGGTCGACGCGTTGAAATCGCTTTTGACGCGCGGCGAAGAGGTGATCGCGCGGCTGGCCGAGGAAGAGCTGGTTTCCGAGGCGGCGCTTGAAAAATGCGAAGCCGCTTTTCAAAAGGTCGATCCCGACGGTCTGGGCGATCTGACCGGAGAGGTACGGCGCGATCTCTACCTGAAACTTCGGTGGGAACTTCGCGATCTTCTGTTTCAGAATTCGCTTTTTGCGAAGACTCCCTTGCTCTTTGTGAAACGCGAACGGTTCGTCTGTCAGATGCTTCACGAGTATCTTTCTTACTATTACCGTTATTCCGGAATCTGCGGCGGGGGAATCTATCTTCTGAAAGACCCCGGTCGCTCGTTCGAGACGGAGGATCTGACCGAAGGGAAGTTTCCGATCGGTACGATTTCGACGATGAGTCTTTCGTACGACGCCAAGACGATCTATTTTTCTTACGCCGATCTTTCCAAATTCACCGACGGAACCGAGCCGGTCAAACTTTTTATGGAGGGGTTCGGGGACTATTCCGCCGACTACGTCTCGAAGTTCATGAAAGAAGAGGACGGAAAGTTCCACCTTTTCAAAATGGATTTGGCGACGCGCGAGATCACTCAGCTGACGACCGGATGCGACGACGACTTCGATCCGGTGGAACTTCCCGATGGGGGGATCGTTTTTCTGTCGACCCGCCGCGGGGGATTCGGTCGTTGTCACGGATCGTGGGAACCTCTGGCGGTTCAGACGCTCCACCGCCTTGATCCGGACGGCAAGATTACGACCCTCTCGTGGCATGAGACGAACGAATGGCACCCGTCGATTTCCCATGACGGGCGGATTCTTTACTGCCGATGGGACTACGTCGACCGCGATGCGGCGCGTCATCATGGAATTTGGGTTTCGAATCCGGACGGTACCGGCGTCGTTTCCCTTTTCGGAAACTATACTGTCGATATTTGTGCTCTCTATCAGCCGAAAGCGGTGCCCGGATCGAACAAGATCATGTTTGTGGCCGGGGCCCATCATTTGGATGTCGGAGGTCCGCTTGTATTGCTTGATCCTCAGTTGGTTAGTTACGATCCGGTGAGGTCGGAAGACACCCTCGACTGCATCGAACGTCTCACGCCGGAGCTTCCGTTCCCCGAAACGGCGGAAGATCGACCCGATTTTCGGTGCGATCAGTATTATTTCAGCCCGTTCCCTCTCTCCGAGGATTTTTATCTGACCTCCTATAGTCACGATACGATCGGCGGGATGCATTATGCGCACAAACCGAACACGACCGGGAAAACCGGAATCTATTACCGCGACCGGTTTGGGAATCTCGAACTGATGTACGAAGACGATACCTATTCCTGTCAATATCCGATTCCCGTGGCCAAAACGCCGGTTCCGCCGGTGATCCCTTCGTCTCTTCCGAAAGAGACCAAGGAGCCGAAGACCGGAACCTTTATGCTTTCCGACGTCTACGAAGCGCTCACACCTCTGCCGGAAGACCGGCCGATTAAAGAGTTGCGTATTTTTCAGCTACTGCCGAAGTTTCCCGATCACCGTTCGAATGTCCCGGCGATCGGGTATGCCAATGCGCAGAACGCCCGTCTGCTGATCGGTACGGTTCCTGTCGAAGAGGACGGTTCGGCCTATTTTACCGCACCGGCCGAAAAGCCGCTCTATTTTCAGGCGGTTGACGCCGATGGGAAGGCCGTGCAGTCGATGCGTAGCGAAGTTTATCTCCAGCCGGGCGAAAACCGCGGATGCGTCGGTTGTCACGAACAGGCCCAGACGATCGGCAAGAATACCTCAGTTCAATCGATCGCCTCGCGTCGCCGTCCTTCGCAACTTACCCCTCCGCCTGCCGATATGGCGCCAATCTCCTATCCCCGCCTGATTCAACCGATTCTCGATCGTTCGTGCGTCTCGTGCCACGGCGGGAACGAAGGGAACCCGGCGCCGAATCTGACAGGCGCGATCAGCGGTCATTACACCGAATCGTATTATGCCTTACAGCCTTCGGTCCGCTACTACGAATGGGGAGGAAACAATATCCGCTATATGTCGACCCTGCCCGGAATGTGCGGCGCCGATATGAGCCCCCTCACCGCGATTTTGGACGATGAGAATCACGGTGAAAAAATCTCACTTTCCGACGAGGATCGTCGGATGATCTATCTCTGGCTCGACGCAAACGCTCCTTTTTACGGTGTTTACGACGCCGCGGTTCAGGAGAAGCAGCAGGCCGGCGAAAAGGTCGATCTTCCCGAAATGCAGTGATTACGAAAGAGTTTGATTAGAAAGAGTTGAAATCATGACTGAAAAAGAACAAAGACTCGGGACCCGCTGCATTCACGCCGGGTATGAGCCGGCGAACGGCCAGCCGCGTCAGATTCCGATTGTCCAAAGCACCACGTTTAAATACGACACTTCCGAGGATATGGGGAAGCTCTTTGACCTGGAAGTGGCGGGGTATTTTTACACGCGTCTTCAGAATCCGACGAACGATTTTGTGGCCGCGAAGATCGCCGCTCTTGAAGGGGGCGCCGCCGGAATGCTAACCTCGTCTGGCCAGGCGGCCAGTTTTTTCGCCACGTTCAATCTTTGTTCGGGCGGAGATCATATCGTCGCCTCTTCGGCAATATACGGAGGAACCTTCAATCTGTTCAACGTCACGATGCGGCGGATGGGAATTGACTTTACTTTCGTGGCACCCGACGCGACCGACGACGAGCTTCATGCCGCGGTTCGGCCGAACACCAAGGCGTTCTTCGGCGAAACGGTCGCGAATCCCGCATTGGCGGTTCTGGATATCGAACGGTTCGCCAAAGTGGCGCATGAGCACGGGGTTCCTCTGATCGTCGACAATACCTTTCCGACTCCGATCAACTGCCGACCGATCGAGTGGGGCGCCGACATCATTACCCACGCGACGACCAAATACATGGACGGGCACGGCACTTGCGTCGGCGGAGCGATTGTCGACGCCGGGAAGTTCGACTGGTTTGCCCATGCCGATAAATTTCCCGGATTTACCACACCCGACGATTCGTATCACGGTATCATTTATGCCGAGAAGTTCGGACTCAAAGGGGCGTTCATCACCAAGGCGACGGCGCAGTTGATGCGTGATCTCGGAAGCATTCCCTCGCCTCACAACAGCTTCCTTTTGAACATGGGGCTTGAGTCGCTCCATGTTCGAATGGAACGGCATTGCGCCAACGGTCTGGCTGTGGCGCAGTTCCTCGAAGCGAACGACAAGGTCGCCTGGGTGAACTACCCCGATCTTCCGTCGAGCCCCTATTATCCCCTTGCCAAGAAGTATATGCCCAACGGTTCTTGCGGCGTCGTGTCGTTCGGACTTCAGGGGGGACGTAAGGCCGCCGAAACGTTTATGAAGCAGCTGAAAGTCGCGACGATTGCGACCCACGTGGCCGACGCGCGTAGCTGTATCCTTCATCCGGCCAACGCGACGCATCGCCAGCTGTCCGACGAAGAGTTGGTGGCTTGCGGAGTCGGTCCGGACCTGATCCGCCTATCGGTCGGGATCGAAGATGTCCGCGACATCATCGAAGACGTTGAAAACGCCCTGCGTGCCGTTTGATGGTTGATTGTCTTCTCGGTCAATCTGTCCCGTAACAATCCGTTACGGGACGGATCGGCTGCTGTTTTCGTTTGTTTTGTTGAGCCGAGTCATCCGTTTGGTAATCCTGAAATGCCGCGCCGAATTTTCCATTTGATCATTCTTGTCTGTTTTCTGACTCCTTTGTCCGCGGTTATTGCCGATGAAGGGGAACGCGTTCCCGCGCCCGCCGAGTTCCGTTCGGTTCCAGACGACTGCCGTCCTTGGGCGTATTACTTTTGGATCAAGGGGAACGTTTCGAAAGAATCGATCACGGCTGACCTGGCGCGAATGAAGGAACTCGGATTCGGAGGAGTTCTCGTCTTCGATTCGCGCGGCTATCACGAGGACGCGGAAAATCATCTTCCGGTTCCCGTTCCGGTTCGGCATGAGTTTATGTCGCTTCCGTGGCAGGATCTCATTCTTCATCTGATCGCCGAGGCCGACCGGCTGGGGATGAAGGTCAGTCTCAACCTTTCGAACACCGGCGGTTCTCTTCGCGGGCCATGGGATTTTGCCGAGGACGGTCCTCGGACCCTGATCACCCAATCCATGGTGCCGACACCTGGCAAGCCGATCGAGCTCCTTTTGCGTCAGCCGGTCTATCAACGCTATTACCGTGACGCGGCGCTCTTGGCGATCCGCGTCGATCGCGATCTGGAACCGACCGACAGTTTTTCGGCGTTTCAGCCTGCCGCTCCTCCTGCCGACGATGCGCCGCTTGTCTTGGAGACGATCGATCTGACCGACTCGCTTCGCCGCGAGAGGATCGACTGGATTCCTCCCGCCGACCAATCCGGCTGGACGATTGTCCGGATCGGATCGGTGGTGATCGGCGACGTCGGAAGCGTCGATATTCTCAGTTCGAAAGTGACGGCCGCCTATTTCAACCGGATGGCCGGGACCCTTTTGCGCCGCACCGCCGAACTTGAAGCGTCGTCCGGCAGGTCCCTTGTCGGACGAACATTGACGGGTTTCTACAACGTGAGCTGGGAGGGAGCGAACCCGAACTGGACCGACCGGTTCGATCGGTTTTTTGCGAAAAAGCGGGGGTATGACCTTCTTCCCTATATGCCGGTCCTGGCGGGAATGACGGTGAAAGATCCGGAAACGACGCGCCGCTTTCTGACCGATTTTCACAGGACGGTGGCCGACGCGTTTCGCGAGAACTGCTATCGGAAAATCGGAGAGATCTGTCATCAGAACGGAACGTTCTGGCATTCCGAGGACGGCGGGCCCTGGAACCGCCTCGCGCCGATGTTCGCCGAGGCCGATATGCTGACGTTTTGGGGCGAGAACGACATTCCGCAAGGGGAATTCTGGGTTTGGGAAGGGGCTGCTCCCACGGAACAGAGTAACGCCAAGTTCGCCGCTTCGGCCTCGCATATCTACGGACGCCGCTTCACCGCGTTGGAAGCGTTCACGCATATGTCGCGGCACTGGTCTTTCGCGCCTGTTTTTCTCAAGCCTTCGGCGGATCAGAACTTCATCGACGGCGGGAATATGTTTATCTGGCACACCTATACCGCTCCCGTTCCCGACGCCGGCAAACCCGGGATCGAATATTTTGCCGGAACGCACATCAACTCGAACGTGACCTGGCAAGAAGACGCCGGACCTTTTGTCGTTTATTTGGGGCGATGTCAGACTCTTTTGCGCGCAGGGCGTTACGTCGCGGATTTCTGCGTCTATACCAGCGATCGGAATTACCGCCTATGGGGACGCGGCGCGAAATGGAACGAACGTTCCGGCTGGGGATCGCCTCAGGGGACGGCGTACGACCTTTTCGACACCCGCGCGCTCCTCGAACGTCTGGAATGGAAAGACGGGCGCTTCCTTCTTCCCGACGGAATGAGTTACCGTTGGCTGGTTTTCGATCCGGAGGAGGACGAGTTCCCCCTGGCGGCGCTCGAAAAGATTCGTGCGTTGGCCGAGTCGGGTGGGCAGATCGTTCTCGGTCCGGATCGGCCAGAACGAACGGTCGGTCTTTCGGACGGTTCGGACGGAGATGCTCGATTTATCGAAATTGTTCAAGAGCTTTGGGGAGACAACGAGCGGGGCGCGCGTCCCTTCGGAAAGGGAACGATCTATACCGGAATGACGCCGCGGGAAGTGATGGAAGCCGAAAGCGCCGCGCCCGATTTTGCCGGTCCTTTTGAGTATCACCACAGACGCTGTGCCGACGGAGATCTCTATTTTGTGGTGAATCCCCGGGGGACGGCCTGCCGTGCCGAATGCTCTTTCCGCGTTCAGAACGAGTGCGTGAGTCAATGGAATCCTGCCACCGACGAGCTCCTCTCTCTGAAGCCGCTTCGACGGGACGGTTCCTCGACGACACTTACCATGTCTCTGCCGGAATACGGTTCCGCTTTTGTCTTCTTTACCGAATCTCCCCTTGAAGGCGTCGAAGAAGACGATTCTGCCGAGTCGAACGAGACGGTCGAGCTGAGCGGACCGTGGCGTGTTCGGTTCGATCCGGCGTGGGGGGGACCGGCGGAGGCCGTCTTTGAGGAACTGTCGCTCTGGAACGAGCACCCCGATCCGAATATCCGTTATTATAGCGGTTCGGCCGATTACGAAACGACGCTGACCCTTTCTGCTGAAGATCTCGAGAATCAAAATCTTGCGCTCGATATCGGTCGCGCCGCGGTGATCGCCCGGATCGAAATCAACGGGTCAGACGCCGGCGTTCTCTGGACTTCTCCCTGGGTGTTGCCGTTGGGGAAGGGGCCCGTCAGGGCGCTTTTGCGGGAAGGGGAGAACCGACTGACGATACGTGTGACCAATACGTGGACAAATCGTCTGATTCGGGACGCGCAACTTCCGCCCGAAGAACGCCTGACACGGACGAACGCCCAGCTTTATCCCGCCGGCGCGAAGTTCCATCCTTGGCAGGGGTATTCAGCCGATGAACCGCCCCGCGAAAGCGGGCTTGTCGGTCCGGTCCGAATACTGAAATAACAATTCTTTCCGCCCGGAGACACCGATCTCCGGGCCTTCTTTTTTCATATTTCTGAAAGCCTGATTTTTCATTAGAATGGGGGCGGGCGAGATGCTGAAATCGCCCTCACGAGACGGATGACAAGATACAGGGAAATCGATTGGCAATGGCGGAAGTGGTCATTACGGAACTGACCGTTCATCTGGTCCTTTTCGCGGCGGCGGTTTTGGCGGCGTCGTTCGCGACGGTCTATCTGGTCTATCGCTTCGTGAAGATCTGTCCGACCTCTTTGATGACATTCCTTCTCGTTCTTTCGGTGACGGTCAATATCGTCGGGGGGAGAATCTTCCTCCATTCCTTGAACGATTTGAGTTCGCTGCGAATCAGGTTCGGCCGACAGTCGGGGCTGGTACAAGACCTTCGGTACAGTCTCGATCAGAACAACGGACGCCTGGCAGGAGCCGAGTCGTCCCTTTCCGAAATGAATCGAACGATCGCCGAGAAAG
>CADBQY010000121.1 GCA_902796885.1 uncultured Planctomycetota bacterium
CGGCTTACCGCGGCGGCGTCTGACGCTCGGATTGACCTAAACGAAGAGGAAAAGATTCTTCTGGCACGCCGTCCGGTCGGGTTCGGCATGAGTCTCTTTTTTGCCGCCGATCCGAATGTTTCACCTCTGGCCGACTGGAACGGCCGAAACGGGCTTCTGATGAAAATCTTCGCTTCCGAAGTCGAACGCCTGACCGCACAGGCGGGACAGACCGGTCTGATGCGGCTCGGATATCGCGATCTGGCCGGACAGCTTCGAAGCGCGCTCGACCGATTCGACGGAATCCGCCCGTTCTCTTTTTCGCTTGTTTTTACATTCATGATTCTTTTTGTCGCGGCGATAGGACCGATCGACTGGTTCGTGACCCACCGGATTTTGAGCCGACCGAATCTCACTTGGATGACATTTCCGGTCTGGCTGGTTCTTTTCTCTCTTCTGGCGGTTTGGCTCGGAGGAGGATCCCGCTTGAAACAATATAGAATGAACGTCGCCGAAATCGCCGATTTCGACGCGGAAACGGGGGGCTTACGCGATACGCTTTGGGGAGTGATTTACGCACCGGAAGACGCGCGGCTCGATGTGACCGCCGTTCCGGCCGGGGATCCCGCCGATTCGCAAACGGAACTGGCCTGGTTCGGACTGGCCGGAACCGGCTTGGGAGGGATTTCTTCTCCGATTCGCGGGTATGCCCCGATGACAGACGGTTACACGTTCGACGGGGCGGTTCTTTGCCGTTTTCCCGTTCCGATTCGTTCGACCCGTTCGATCCGTGGGTCCCGTTCGGGAAAAGGGACGCCGACCGCTTCGCGGCTGACCGATGAAGAGGGACGGCTGAGCGGAAAGCTGAGTAATCCGTTCGACGTGCCGATGAAAGACGCGATGCTGCTTTACGCCGGACACGCCTGGTTTTTGGGCACCCTTCCGCCGGGTGATTCGGATTTTGACCCCTCCGCGCCGAAGACCGACGCGGTGCAGCGAACTCTGACCGGGGCGAACAATCCGTTTGAACTTCGCGGAGTCGACACCCAAAACGCGCCGGTTCGGGAACGGTATAGCGACATGGCGACCGATCCGGCCGCGATTTTGCGCGTCGCCGCATTCTACCGTCTGGCGGGCGGACGCGCCGCGCTGGGACTCGGCAATGAGGGGATGGCTGGGCTCGACGCTTCGGACGCGCTTGACGCGGGACGCGCGGTTCTGCTGGCCGAAATCGAATCGGAGCCGACGTCGTTTGCCGTCGCTTCCGAGTCCGGAAAGACCGCACCCGTCGGTCGGCGGAGCATTCTGGCGCGCGTTTGGGTTCCGGTCGATCGAATCGGGAGAGAGGATCGGCCGTAACGGAAACGACCGCGAAAAGAAACAACATTTCAAATCAATCGGAACGGCAAACGATATGGAAATGATCAGAACCGAAGACCTGACGAAACAATACGGCAAACTCTTTGCGCTCAAAGGGCTGAACCTGAGTCTTAACGAGGGGGATCTTTTCGGATTTATCGGCCCGAACGGCTCGGGAAAAACGACGACGATGAAGATTCTCGCCACGCTCCTTCAGCCGACGTGGGGCGAAGCGTACATCTGCGGTCTGTCGATCTACACGCGTCCGAAAGAGATTCGACGGCAGATCGGGTTTATGCCCGACTTTTTCGGCGTCTACGACGATATGAAGGTGATCGAGTATCTCGAGTTTTTCGCTTCGGCGTACCGGATTCGCGGCGCGGCGCGGAAAAAGGTCTGCGACGACGTTCTCGAACTGGTTGATCTCGGATATAAGCGGGAGGCGCTCGTTACGAGCCTTTCGCGCGGGATGACCCAGCGGCTCGGTTTGGCACGCGTCCTTCTGCACGATCCGGCGGTTCTCCTTCTGGACGAGCCGGCGAGCGGACTCGATCCGCGCGCGCGGATCGAAATGCGCGAGTTGCTGAAACGTCTCGGGGGGCGGGGGAAAACGATCATGGTTTCGAGTCACATCCTGCCGGAATTGGCCGATATCTGCAACAAGGTCGGGATTATCGAACGGGGGGATCTCCTCGTTAACGCCGAAGTGAGCGAGATTATGAAAAGAGTGCGCGACCGCCCGGTTCTGATTGTGGAACTTCTCGATTCAGCCGACGGCGGCGCGTCGGGCGCCCGGACGGACACCGCGCTGAAATTTCTTTCCGACCAGCCCGAAGTCGAATCGGCCGAATGGAAGAAAGGGCAGATTGTGGTGACAGTTAAAAAAGGGGTGCCGCTTGACGCGTACGCCGAACTCCTTCCGCGCCTTATCGCGGAGGGGTTTCGGATCCGCTCGTTCCGCGAAGAGGAGATCAACCTCGAAACCGCCTTCATGACGCTGACCAAGGGGATGACGGCCTAGCCGGGAACCGGCCGCCGAGAATGTCCCGTTTCGGTTTAAAACGGGACGCCTGGTTTGCCCGCTTTTTGTTAAAGGGACTCCCTTCGGGGGAACAAAACCCCGATGATCACTTGTTTTTGACTTGGATCGAGCTTTTCAAGCCGCGGGAGCGTGATTCGGTAGAGCGTTCCGGTACCCGCCGGTTCCGACTCGATGTCGCACGGTCCCATGTCGGGCGGCACGCTGTTCGCCAACCCGATTTCTTCGGCCGGGCCCGGACGCCATATACGCAACTGATAGGGAATATCTTCGGTGAGGGCGCTCTTTTCCGGATTGATGCCGATGCCGAGCATCCCGACATCGAGCGTTTTGATTTCGGGATGCCAGAGTTCAACGTCGACATCGAGAATCCCCTGCGTCACGTGCCGGGATGTGCTCAGAAGAACGGGACGCGAATCGGTGATCGGACGGACCGCCAGAATCAGACACGAGGCGGGAGGAACGGTGACGTCGACCGGAACGCCGGAACCGCCGTCGGTCATGAAACGGTCTCCCCAAAAGTCGTAGACCGCATAGGAATCGGCTTTTTCGAGACCGAGTTTTTCCGCCGAAAGCCGGAACGATTCGGCCTGGTTTTCGTTCCAGTTGAAAATACCGACGACGTAGCGTGCCGGACGAACGCCGTCAACCGCGGGATCGGTCAGGACCCAGACACGCGCCAAGTCGGATGTGAACAGGTCGACCGGGCGGACGGTTTTCCGCTGATGGTTCGGCATCGTGCGGCGTAAAACGTTCACGCGTTCGTCGGAAAGGTCGGGAAGCCAGTCGCTGAACGCGTAGAGTTGGCCGGAGATCGCGGCCCACGAGGCGATCGTCTGCGCGTGTGACAGCGGAATCTCGTCTCGGACATAGACCGGATCGGGATCGTTCCACCAGACGCGTCCGTTGTAGAAATAGCGGTTGGTGGCGCGCCACGGACCGCGGCAGATCCCTTCCCAGGACGCGCCGTTGTCCGGCCCGATCCGCATGGCGTCGACAAAGCCGATCGAAGCGTTCATGACGCGCATGTTCTGCGAGACATTGCACCCCAAAATGAAGACGTCGTCCCCCGCGGCTTTCCGAACGGTCTCGAGTCCGAGCCGGTAGACTTCGATATTCGACAGAGCCGGATCGAAAAACTTTTGTTTCCCGATATCGTCCGGGAGGTATTCGTCGTTGACGTAGAGCTGTTCGATCGCGGCGCCGGTCCAAAGACCATCGATTTTGAAATAGCGGCAATTCCATTCGCCGGCGATCCGTCGGACCTCGTCGGCGACGTATTCACGCGCTTCAGGGTTCGACATATCGAGGCAGGTTCCCCCCCAGAACGTTTCGTAGGGGGCGTCTTTTTTCTGGTCGATATTCGAGAAGCGGCGCGTATTTTTTTCTCCTTCCGGCGGGTAATCGATCGCGCTTCGGACGAAGAGGTTTTGCTTGTCGGCGTACCAGGGATCGTCGTAGTTTCCCGAGAAGGGCATGAACCAGATTCCGGTGGTCAGACCGAAGGATTTGAGCCGGTCGGCGGTTTTCTTCAAGCCGGAGCGATACGGACCTTCTGGGTTGTGGGCGGTGAAATTCTTGCGCGGTCCGTTCGTCCCCGCGCCGAGCTGCCAGCCGTCGTCGATTTGAAAGAAGTCCATCCCGTATGGGACGAGTTTTTCGGCGGCGATTTTTGCGAATTCGGCGGTCGACTCTTCGGTACCGCAACCGCCATTTTTGTCACTGTACCAGGTGCAGTAGCCGCACGGGGCGGGTTTCAGCCGGACACTGTTCCAACGGGCCAGCTCCTCGCCGTATGCCTCGAGTCCGTCGCGCAGATCGTCAAAGAGACCGAGCGCCATCGTTTCGCCCGCGCCCGGTTCGGCGGGAGCCGACCAGGCGCCGTAATCGATCTGACTGGTGATCGAAGCCGTACCCCCTTCCTGCTCGGCAAAAAAGAGACCGCTCCCCTGCCGGTCGGTCAGCCAGCCGGCCAGAAGTCCCGCATTTGTGTCGGGATCGACGAGCCCCAAAAACGCGTAACTGCCTTGACATTTTTCGAACGGCAGCAACCCGCCGGTTCCGAAAGTTCGAAGTTTCTCCGAAGGAGTCTCCTCGAAACGGATCGGGGGAAGGACGAGTTTCTCAAGAGGACGGTCTGCACCGCCGGAAACCGGCTGAATATTCAGGAGGAGAAAGGGGGAATCGGCGGCCGGCGAAACGGTCAGACGGTATCGGTCGGTTTGGAGCGTGACGGCGCCGTCCTTTTCGGTCGCGAGGGGCTCGGGAGGGATCGGCATTGAAGCGAAGAGACGCTTCGTTCCCTCCGAGTCGGTGCGGACGAACTGAATTGCCGTCGGATAACACCGGTCGCCGTCGGGGATCGGGTCGTCCGGAGATGCGGCCGTCGGCTGAGGACCGAAATCGGCGGCATAGAGAAGCTCGACCGAAAGGTTCGGCCGGGGCGCCGTCTCCTGCGCGGTCAGGACGGAGTCGGCGAGGAGGACGGGAATCAACAGTGCGAGAAGTCGGCTGAATTTCATCGAATCCCTTTCGGAACGAGGGTGACAACGGCAAGGTTGCGAGGAATATAACGGTTTTACGGCGCAACAAAGCCCATTTTAGGTCGAACCGGATCGAATTTCAATCTTTTCTCCGCCTTGATTCGTGAAAAAGACGAAATTTTTGCCGATGTCATACGCCTATTTTTCCTCGCTTACCTAATGTTCTTTCAGCCCTTACCGGAAACGGGGGAGGCCAAAAAAATTTTAAAAATTTTTTACTGTTGATATGCCGAGCTCAAACGCGTTTTTGGTCCCATCGAAGGGGGAAATTTTTAGTTTTTTTCTAATTGACCTCTGGTAATGATACGATTTATGAGGTATACTGCTACTAAATACAGGAATTTGGTGGCCGTTGATCCTATATATAGTTTTATAGATAGGAAATTTGGAAAAACGGGCGCGGCGTTCACGCCGCGTGAGCCAGGTCGGATTTAGGGACCTTAAGCGGTAAAAAATCGGGTCTGCGCCGCCGATTCCTCCGAGAATCTGCGAGTTAAGCGGATAGAAGGGAGTCTAAACGTGGGCGCCGCTTGGCGCCTTCCGGCAAGATGCCGCGTTTTCCTTCTCGTCGGCGGCTTGCTCAGTATCGAACGTCCGGTTATCCGGTTCCAGTCAACCTTACCTCGAAACAGGAGCAGAACAAGATGTCAGTTATTTGTCGTGAAGATTCAGTGTTAGCCTCGTCCGACAACTCGAAGCCCCAGCTTCCCTCGGCTATTGAATATATCGTTAAGCGTGACGGCCGTGAGGTGCCTTTTGACGAACAGAAGATCGCCGACGCGATGCGCAAGGCGTTCGATGCCAACCGTCAGCATCAATCGGACGAGTACCTTTCCGAACTGGCCGTTCGGGTGAGTAAACGCCTTTTGGACGAAGGTTTGACCGAACCGAGCGTTGAAGAGATTCAGGATCGGGTCGAGGAAGTTCTGAAAGAGTCGGGGCACGTGATCACCGCCCAGCAGTACAGCCGGTACCGCAAAGAACGGAGCAAAGTGCGCGAACAGAACTCCTGGCTGATGAAGACTTATACCGACATCACGTTCAAAGACGCCGACGACAGCGATATCAAGCGCGAAAACGCCAATATCGACGGTAATACCGCGATGGGGATGATGCTCAAGTACGGTTCGGAAGGGGCGAAGCATTTCTTCAAGGTTAACGTGATGCGTCCGGAATTCGCCGAGGCGCACGATTGCGGCGATATCCATATTCACGATATGGACTTCTATACCACCACGACGACCTGTTGCCAAATCGACCTGACCCGCCTCTTTGAAGGGGGGTTCAGCACCGGGCACGGGATTCTCCGCGAGCCGCAGGATATCCAAAGCTACGCGGCGCTGGCGTGTATCGCGATCCAGTCGAATCAGAATGACCAGCACGGCGGCCAGTCGATCCCGAACTTCGACTACGCCCTGAGCGCCGGCGTCAATAAGACGTACCGCCGTCTTTATCGCCAGAACTTGGCCAAGGCCCTCGAGCTCTATTCGGGGAGCAACGTCGATATGACCGAACTGAAAAAGCTTCAGTCTGAAATTTTCGATGCCGGTTACAGCTTCTCCCCCGAAAAAGAGGCCGAATACCTGGAACAGGAAGCGAAACGCCTGGTCTCCGAAGAGGGACTCGACGCGTCGCTGGTCGAAAAGTCTCAGAAGTTCGCCGTTAAGGAAGCGCTTCGCGAGACCGACCGCGCCACGTTCCAAGCGATGGAAGCGCTCGTTCATAACCTGAACACGATGCATTCACGTGCCGGCGCGCAGACGCCGTTCTCGTCGATCAACTACGGAACCGACACGTCTCCCGAAGGGCGGATGGTCATTAAGAACGTTCTTCTGGCGCAGGAAGCGGGTCTGGGCGACGGCGAAACCCCGATCTTCCCGATCCACATCTTCCGCGTCAAAGAGGGAGTCAACGCCAGGAAAGGGGATCCGAACTACGATCTGTTCCAGCTCGCTTGCCGCGTCAGCGCCAAACGGCTTTTCCCGAACTTTTCGTTCCAGGACGCTCCCTTTAATCTGCCTTACTATAAGCCGGGTCATCCCGAAACCGAGATTTCCTATATGGGGTGCCGTACCCGCGTGATCGGGAACGTCTACGATCCGCAACGCGAAATCGCCTTCTCTCGCGGCAATCTCTCGTTTACGTCGATCAACCTGCCGCGGATTGCGATTAAGGCCCACGGAAACATCGACTGGTTTTTTGACGAACTGAGCCGTAAGATCGATCTGTGCGTGGCGCAGCTTCTGGAACGCTTTGAGTTTCAGTCGCACAAGAAGGTCAAGAACTTCCCCTTCCTGATGGGGCAGGGGTGCTGGCTCGACAGCGACAAATTGTCGCCGGAGGACGAGGTCGGTGAAGTTCTAAAACACGGGACTTTCTCGGTCGGGTTTATCGGTCTGGCCGAAACCCTCAAGGCGCTGATCGGATTCCACCACGGCGAAAGCGAGACCGCGCAGAACCTGGGGCTCGAAATTGTCACGTTCATGCGTCAGAAAGTTGACAGCTATTCGCGCAGGATGGGACTCAATTTCACGCTCCTGGCGACCCCCGCCGAAGGGCTTTCGGGCCGCTTTGTCCGGATCGACAGGAAACGGTTCGGGAAAATCGAAGGGGTGACCGACCGCGATTACTACACCAACAGTTTCCATGTTCCGGTCTATTACGATATCACCGCCTACGAAAAGATCCGTCTCGAGGCTCCCTACCATGCGCTGACCAACGCCGGACACATTACTTATGTCGAGGTCGACGGCGATATTTCCTGTAATCCGGAAGCTTTCGAAAATATCGTCCATATGATGCGTAAGGCGGGAATCGGCTACGGCGCGATTAACCATCCGGTCGACCGGGATCCGGTCTGCGGTTATACGGGGATTATCAACGATAAGTGCCCGAAATGCGGCCGAGAAGAAGGGGATCAGCCGTTCGAACGGATTCGCCGGATCACCGGATATCTCGTCGGGACCCTTGATCGATTCAATAACGCAAAACGGAAGGAAGTCGAAGACCGTGTCAAGCATACCCACTGACACCATCCTTGTCGCGGGTATCGAGCCGGAATCGATTACCGACGGGCCGGGTGTACGCTTTGTGGTCTTTACCCAGGGGTGCCCCCATCACTGCCGCGGTTGTCATAACCCCGAAACGCACGCTTTTTCGGGGCGCGGTACACCGATGACGGTTGACGAGCTCTATGCCCGAATCGTAGCGGATCCGCTGGTAACCGGCGTGACTTTTTCGGGAGGGGAACCTCTCCTGCACGCCGGTCCCCTGTCGAGACTTGCGAAGAAGTGCCACATCGACGGCAAAAATGTGATGGTCTATACCGGTTATCTCTACGAAAAGATTCGCGAGGCGGCGAATCCCGACTGGGACGCCCTTCTGGCCGAGACCGATATTCTGATCGACGGTCCCTACGTCGAAGCCGAACGGTCGCTGGCGATTCATTTCCGAGGATCTCGGAACCAACGGGTCTTCTTTCTGAGCGAACGGGGAAAAGAATACAAAGACCGATTCTGAGTTGCGTCCGCGAGCCGCGGCGGGCGATTTATCCCGTC
>CADBQY010000122.1 GCA_902796885.1 uncultured Planctomycetota bacterium
ATCAGCGAGTCGTTGTTGTTCATCGTAACGAGCAGCTCTTTCGGATTCTCCTTATAGAAGACGTAAAAGAGCGTTCCCGCCAGAAAAAGGAGAAGGAGGTTCGGGACCATCAGTCCCAAACTGATCCAAACACCGCGGGTTCTGGCGTTATTATCCTTTCCGGCAAAATAGCGCTGCAAAATCGTCTGATCCGAAGCATAAGGGATAATATAAAGAAAAAACGACGCGATCAGCACCACCCACAACGTCGGCAGATGAAAATCGGGTGCGGCGTCATACAGATGGAGCTTTCCGTCGGCGTAGGCGATCCGAAGCATATCGAAAAATGAACCGTCAAACCTCCAGACAATGACAACCAGCGTCAGAACGAAACCGATCAGAAGGGTAATAATCTGAACCACCTCAATCCAGACCACAATCTCCAGTCCGCCCAAGAGAGTACAAAAGACGCCGGCAATCCCCACCCCTAAAATACATGTCTTGATATCGATCCCGGTAATCGCGTTCAGTGCGATGGAGGGAAGAAACAGCAGAATCGCGATCCGCATCACTTGGAACACGATAAATATCACGCTCCCCAAGAGCCGCACAAAGAAATTGAATCGATATTCAAGGTACTCGTAGGCGCTGGTGAAGTTGAATCGGCTGATCTTCGGAATATAAAACCAGATCAAAAGAGGAACCGCCAAAAACGGCCCGACCGCCAGAAGAATATAGCACCAGTTGGTCATAAAACTCTTGGCGGGCACCGTGATATACGTAATCGCGCTGGTGATCGTTCCGTAGATACTGATTCCGAGCGCCCACCACGGAATTCGGCAGCCGCCGCGGAAAAAATCGTCGGTCCCGCGCATCCGGCTCAAAAAATAGAGGCTCGCGGCGATCAGAAAAAGGAAGTACGCGGCGATAATCGCCTGATTCAGACGGCTGAGGCGGTTCGTTTTCTCTTCAAGGGTCAGAGAATAGAGTCCTGGGGAATCCGTTGATTTCAGCGGAAGGAGAACATGTCCGCCGCGAAACGCGCCGGCCGCGGCCGGGATCGATCCCATATTTCCGAGCGAAAAGAATTTGTTCGTGATTGTGTTATAGACGCGCACCTCGTCCGAATCGGCGACCCCCGCGTTCGGCGGCGCAATCCCGCCGACGCCGGGAAAGACAATGTGAATCGTCCCGCTCGCCAAGGCCGACGAACCGGTCACCGTCCACGGAAGAGCGTCGGCGTTTTCAAGTTCTCGCCACTCTTTTGTTTGAAAATCATAGACGAGCGCCCCGGAAAGCGGTTCAGACGATACCGACGGGGACGATTCGTCTTCATTCGGCGCGGCAAACAGATCTCCCGCTGACGCGGCAAACCCGCCGAAAAGGAAAAAACCTTTTCCTGTCGAAATATTTTGTATCAGACCCGGCGCAAAAACACGACCCGGCCCCGGATAGGGGGGAAGTTCCTCCCACGATGGAGTCGCTGTCTTTGTGTCGCATTTCAAAAAACGGGGAGCTCCCGCCTCGTCTGCGCCGGCGACATAGAGGATCCCGTTGAGATAACCTGCCGTCGATGCGACCATCGGAATCGGCAGGCGCGGCGCCTCTTCGATCAGAAAAGCGTTCTCCTTCTCTTTACGGAAAGTGATCTTATAGCAAAGATCTGTCGGAACCGGCACATCGCCGGTCACCCCTCCGATCAAATAAAGCGCGTGTTCCGCGGAAACCGACGCGCCGTAGGCAAGTCCGACGGGGAGAAACTGTTCGTCGATCTCAAAGTTCGCGATAAGGTTTTTGTCTTTTTCGCCGCCATTTCTTTCGGCCCCTCCCGTGCAGGCCGTGCGCTGAGGCACTCCGTCCTGTACGCCTCCGACCAATATCACGCCGCCGTCAACCGTTCCCAAAAACGCGCCGGTTCGGCCGTCGGTAAATTGCGCCAAATTCCCGTCCAAGGAAACGGCCGTCTTATCGAGAGCAAAAAGCCAAGACGCCGGTACCAGCGCCAGAATCAGAACCAATAAACAACGAATCGAAAGGCGCATAAAGGATCTCTTTCGTTTACGGAAGGAAAAACTGCGGTTCAAGCCCGGTTTCTCCGGACAAGGTCATCTCCCACCACCCATCAGAGATTCGCGACGGTATCGGACCGGCGAAATTTTCGACGGGCGTTGCGAGCGTAGATGTATCCTACCATTATTCTTTACTAAAAACAACAATTCGGGCGGTTCCGTCAATCGCAACTCCCCGTTCGTACTCAGGGGTTCCGCGACGGGAACCGCTATTCCTTTATAATCTCCGGAACATCGACGTTCTCGAATTTGTTCCCTGAGCGGTAAACGTTCACCGGACGATTCGTGACCCGCAATCCGACGTCGGCGTCCCGAACAAGGTTATTCTCAACAAGAATATCCGCGGCGAACCCGCGCACCTCGAGGAACGCGTTCCCCAAAAGTTTACAATTGCGAATCAGCGACGAACGTGTGATCGGATAATCGTAGTCGTCGTATCCGAACCCGTTCGCAATTAGTCCGATATGCGCATCGGTGGGTGGAATCTCGTTAAACGGACCTCGATAAAATGTGCCGGAAGCAATGGTGTTATTAAGCAGCTGAATAAACCAGCTCGTCTCGCCGGACATCGAATCGGCATGATACCCGCCTGTATGACGCGTAGTATTGTCGGCGATGACCGCTTCAAGCATTGAACCGTACAACTGGAGCGCGATCGTCGAATCGAGTGCTTCGTTTTGCGTATAGATAAACCGTCCGCGACACGTTCCAATACGGAAAACGGTATTGTGATCGGGAAGTATGTCCCACGGCCGATCAAGGGTGACTTCCACGTCGCCGTCTTTCCGTTCCATTTTGGTAATCCGTCGAAACTGTCCCACGCCGCGTTCGGCGACAATCTGAATGATTCCCGGCTCCCATTCTCCAAAATCCTCGCCGTTTAGCCGCAAACGATTGCCGTCCAGCACGACCTTGTCAGGAGCCGTCGCCTTGGCTGTGTCCAAGTAGAAATGTCTGTGCCCGTCACCGGTCAGAGTTTCGCGGTTATTCCCATCAAAGCAGTTTTCGTGGTAGTTGTTTCCCCAATAGACGTTTTCGGACATCTGCGACCAACCGTAGAAGGAAGTGCAGTTGGAACCGCCAAAATGGTTATTCTCGAAGATGAGATTCCTACCGCCGAAACCGTTCCAGCCGATCAAGTTGGCGTGCGAAAACCGATTGTTCGAGAACTCGCTCCAGACCGCTCCGAATTCAAAGACACCTCCCGAGGCCGAATAGACGTCGCAACCGATCACACGGATAAATTCGCCGTGTAATCGCAAGGCGCGGCGGCCGTGCAGTCGGCTGAGTCGATCCCGAGCTTTTTCGAGATCGGCATTGGCGTATTCACTGTAAAGGAGACGTAATGTCATATTGCGGAGCGTAACGTTTCCCTTCGGGTGCGATTCCGTCGAACCGTATTCTTCGGGTGAAAGATCGTCCGAAATGCCGTCTTGATGAAACCCGCTGGTTAGAAAAATGTCTTCGACCGCAAAAGAGTGATCCCCCATGACCAGTGCGCGCGGCGGTTCATCGGTGTCGGGCCAGTAAATTTCGGTGAGATCCTGCGACACGCCCTTCAGTATTGAGTGAGGAGGAAGCTTAATCGTCTTGGTCATACAGAATCGGCCTCGGGGAACGAAAAGAACCCCTCCCTTATTCGCTGTCAATGCTTCTACGGCTTTCAAAATCGCTTCGGTATCGTCTTTTTGATCGTTCGCGACCGCCCCGTAATCGGTGATATTGAATAGATCGGTCTTCTGGGGTTCCCGATGCCGCGCCACTCGGAACGGTTCGGTTCGGCAAACCTCATCGCTGACCGAATCCCGCCAAGCGAGCCGATACGTTCCATCCGGAATCGACTCGGAAAGAAAAATTTTCTGAGACCAACGGTTGACTTCTTCTTGACGGTCGAGTCCTGAAACCGGGTTTTCCGACTCGTCTACTAGGATGAATTCTCGCGGGGTCCTTTCCGGCGACTCCAACCCCCGACCGAAAAGTCGAACCCATCCGCCGGGCGAAGCTTCTCTCCCCCAACCCCCCTGAACCCACCAGATATCAGGGGTGTTCACCGGATACGGCCGACTCGACTCGTCGTCCGAAACCACGCGCAGACGGAGTTCGCTTGGCTCCCAATCCTCCGGGAATTGGACCATCAGCGCAGTTTCCGACTTTGAAACCGGATCGAGAACCGCCGACTTTTCCGGCGAGGTAATCTCGACTTTCGGGGTCTCGCCGAAATCGCCCCCGTGAATCAGAATCGTCTCGCCCGGCGCGACGGGAGACGAAGCCCACAAAATCACCGGTTTCGTTGTTCCGGACGTGGCCAAAAGAGCCGTGGAAATAAAAAAGAAAGCTAAAACAACGATCGACGCTCGATATTTCATTAATACTTCTCTGTCATGGTTTAAGGTTACATATTCAAACGTATATTCAGCTGCCGCCGACTACCTTTTGAGCGCCGCCGGATGTTCGAATCGGCCGATCCGCTCGGTCGGAATCCGTTCGAACCGAATTTTCGCGTTGGGAATTTCCGGAGTCTGGCCCTTTTCCAGAGACATGAGTAGACGGTAGTCACCAATCACGTTATCGACAATCTCTACGTAAGGTCGTGCCTCATCGTAAATATCGTCTCCCTCGAAGAGAGCGGGCTGATCTTGATACCAGCCGTTTCGAATCACCACATTGCGCGCAAAGACGTTCCCTTCAGGCGCATACGGGTTTTCACTTTCCAGAATTTTACGGATTTCCGGATACGCCGAGGCGTAAGGTTCGGTCACCACCGAAAGATCCCCGATCGTTCCGTCTTTTCTCAACGACGCCAATCGTTCGTCAACGCTCTCTTTCTGCCAATTCATACCGCGCCCGTCGATCCGCACCGCCGGATGACATTCCACGTAGATATTGTTGGTAATCTTAGAGTCGCGTCCCCCGCCGATAAACGTGGCGGCGGTCACGTTGACAAAAAGATTCCCGGTAATGTCAGCCGACGAGAACTTATCATCGAGATAAACGCCGACACACCCTTTTTTCTGAAATCCCTCAATATCGTGGAAATAGTTGTTTTTAATCACATTCCCTCTCGCCGTCCAGCTTTGTCCGCTGTAGATGGCGCCGGCGTCGTTTGATTCGTAACAGACGTTACCGATTTCGTTAAACTCGATTCTGTTTTCGACGCCGCCGAATCCGATCGCGTTATGCGGAGCGTCGGTAATCCGGTTATGCGCCACCAAAATGCCGCATCCTCCGAAACTGACTCCAGGCGCGTAAACGCGCTGAACGCGGGAATAATGATGAATATCGTTATTGATCGCCGCCGAATTCCCATGATGAATCTGTTTGGTCTCTCCGGCCTGCAGCCTGATCCCGTACGATCCCAAATTATAAAGATGACAGCCGAAAACCAGCGAACGATTTCCGTCCAGGTCGATTCCGCCGGCGCCGCTGTTGCGCAAAACGCAACCGACCACCGAGTTGTCTTCCCCGCGGATCTTAATAGACGTCTTACGGCATCCGTCGATCCCGAATCCGGCGAACATCACATGAGTCAACCCTCTGGCGGTAATCACCGACGGGTGGATCGTAATAAAGAGATTGTGATCGTTAACCTCTTCGGGAGGGTAAAAATAAAGGATTCCGGTATCGCCGTCGATATAGTATTCCCCCGGCATATCGAGTTCACAGAGGAGATGGTAAACGTAGAAATACTGTCCGGGTCGATACCCGTATTCATGTTCTCCTTCCAGTTCGAGAATCTTCTTCTCCGGATCGACACGAGCAAATTTCTGACGGGTCAGCACCCAATCCCAGCACCAGTAACCGCGCGCCCAAGCGTCGGTCTCGACGGACCAGGCCGATATATCGTCGTCAAGAATAAACTTCCCCTGGGTATAGGTCTCTGTCGTCCGAAGTTTCATCATCGGATTCCCCTCGGTCACGAACTTCTCGAGTGTGATAAACCCATCGTTGGGATAGCGAGAGAGGGTCATCGGCTTATTGTTCAGGAACAGTTCCGCCGAATTATCTTCCGCGGAATAATCGCCGTAATCGGTCACTCCCTGCGCGCGCAGGTCGAACTGTAAGACTTTATCTCTCACCTGAGGTTTAAGCCGGGCAAGAACCGCCTCATCGGTAACCGGCACACCCCCGACGATCGTCTTCCCCCCTCTCAGGATAGTGAGCGGCTCGCCGGTCGCCGGGTCAATCCCGGCTCCGCGCCAGATCGTTGGCGACTCGTTGGTGCCCGAATCGTCGGGACCGAACTCCAGAGCGCCGTTCAGTTCATAGACCCCCGGCAGGACATCAACCACCACGGGTTTTCCGTCCGGTTCCTCCGACCGACGCCATTTTCGCAAAGCCGTTTGTGCCGCGGCGAAAGTCCGAAACGGCCCGTCGGTTCCTTCGGAATTCGGCTCGGCCAAAGTCCCGGACCACGCGTCGTTGCCGTCGAGAGAAACATAAAACTGAGCAGGAAGGTCCCGGTAGGAATCGAGAAGTTCCGCCTTCCTCAATCCGATAAATTCCTGCCAGTTATCGTCGGCAAAGACCGCCAGAGAAAGAAGCGCCCAAACCGCCCCAAAGACAACGTATCGTTTCATTTCAAACATCTTTCTTAGAGTGCCGTAAATCTACCCTCTCGCAGATCCATTCTATCAGAGGAAACGGCCGATATCAAGTCTCGCACACCGGATCGCCTAAGAAACGCCAAGGCCTGGAACAACGGACATCAGATAACAAGTGGCCGTTCCATTTTCACATCGTTATCTCGGCGATGGGTTACGCTTTCGGCGGGTGCGCCGATTCGACGGTCTTGGCCGCGGAAGATCAGCTGATCGGGCGCTCGGGACGGCGGCGGCGTTCGCGATGACCCGGCTGGGCGATCTCAGCAAAGCCGAAGAGGTAAAGTCGATTCTCCTTTATATGCTCCCTGAAAATCTGACATGTACCAAAAAAAAGTGGACTCTAAAACTCACAAACCACATTTCATTTTAACTCTTGATAACCTTTGAATCAATGGAGAGCATAATACTCCTCTTCGACTTCACGAGGGGGTCTGTATCCGAGAGCTTCGTGGAGGCGTTTGTTATAATAATACCCTTCGATATATTCAAAGAGAGCCAGGCGAACCTGTTCAATGTTTTCAAAGAGACCG
>CADBQY010000123.1 GCA_902796885.1 uncultured Planctomycetota bacterium
AATTTTCCTCGTTCGCGTCAAGACTGTGAATCAGGTTACGATTTACCACAATAAAATTCCTGGGGGGTTACTGTTTCTTTACCCGTTCCGCCGTAAACCGGCGGTAACAACATAATAAAAACATACGATGACCTGCGGACGCCCCTTACCGAACCGTTCGGCAAACAACAGGCCCCGCCTTTGGTGCCGGTGAGCCCCGCTTCGAGATAACTTGTTAAACTTGTTAAGACGCGGGAAGAATTCACCAATAGACAATAGTACCAAATAAACGCAAATTGACAAGGGGCAAGCCCCCCGACCCGTGAATTTCCCGAAGGGTAAACCGAGAAAATTTCAGGCAAATTCGCCGGGGCCGGGGAATCGAAAATCTACTCGGCTTGCGCCGCCTTTTGCGCCATCCGGTGTTCGACCGTCTCGGCCGACTCGGCGGCGGTCCACGCTTCGAGATATTTTTTGATCGGCGCGCGGTCGGCCGACCAGTTGGTCAGACGCTGGCGCATCATTTGGATCAGTTCGGTTTCCCGTTCGGGGGTCATTTCGCCGGTCAGAACCTTTGTCCGCAGAAAAACAAAATAGGTGTCGATCACGTCGCAGAAGCAGTAGCCGTGAATATCGGCGTATTCCCCCCGCATGAACATATCCTGCACCATATCGCCGTGGGTGTCGATCTTTCCAGGCTTTTTCAGGACTTTCGCCGCAAGGTTCAGCCCGCCGTTGATCGCGGCGCTGCCGAAATTGCCTAAAAACTCATAAAGGTCGAAATGCGAGCCGGTGTTGTACCGGTTTCGGGGAGCGTAGGAACCGCCGCCGACGAACCATTCCGGAACCGAAATCCCGTAACGGTACGCCATCATTTCCATCATCGGAATATCAAAACCGCGCCCGTTGAACGTGACGAAAGTCGGCTGGCCGTAATTCCGCCAGGTATTCCAGAAGTCCTCGGCGATCTTCTTCGGACCGCCGTCTTCCCATTTGAGGCATTTGAATTCCGAGACGGCGTAATCGGCGCCGACGGCGGCGATCACCAGCGAAATCGGCACCTGGAAGGTGAACGGGATAAAATCGCTGCCCTTCTTTTCCATCTGCTCGTCCCGGAAAAGACGGAGCGCCTCTTCGGGGGAAACGTCCCCGTCGGGATGGCGGACGCGGGCGATCAAATCGATATCCGAAACGCTTTCGATATCAAAAACAAGGTATCCTTTAGAATTGGACATGGGGTTCCTCCGATGGATCGTTTCAACGGTACGGCAGCGACGCGGCGGCGAAAAGCCCAGCTTCATAGCCGAGTTCCGTTTTCAGAATGCGGACATTTTTGTTTGCAAATGTCATTATATCGGAATTAAATTTTTCGATCAATCCCCCGACGAAAAGATCGAACGACTCGGCGACGCCGCCGCCGAAGACGATCGCCTCGGGATTTAAAAGATTCGCCGCCGCGGCCGCCCCCTTGCCGAGAAGTTCTCCGGTTTTGCGGTAGACTTCCCGAGCGTCGGCGTCGCCCCGGCGCGCCGCCTCGGCGACGTCGCGCGCCGAAAAGCCTTCGTTTCCGGTCAGGAGCGCGTATCGGCGGGCAATCGCCGGCCCGGCGGCCTCGGCTTCAAGGCAACCGCGGCCGCCGCACCCGCAAAGAGCGCCCCCATCGACCGCCTTTAGATGTCCGAACTCGGCGGCGCAACCGAAATGACCGGCGAAGATCTTTCCGCCGAGAATCAGTCCCCCGCCGATTCCGTTGCTCACGGTCACCCAGAGGAAATCGTCGATTCCGCGGCAGGCGCCGAAAAGACGCTCCGCCCAGGCGCAGGCGTTCACGTCGTTTTCGCCGCAGACGGGGCGGCGGTATTTCCGGGCGAGGCGTTCGCCGATCGGAAAATCGCGGATACCGGAAAAGGGCGCGTAGATCCAGCGGGCGGTTTTCGGGTCGGCCAGGCCGGGAATCGTCACGCCAAGCGCGTCGAATCCGTTTTCCGCGCCGGCGAGCGAAAGGGTCCGGTCAACGGCGTCGGTCACCGCCGAAAAGATATCCTCTTTTCCGAGTCCGGCGGCCAGCTCGCGGCGAACTTTCCCCGAGAAGGAAACCTTCCCCTCCGCCGAAACGTCGGCCAGGGCGGTCAGGAGTTTCGATCCGCCGATATCGACGGCGAGAATTCGTTTCGGTTCGATCACGCGGTACACTCTTTTTCGAAGCCGGTTATTCCTGATTGCCGTCCGGCGCCCCCAGAACGACCGACAGCTCCCGCTGTTTCCCGTCTCGGACGATATTGAGGATCACCTTTTCTCCCGGTTCGTGTTCCTCGACCAGCGAGATGAACTCTTCGCCGCTTTGAATCGGCTGGCCGTTCACCCCGACGATCACGTCGACGCCCCCTCTCGGCGGGATCCGCTGGACGCTTTGAATCCTCATTCCATGCTGGTTCGTAACAACCATCGCCAGTTTCCACCCGCGCAGACCCGCTCGGTCGGCTGGCCCGTCGTTGTCGATCAGCGCGGGGATCAGGCCGCCGTTGACCTCGGTCACCTGAATGATGCCGATGTCGCCCCGATCGACTTTCCCTTTGACCAGGAGGATATTGGCGATCCGCGAAATCGTGTTGACGGGCGTGGCGAACCCGACCCCGCTGTTCTGCCCCACCTGGCTGGCGATGGCGGTGTTCATTCCGATCATCCGCCCCCGGCTGTCGAAGAGCGCGCCCCCCGAGTTCCCGGGGTTGATCGCCGCGTCGATCTGAATCACCCCCTTGATCTGCCGATGCTGTTTCGGGCTGTCGATCGTCCGGTTCAAATTCGAGACGATCCCGCGGGTGAGCGTTCGGTCGATCCCGAACGGGTTACCGATCGCGTAGACGACCTGACCGACCAAAATCTGACTCGAATCGCCGAACTCGACCGGAAAGAGATCCTTTTCGGGCGCGCTGATTTTCAGGAGGGCGATATCGGTATTCGGGTCCTGGCCGATAATCACCGCCGAATACGCCTCACCGTTAAAGAGGGTGATCGTCACCGAATCGGCCCCTTCGACCACGTGGAAATTGGTCAGAATCACCCCGTCTTTCGTCAGGACGATCCCGCTTCCGCGCCCTTCGCCGTGGAGTTCCGAAAAGGGGTACGGTCCCTGACGAACCATCTCGGTATCGACGTTGACGATACTCCGGCTCCTCTTCTGGTAGATCAGAATTCCGACCTTCTCTTCGGGCAGGATCTCGTCGGCGCGCTGGCGGACGATCGGGTCTTCGTTATCGACAAGCGACACCTTGTGGAGCGCCTCCCCCTTGCTGCCGAGCTTCGGCAGGACGGTGTTGCGCAGATCGATCCGCGTTTCTCCGGGATTCACATACGTCTGCGCCGAAAGGGGAACGCTCGCGGCGACCGCGCAGAACGTCAAAAGCGCGGCGGCCGAAAAAAGGCGCCGAAAAAAATTTTTTGGGTCAGCCATGACTCTACTCCTCGATGGAACTTCTGACCCGCCGAAAAACACGGCGGGCCGTTTACAGCGATTATAATGATAAAAATTCAAAACGGAAAGAACGGAAAGAGGGCGGCGAAGAGGCGTTTTTTGAAAAATCCGCGATTCCCTTCCGTTTTTCCGCCGGTTCAATCGTTTTTTTTACCCTATTCACCGAAAAATGGGTCAAATGGAGGGGTGATAAAAGAAAATTTTCTATTTATAATGGAATTTAGCCGATTTGGCGAAATAGGGGAATTTCGTCCGAACGGTCCGCGCGATCGTCGCCGCCCCGTGATTTCCTCACGCTTTTCCTTTCGGCCGGGGGGGGAAAGGTCCACCATTAGCGAAAGTCCAATACCGTCATGCCGATTACTACCGCTGATCTGGCCGCCGCCGGCGTCGTCGGAGCCGGAGGCGCCGGGTTTCCGACCCACGTGAAACTCTCCGGAAAAGCCGACACCGTCGTGATCAACGCCGCCGAGTGCGAACCGCTTCTCCATAAAGACAAAGAGATCATTCTCCATTACGGGGAATCGGTGGTCGAAGGGCTCGCCCGCGGAATGGAACTGACCGGCGCCGCGCGCGGCGTGGTCGGGATCAAACGGAAATACAAGCATGTCATCGACTCCCTGCAGCCGAAGCTCCGCGCCGGAATGGAAATCGTTCCGCTCGACGACGCGTATCCGGCGGGAGACGAGTTCATTCTGGTCTACAAAACGCTCGGCCGTGTCATCCCTCCGGGCGGAATTCCGCTGGCGGTCGGCGCGGTCGTCATGAACGTCGAGACGGCGTACAACGTGGCGCGTGCCGGGCAAATGCCGGTCGTCGAAAAATTCGTTTCGGTTGCCGGCGCGGTACGCCGCCCGGTTTCGGTCCGCGTGCCGATCGGTGCACCCCTTTCCCTCTGTCTGGCCGCCGCCGGCGGAACCGACCTGGCCGACCCGGCGTTCGTTCTGGGGGGGGTGATGATGGGGACGCTCGCCGAAAACCTGGACGGCCCGGTCACCAAGACGACCGGCGGAATCATCGTCCTGCCGCGCGACCATTTCATCGTCCGGCGCAAGAGCTGGGACTGGAACAAAACGATGCGCGTCGGCCGTTCGGCGTGCGATCAGTGTTCGCACTGCACCGAGCTCTGCCCGCGCTATCTGCTGGGGCATCCGATCGAGCCGCACAAGTCGATGCGGAGTCTCGGATTCAGCATGAACCGCGAAGCCGACGTCCCCGGCAACGCCTTCTGCTCGGAATGCAACCTCTGCAGTTACTCCTCCTGCCCCGAAGGGCTCGACCCGCGCGGGGTCAACCATCAGAACAAGATGCGGCTAATCGCCGAGAAGAAGCGATGGGAGAATCCTCCCTTCGACCCCGGCCGCGCCGATCGGCTGATGGCGTTTCGCCAAACCCCGACCAAGCACCTGATGCGGCGGGTCGACCTGCTCGGATTCGACAATCACGGGCCGCTTGAAGAAAAGCTCCTCGACGCGTCCGAAGTGACCCTCCTTCTGAAACAGCATATCGGCGCTCCACTGACCCCGATGGTGGGGGTCGGCCAGGCGGTCCGCAAGGGGGACGTGGTCGCCGCGCGTCCGGTCACCGACGGCAAACCCGCGCTCGGCGCCGACCTTCACGCCTCGATCGACGGCGTGGTCCGGTCGGTCGGCGAGAAGTCGATTGTCATCAGCAAATAAGAATCACATCATCACGATATACAGGAACAAAAGTTATGTCGAGTAAAGCCGCAGTCGGAGCGATCGAACTTTCAAGCATCGGTGTCGGATATCAGGTTCAGGACGACCTTTTGAAATCGGCGAACGTCGATCTTCTGGTCGCGCGGACCATCTGCGCGGGAAAATATCTGATCATCGTGGCCGGAACGGTCAGCGACGTCGAAACCGCCCTCGAAACCGCCCGCGCCGTCGGAAAAGACGCCGTGGTCGACAGTCTGGTCGTCTCGAACATCCATCCGGCGGTCTTCCCGGCGATCACGCAGTCGGTGGTTCTTTCGCCCGAAGAGATCGGCGCGCTCGGAATCGTCGAAACGTTCAGCGCGTCGAGCGCGATGGTCGCCGCCGACGTCGCCGCCAAGGCCGCCAGCGTCACGATTTTCCGGCTGAGTCTGGCGATGGCGATGGGGGGAAAGGGGCTTCTGATGATGACCGGCGGCGTCGCCGACGTCGAAGCGGCGGTAAACGCCGCCGCCGAAGCGGTTAAAGCGCACGGTCTGCTGGTCAGCACCACGGTCATTCCCCGCCCGTCGAAAGAGCTCTTTACCGACTACATCTGAAAAGAGCCGCTCAAACGCCGTGTCCCATAAAAAAAACTCCGCGGGAAAAACTCGCGGAGTTTTTTTCGGGCTTAAAAAGCTCGGGAGGAAATCTTACTCTTCCGCCGGACCGACGAAAGTCAGGTAGTCATCCATCGCCTGGGTGTTGGCGGCTTTGACCGCGGCGCAGTTCATCGTCATCTTCGGCAGACGTGTTTCGACGAAATA
>CADBQY010000124.1 GCA_902796885.1 uncultured Planctomycetota bacterium
ATAGCGGTGAGAATGGCGCCGGAGATGTTGTGCCAGACCGAAAAGATCGCGCCGGGAACCGCCGCCATCGCCATATGCGGGAACGCGGTCGACGCCAGGGAAGCGGCGAGTCCCGAATTCTGCATACCGACTTCGATCGAGAGGGCTTTCTTTCGGGGCGTATCCATTTTAAACAGGACGCCGACGAGATAGCCGCAGAGATAGCCGAGAAGGTTGTGCAGAACGACGACGGCGAAGACGACCGCGCCGGTCGAGAGGATCTTTTCGCTGTTATGCGAGACGACGGCGGCGACGATCAGACAGATCGCGGTAACCGAGACGGCGGGGAGTGCGTCTTTGACCCGTTCCGTCAGCTTTCCAAAAAAGCGGTTGATCAGGACGCCGAGTCCGATCGGCAGGAGAACCACTTGGAGAATCGAGAGGAACATGGCGGCGACGTCCACATCGACGGAAGTGCGCAGGAACAGATAGGTCAGCGCCGGGGTCAGGAACGAGGCGAGGAGCGTATTGACGCTGGTCATCCCGATCGACAGCGCGGTATCCCCTTTGGCGAGATAGGTGATGACGTTGCTCGCCGTGCCGCCGGGACACGTGCCGACGAGCACGACGCCCGTCAGGAGTTCCGCGTTCAGGCCGAACGCTTTTCCCAGCCCGAACGCCAGAAGGGGCATGATCAGGAACTGGGCGGCGCAGCCGACGGCGACGTCGCGGGGCCGCGCGAAGACGACGGCGAAATCGCCGGCTTTCATCGTCAGTCCCATCCCGAACATAACGACCATCAACAGGACGTTGATCCAATCGGTCCGAATCCACAGGCAGGACCGCGGCGCCAGCAGCGCGAGCGCCGCCACCGCCAGAACGAAGAGAGCCATGTACTTACTGATGAAGTTGCCGATTATTTTCATAGGGATTTTATCGCCCGTCGCGGCTCGCTAATCCGGATCCAACCGAGGTTTCAATAACGTTCGTCGATTTCAGCGCGACCGCCGCGCCATTTTGCCTCCGTTATATTCTACCACAAGGAATCGAAGCTCAGAACAACAAACCAAAATGTCGGCCGCGCCGTAAATCCAAACGGGTTTAATCCAATTCCGCAGATCATGGAACAGGCCGGAAAATTCCGGAGCGGCCCGAAATGCCCTTCCCATAATAAGCGTGTTTTCCCAGACCAAAGAGAAGCGAATAAAGCGCCGCGGCCGATATCGAAATAAAGTCCGGATTAGGCGGCGCTGTACGCTCCAAATTTTAGCGCGGTTCCCCTGAGCGGGAGTCGTCGGCGTCATCTGTGGAAGAATCTTGATTCCGTGTTTGGGGTTTAGAAAGTTGAAGAAAAAGACAGCCGTAAATGTCAGAAACTCTCAGGCATTACAATGATTGAGATTCTTCGACTTTGTTCCAATGTTGATTTGTTGACCAGTATGGCACAGACAGGTATGGCTTAGGGCTAGTCGTCACTACTAATCAGCAAATATCCAGTACAGAACGACAGAGGAAATAAAAAGGTTGATACATATAACCAACAAAAGAGGTGTAAACCATAACCAGGCATACTTATTCTTAAATGACGTCCTATTTTTTACCAGAACGATCAAACCTGCGATTAAGCCGATTGGTCCTGATGCCAAGAAAGATATCGGGTTTGTGTAAGCCAACAAACGTAACCACCACGGAGAATCACTCCCCTCAAATGCAAACAAAGAAAGACACGCCAACGGAAATATCAGCGGACAAAGAATCGATATCGCAACCAGTGCCGTATTTGTGTATTTTCGATTGATCATGGTTTATTCAAACGCATTGAAAATTCCCTGTTTTCAAATTCCATGCAAGGGAAAAATGTTAGAAAGTTCAGGGTGAAGTGTGTAATATATCCAGTTAAATATATCGAGTTTGAAATTGTAAAATATTTCGAAATACCGGTAGACGGGATGAAACGAATATACATTTGCACACAACAATACCGCAAGTAGCGGCAATGTCAGTAAGGCAATCGGTTTTTTAAAATGTTTGATATTGACAATTAAAAAAGTCAGGACCGCAATGGCTCCTAGCGGTCCTGCGCCGATGAAACAAAAGACGGAAAAAATAACTGATATTTGGAAATATATGAAATAGCGCATTGAAAAGAGAACAGGACCAAAGATCGCAATAGCGATCAAAATTATGTTTAACAGTTTTTGTCTGGTCATATGCTACCTCTGGACCTTGTCGTTCGGAACGATCGTAAAAACAGCCGTTTCGTCTCTTTCGGCAAGACGATCGTCGACCGGACGGAGTTCAACGGTAGTTGAAAGGGCGTTCGCGGGAATCCGTACCCCCCCGGTATAGACGTTGGTCTGAGAAGCCGGATCGAACGAGGATGTCAGACTAACCTGCGTTCCGTCCGGGTTATATAACCTGTAGTCGGAATTCCCCAGCGCGGTTCCCGTCATGTGGAAACGAACGAACAGAGCGTGCGTAGTGTCCGTCTCGTTCGAACGGGTAATGGTGTAGGTCCCGTAATTCGGGTTAGCCGCGGGGGCTTCGGCGGCGACGGAATCGGGAGCTGCGACCATAAGATAATTAGCCGTCATGGCCAAAAGACATCGTTCTTCCAGGGGCTCAAAACGGCTCGTTCGGCGGTATCGGTCGGCTCTGCGATTCCGCTTTGAGAGGGATCTTTTTCCGAGCATTTTATTTCCCTTGCCGCGTTTTGAGGGGTTGGGCGTTCTCAACAGACTGCCGTAATTATAGCAGACGGAAAAGCGATTGCAAGTTCAAAAAAATCGATATTTTATGCCGATTCGTTTCGGCGTATTTTCTTATGTGCGCAGACAAGGGGGATCGAAGTTAGTTTGCGGAATTTACGTAAGCCCATACGGCCGCAGGCCGAAGAACGACGCCGCGGCTCGCGGACGGAGTGACGTCCAGAGCGGCTCGCGCGCCCGCCAGCGAGCGGGCGCCGTCGGCTAGGTTCAGAACCTCAACGGGAGTTATCGCCCGCCGCGGCTCGCGGACG
>CADBQY010000125.1 GCA_902796885.1 uncultured Planctomycetota bacterium
ACAGGATTATACCGAAAGAGCCTCGAACGCGTTTGCGTTTGAGGCTCTTTCTTTTTCGGCCCGCGCCGACCTTCGGCCGACGTCGGCGGCGCTTCGGTTTTACCGCAAGATCGGCCAGCGGGCGCGAAGGATTCGCGTCGGTTTGCCGTTTCGTTCGACGACGTCCTCTTCGATCAGAATCCCGGGTATTTTTTGAATCGCGCGGGCGCTCGGCGCGTTGTCGGCGTAACAGGTCAGAAGAATTTCGTCTTTGATTCCGTAAATGCGGAAGAGCTCGGGAAGACGGATGAACGTTCGCGTCGCGATCCCGCGGCCGCGTCGGTCGGGACGGACCGCGATTCCGACGTTCCCGCCGTAACGGCGAAGCTCTTCGGTCAGGTGAAGCCTGAGGTTCAGAACTCCGAGACATTCGTCCCTCTCTCCGTCGGGATCGGCTTCGATGAGCCAAAGAGTGGCCGAGGGGACGATTCCCGGCGGCAGACCGACGCCTGCCTCCCGGTTCCGGTAATCGGCGAATATCCGCCCTTTCCACCGGTCGAAATCGTTCGGATCGTGAAGGATGTAGTCGTCGTGAAGTTGCCCCCACGAGACGCGGCACATGTCGCGATAAGGCTCGAGCCAGCGGGGGTGGGGACGGACGATATCGAAGGTCATCATACGCGTTGGGCGGTTCAAAGAATCTTTTTCCGATTGTTCCCGTTCATTGTACAACTCCGGACGGAAGAGACAAGAAGCCGCTCTCGCCGGCAGAAGAGCGAAATTCGGCAAAAAAAGAATAACCCCTCCTATTTAACAAAAGTCACTGCGCAAGGTTGCCCGATATAACGATAGAGAGACCGGAAAGTCTCGGACTCTCTCCTATCGGATAGGAGAAATAGATAAAACAGAAAGGATTCTGTCCGTGAAACGCCGTCAAGATCATTTCTTTTCGATGACCTGCCGCCTGGCAATCTGGGGGGCGGCTCCTCTTCTTTTCGCGGCGTTTACCGGAATCGGCTCGGCTCAGCCGGCAACGATACCCCGGCAGAACGAACGGGTCGCGTCGGTCACCGCCGGAGAACCGAATTCGCTGATGAATTCGATGAAAGAGATGCGTCAGCGCGTTCAGTCGCGCTACGAGCAGAATATGCGTCAATTCAGCGAACAGATCCAGACGTATCAGCGGCAGAACAGCGCGCAACCCTCGCCGTCGAAACCGCAGGCCGGTCCCGGAGCGGCTCAGGCGCATCAACACGCGCAGGGGGCCGGATACCAAAGGTATCAGCCCGGCCCGCAGCCTCAGAAGAACGCCCAAACCCAGACGTGGAACAGTCAACAGAACCCGCTTTCCGTTCTTCAGCGTCTTTTCAGCGGTTCCGATCAGCCCCAGACCAAAAGCGGGTTCCCGCAGCAGGGGCAGCCTCAGCCGCGATCCGGATTCGCGTCGCAGCCGACTCCTCAGCAGATGGCGGCGCATCAGCACAACCACGGCGCCGCGAATCCGCAGCAGCAACAGCAGGCGTGGCTGATGCAGCAGCGTCTGCAGGCGCAGGCCGCCGCGCAGCAGGCCCGCAGCACGGCGCCGGCCTCGAAACCGTCGCGCCGCGCCGAGACCTCCTCGGCGCTCGTTTACGCCGACGCCCAGCGGATGGCGAAATCGGAAAAGACCCCCACGTCGGTGTCGGTCGATCAGCTCGCCAAGGCCTCGACTTCGCACGAGAGCGCCGCGGAAGTCGTTTCGCAGGTTCCGTGGGACGCCATCTCGCCGGCCGCGCGCCAGAAGGTCGATCGGATCGTCTCGAGCTATACGTTCTATCGGCGTCTGCCGATGACCGGCGGCTACTGCAACCCGGAAGTCTATGATTTTCTCCTCAGCCATCCCGAAGTGGTGGTCGGTACGTGGGAAGCGGGCGGCTTTAAGCAGCTCTCGCTCACCAATCACGGCAGCGGGCGGTTTACGATTCAGGACGATTCGGGAACCCGCGGCGAGATTGAAGTCATCTATCACGACAATCAAATGCTGGCGTTTCTCTGCAACGGCACCTATGAAGGGCAGCTCGCCCCCCGCCCGATCCAAGGGGATATTTTCTGCGTGATGCAGTATCGGTTTACCGAAGACGCCGCCAACGGAAACAAACCGATCGTCGTGACGCGGCTCGACACGTTCGTGAAGATGTCGTCGGCCAGCGCCGACCTGGTCGGCAAGGCGTTCGCGCCGATGGTCGGGAAGATCGCCGACTCGAATTTCGTGAAAACGGTCGATTCGGTGAACCAGATCTCCGAGTTGATGGAACGGAATCCGCAGACTCTTGCCGAGATGATTCAGGAGGTTCCGTCCATTTCGGCGGAGACGAAAAGCGAGTTTCTGGGATACATCGAACGGGTTACCGGCCACGCGTCGATGCGGAGCCAGGGGATTACCGTTGATTACTACCTGATGCCGAAAATGAACGCGGCGAAGGCCGAGCCCGCCGAGATTCTCGCGCGGCGGAATCAGCCGACCCGGATGACCGTGGTCAACGAACCGCAGGTTCGTCCCGCCAACGCGCCGTCGTCGGCGCCGACGGTTCCGAGCGTATCGAAGAGTTCGATTCCGGCTCCGAGCCTGGCGTCGTCGAAGAGTTCGGGCGCGAAGGGGAGCGAAAGCCGATCGCCGCGCAACGAGAGTATGCCGTTCCCGAGCGCGTCGGCTCGGAAATCGGATGTGGCGAAGTCGGAATCAAAATCGGATCTTCCGGCGATCGGCGGACAGTCGGAAACGGATATCGAAAAGGAACTGAACTCGGTCTTGAGCGAGGGGGAAACCCTGGAAGAGTTCAGTCTGAACGACGATTCGAAAGAGGAGTCGCCGGTACTTTTCTTCTCGGACGATATGTCGGCGACGGAGTCGGACGGGACGAGCGCCGCGCCGACCGATACCGCCGCCGCGGCCGACGATTCGACCGGCGCGGAACTGAGTTTCGATATGGAATACGATGGATCGGACGCCGCCGCCGCGGGGCAGACGATCACGGTGGTCAAACCGATTTCGGAAGCCGCCGCCGACCCGAAACCGGAAGCTGAGACGAAACCGGAAACCGAGACGAACGACGGCTGGAGCGCGGTGATCACCAGCTCGGTTTCGGCACAGACCGCGTTGGAATCGACTTTTCGGAGCGTGCCGAGCAGCGGACAAAAGTGCTCGTGGAAGAAACCCGACGTGAAGTGAGCTTTTCCGGCGGATCGAAAGAACAAAGAGCCGCTTCTCCCGAAAAGGGGGAAGCGGCTCTTCTGCCGTCATATCGGGCCCGGAAGCCGGCGCGTCGAGAAGGGCGGCGTCTTTTGTCGCCCCCGTTTAAAATCCGCGCACGGCCGTCGGCTTACGACGGATAGATGAACGAGTCGGGATCGTAACCGGTGGCGCCCGATTCGGGGAGCGCGTCGATTCGGGCGACTTCCTCGTCGGTCAGGGCGAAGTCGAAGACGTCGAAGTTTTCTTTGATCCGTTCGGGATTGATCGACTTGGGGAGCGGGTTGACCCCTTTTTGGAGTTCCCAGCGGAGACAGATCTGCGCGAGCGACTTGTCGTATTTGGCGGCGAGGTCTTTCAGGTACGAAAGGTTAAAGACGCGCCCCTGAGCCATCGGACTCCAGGCCTGAATCTGAATCCCCAGGTCTTTGCAGAAATCACAGACGTATTTCTGCCAGAAGCCGGGATGGTACTCGATCTGGTTGACCATCGGCGCGACCGACGTGTTGCGGAGCAAATGCTCGATGTGGTGGGGACGGAAATTCGAAACGCCGATGGCGCGGATTCTGCCGTCTTTGTAGAGCTTGATCATCGCGTTCCAGGTTCCCAGAAGGGTGTCTTTCCAGTCGGTTCGGCGTTCGTAGGCGATCGGCCAGTGAATGAGGTAGAGGTCAAGGTAGCGGGTCTTCAAACGGGCCAGCGACATTTCGAAGGCCGCCAGGGTCTGGTCGTAGCCGTGGTCTTTGTTCCAAAGTTTGGTGGTTAGGAAGACGTCTTCCCGCGCCAGACCGCTCGCCGCCAGCCCCGCGCCGACGCTCTCTTCGTTGCCGTACGCCGCGGCGGTGTCAATGTGCCGATAACCGATTTCCAGCGCGGCTTTGACGGCGTTGGTGGCCACCTCGCCGTTGGGGGACTGCCAGGTGCCGAACCCGATCACCGGGAGTTTGACGCCGTTCGAAAGCGTATATGTGCTCTGCTGATTCATGGGATCCCTTTCTTTATTGAGGACTGATTTCTGTTCCGAAAGCGATTTTGTTCCGATTTTACTCCGCGCGAACGTCGTTTTCAAGGGCTCCTTTCGGCGATCCGACCTCGAGAAGTCCGTTTTGTTTGGCGACGATATAGGTGCAGACGTTGTCGCCGGTGACGTTGCAGGCGGTTTCGAACATATCGAGGATCGGGTTGATTCCGAGCGCCAGGGCGACGATCGTCGCGGTCTGCGAGGGATCGAAACCGGCGTTCTCGAGGACCATAAAAAGGAGAAAGACGCTTCCCCCCGGAACGCCGCCGGCGCCGACCGAAGCGAAGATGACCGAAACCAGAAGAATCGCCATCTGGGACGCGGTGAAGGGAATGCCGAAAATATTCGAGGCGAGAATGACAAAGACCGGCAGATGAACGCAGACGCCGTCCATGTTGATCGTGCATCCCAGCGGCAGGGAAAAGCTCGACAGGGAAGGGGAAACGCCGAGTTTTTGGGCGGTTCGCAGCGAGATGGGAAGCGCCGCGGCGCTCGAACGGGTGGCGAACGCGGTCACGATCGGCGCGCGCAGAGCGAGCAGGACTTTGTACGGGTTCTGCCGGCAGAAGACGAAAAGAGCCAGGGGATAGACCAGGAGGATCATTCCCGAAACGCAGGCGATCACACAGACGACGATCCGCAGGTACGGACCGAACAGAAGAACGCCGTTCCGCGCGAAGTTGACGAAACTGAGCGCGAAGACGCCGAACGGGAAATATTCCATCAGCCAGTCGATCAGTTTGAACGAAACCGACGACGCCGCCCGGCAGATGTCCAGAAACGACTCGATCCGCGTTTTCTCTTTTTCGGATGTCTTCGAGGATTCAAGAAGAACCCGCGCCGCCAGACCGAAGAGAATCGAAAAGACAACGATCGCCAGGAACCGGCCTTCGGCCAGCGCCTGGAACGGATTCTGGAACAGGCTGACCAGAAACGCGTCGAGCCCGCCCCCGGACGAGGCGTTTTTCATCGCCGCCAGTTCTTCCCGGTGGCCCGCCGCGGCCTCGAGAGCTCCGGACATTTTCGGGTTCAAGAGAATGGCCGAGACGATTCCGAAGAGCGCGGCGGCGGTCGAGGTGAAGAAATACCAGAGGAGAACCGAGCCGCCCAATTTTCCCGACTTTTTGAGCGAAAGGCTTGCCGCGCCGATGATCAGCGAAAAGAAGATGATCGGAAAGACGATCATCTTGAGCATCGAGATCAGCAGGGTTCCGAACGGCTCGACATAGGGAAGAACGGTGTCCAGCTCTTCGCGCGGCATGCGCGAGGCGCAGATCCCCAGGGCGATTCCCAGAAAAAATGCGGTCAGAATCCGCCAGACGAGCGGGACGTCGAAATAGAGCGAAAATATTTTTTTCATCGGGAGGCTTTCTTCTTGCCGTTCAGTTCGTCAGTGTCGAGCCAGAGGGTGACCGGCCCGTCGTTCGTCAGTTCGACCGACATCATCGCCCGGAAGACGCCGGTTTCGACCGGAATTCCGTACTCGGCGCGAACGTGCGCCACGAACTCGTCGTAGAGACGGCGCGCCGTCTCGGGCGGGGCGGCGTCGGTGAAACCGGGACGGTTTCCGTGTACCGCGTCGGCATAGAGGGTGAACTGACTGACCGCCAGAATCGCGCCGCCGACCTGCGCGATGTCGAGGTTCATCTTCCCCTGGGGGTCGTCGAAGACGCGGAGACGGCAGATTTTCCGAGCCAGGAGGCGGACCTCGTCGGAGGTGTCGCGCTGACCGACTCCCAGAAGTACCAGAAATCCGTTTTCAATCTGGCCGCTCACCCGGTTCCCTTCGTCGGGAAGAGTGACTCGCGCCCGCGTGACGCGCTGAATACATGCTCGCATAACGATTCGCTTTCGGAATGTTTTCGTTTCGGGGATTGACTAAGCCCGATAGAAGTATAATCGAAACGGGACGGGCGGGCAAATTTTGCCGCGGAGCGCGGCCTATTTTAAGACGTCGTTCTTGCGCGAGAAACAGTGGAGAACCACCCGGTCGAACACGGCGATCTCGTCGGGGGAAAGCCCTTCCTGGAGCTGACGGAGCTTGCCGTCGACCGCGGCGACGATCTCGCGGGTTTGCTTCTTGCCGAACTCGGTCAGCGTGATCAGAACCGAACGGTGGTTTTCCGGATTGGTGGTTCGGCTGACCAGGTTCTTTTTGACCAACGTTTCGACCAATTGAGAGGCGCTCGGCCGCGGGATGTTCATCGTGCGGGCGACGGCCGAAAGGGGGACGCCCCCCGGATTCCGGCGCGTGGCGGCCTCGATGACAAAGAGCGCCATCTTCTGCCGGGGCGAAAGGGACTGAAGTTCTTTGTGGTGTTTGGCCGTGCCGACGGTGTCGCCGTAGGCGATCAGATCGTTCACCGTGATGAAAAGCGCCGCACAGGGGTCGTAGTCGGAAAAAATTTTTTTCGTTTTTTCCATTGATCCTGACCTTCCACAATTTTGAGATCGGGGTAAACTGTTTTATAACGGAATTGTTTTATATTGAAACTGTTTTGATGTGAAACAATTTAGCGGATATTTCCGGTCTGTCAAGGACCTTGATCTTTCCCCACGAATTTCTTCAGAGGAAATTGAGAACGTTATGAAGTCGATGAAAATTGGAACTCTTTTGCTCACGCTGATTTTCCTGGTCCCGTTCGCCGCTCAGGCGCAGCCGGGGGGCGGGCCGGCCGCCGCGGTTCCCAACGTGATCACCGCCCCGTCGGTCGAGATGGGCGAACTTGACGTGCGCCGGTTTCCCGGCCCGATCGTGGCGGTCGAGGAGGTTGATATCGTCCCCCGCGTGACCGGCTATATCGAGAAGCTCAACTTCAAGGAGGGGGATTTCGTGAAGGCCGGAGATCTCCTTTTCGAGATCGAACAGCGCGAGTATGCCGCGGCGCTCAAACGGGCCGAGGCCGAAGTGGCGTCGCGCCGGTCGGCGATCGATCAGGCCGAGGCCGCGATCAAACAGCAGGAGGCGCGGATCGACGAACTGAACTCGATCCTCGAATACCGCGAGGCGACCTATAACCGGAACAAGCAGCTCTTCGCGCGCGGCACTGCCGTCTCGCAGGACGACGTGGACAACACCGAGTCGGCGTTTAAGGCGACCCGCGCGCAGCTGGCGGCCGCCCAGGCGACGCTGGCCTCGGTCAAATCGCAATACGAAACCGCCAAGTCGGCGCTGGCCGCCGCCGAGGCCGCCGCCGACCTGGCCGCGTTCGATATGGAACATACGCGGATCGCCGCGCCAATTTCGGGGAAGATCGGTAAAGTGACCGTGACCCCCGGAAACCTGGTGACGCCGCAGTTCGGCAAACTGGTCGATATCAAGACGATCTCGCCGATCTACGTCCGTTTCGCGATCAGTGAACAGCTCTTTCTGACGACTTACGGCGGTGAGAAGGGAATCCGCGATATCGCGCGGATCCGGCTCGAATTGGCCGACGGCGCCATGTACGAAGAAGAGGCGAAGATTGCTCTGATCGACAACAAGGTCGACCCGAAAACGAATAAGATCATGATCTGGGCGATCCTTCAGAACGAAGATCATAAACTCCTGCCGGGAAGCTACGCAACGGTCTATCTGAGTCCGAAATCGGACAAGCCGACCTGCGCGGTGATCGTCTCGGCGGTGCAGACCGAGGCCGGCGGCGGGAGTTTCGTCTATGTGCTCGACGGCGAAAACAAAGTCGAACGGCGCGAGGTCCGCCTCGGCGCACTTTCCGAAAAGTATTATGAAATCACGTCCGGTCTCAAACCGGGCGAGACGGTGGTGGTCGAAGGGGTGAACAAGGTTCGGCCCGGCCAGACGGTCAATCCGATTCCCGCCGACAAGGACGAAATGTAATACAGTTTTCCCGGCGGCAAGACGTTTTTATTCTCCGAATACCGAGTAAGAAGGAACCGTATGTTTTCGAAAATATTTATCGATCGACCGAAGCTCGCGTTGGTCATCTCGATTGTGATTTCGCTGATTGGTCTGCTCTGTCTCTTTCGGCTTCCGATCGCCGAATATCCGGAACTGGCCCCGCCGTGCGTACGCGTCACCGCGACGTATCCGGGCGCGACTTCGGACGTGATCGTCGAGACGGTCGCCAGCGTCATCGAAGAGGAAGCGAACGGGATCGAAAACAGCATCTACTTCAGTTCCGACAGCGACAACAACGGGAATTATTTTCTGAACGTCTACTTCAAGCCGGGAACCGACGACGACATCGCCCAGGTGAACGTTCAGAACGCGGTACAGCGCGCCGAAACGAAACTCCCCCCCGAGGTGAAGGCAATCGGCGTAAAGGTCGCCAAACGTTCGTCGGATATGATCGGGATCTACTCGTTCACCACCGACGGTTCGGAGCTGAACCTGCTGCAGCTGGCGAACTACGTTCGGATGAACGTACGCGACCGCCTGGCGCGGATCGACGGGATGACCGACACCGAAATTCTGGGAGAACGAAACTACAGTATGCGCGTCTGGCTCGACCCGCTGAAGCTTTCGAGTATGGAGATCTCGACCGACGAGGTCGTCGCCGCCATCCAGTCGCAGAACCTGCAGGCCGCCGCCGGCACCCTGGGGGGGGAGACGGCGAGCGACTACGTCCAGCTGAAAATCGACACGATGGGGCGGTTAAAGACTCCGGAACAGTTCCAAGAGATCATCGTCCGCACCGACGACGCCGGACGGCAGGTGACGCTGGGCGAAATCGCCGAACTGGAACTGGGGAGCGAGTATTACTTCTCGAACGCCTACCTGAACGGGGAACATTCGATCGCGGTCGGGATGTACCGCCAGACGGGGGCGAACGCGGTGACGCTGATCAAAAACGCCAACGCCGAGATGGAAGAGATCGCCAAACGGTTTCCGAAAGGGGTCAGCTACGTTTTGAGTTACGACCCGACCGAGTTTATCCGCCGGAGCATCAGCGAAATCGCCGAAACGCTCGTGATGACCCTGGTGCTGGTCGTTCTGGTGACGTTCGTCTTTCTTCAGGACTGGCGCGCGACGATCATTCCCGCCGTCGCCATTCCGGTCTCCCTTCTGGGAACGTTTTTCGTCATGCTCGCGATGGGCTACTCGATCAACGTGCTGACGATGTTCGGACTGATTTTGGTGATCGGGCTTTTGGTCGACGACGGGATCATCGTCGTCGAAAACGCAGTGCGCCTGATCGAGGAGGAGCACCTTTCGCCCTACGACGCCGCGGTCAAAAGCATGCATCAGACGACGGGCGCGATCCTTGCTTCGACCTTCGTGATGGTGGCCTTTTTCGCGCCCCTTTCGTTTTTCGGCGGGATCGTCGGGATTATCTACAAGCAGTTCTCGCTGACGATGTGCATCGCGATTATCTTCTCGGCGGTCAACGCGCTGACCCTTTCGCCGGCGCTCTGCGCGCTGGTCCTCCGCCCCTACCGGGAGGATCGAAAGAAGTTCTTTCTCTTCCGGTTTTTCGAGTGGTTCGTGGAGACGACGAAACTCGGGTACATCGCCGTTTCGAAAGTCTTTATCCGGCGGGTTCTTCTGACGATCGTCGTGCTGGCCGCGCTTCTGTACGGTAACTGGATCGTCTTCAAACAGCTGAACACCGGGTTTATTCCGAACGAAGACAAAGGGGCGCTCCTGTGCGAGATCGTTCTTCCGCCGGGCGCATCGCTCAAGCGGACCGATCAGGCGGTGCTGGCGTTCCAGGAGCTTGTTTCGCCCCTGCCGGGCGTCGAACGGGTGACGAACGTCGCCGGCTACTCGTTTGTGAGCGGTTCGGGCGAAAACTACGGCTTGGGGATCGTCGACCTGACCGACTGGGATCAGCGGAAAACCCCGGAACTGCAGATCGACGCGATCAACAACGCCGTGATGGCGCAAGGGGAACTTCTCCCCTACGGCACTCTCACCTCGTTTCAGCCGCCGGCGATCATGGGGCTGGGGGTGACCGGCGGCGTCACTTTCGCGCTCTGCGTCAGCGGCGATCACACTCCGAAAGACCTGGAAGAGCGGCTCGGCCGCTTTTTAGGCGATCTGAACAATAAAGAAATCTTTCCCGACGTGGCCTACGCGTTCTCGTCGTTTAACGCCAGCACTCCGGAAGTCTACCTCGATATCGACCGTCAGAAAGCCGAGGCGCTCGGCGTGCCGGTCGGTGTGCTCTTTTCGACGCTCCAGCAGAAGATCGCCTCGTTCTACGTGAACGACTTCAATCTGTACGGCTACTCGTTCAAGGTGAAAGTGCAGGGGAAGGCCGACTCGCGTTCGAATATCGGAAACCTCGACGAGATCATGATCACCAGTACGTCCGGCGACGAGGTTCCCCTTTCGGCGCTGGCGCGGATCCGCTCGAAAATGGGGGCCCACAAAATCTCTCGGTTCAAGCAGTCGATGGACGCCGCGGTCACGGTCATTCCGGTACCGGGGGCGAGTACCGGCGTGATCATGGACCGTTTGGTGAAACACGTCGACGAAGCCGTCAACGATCCGGGGTCGCACGACTACACGATCAGCTGGACCGACATGAGTTTTCACCAGAAAGGGAACGAGGGGAAACTCTTCTCCTTGATGGTCCTGGCTCTGGCGTTCGGCTATCTCTTCCTGGCGGCGAAATACGAGTCGTGGACCGTCCCGCTGCCGGTTCTCCTTTCGTGCGCGTTCGCCACGCTCGGCGGGCTGGGGGCGATGTGGTTCAACAAGATGTCGCTCGACATCTACGCGCAGCTGAGTCTGATCATGCTTCTGGGACTTTCGGCGAAAATCTCGATCCTGATGGTCGAGTTTGCCAAGCAGGAACGGGAGCAGGGGGTTCCGATCGACGAGGCGGCGATCCGCGGCGCGCGGTACCGGTACCGCGCGGTGATGATGACCGCGGGCTGTTTTGTGGTCGGCGTCCTTCCGCTGATGTTCGCCACCGGCGCCGGCGCGGTCAGCCGAAACATCGTCGGGATTTCGACCGGATGGGGAATGATCGTCGCCGGAGTGGTCGGCGTGGCGTTCGTTCCGCCGTTCTACTCGATGTGCCAGAAAATGCGCGAGACGACAAACGGCTTCTTTGCCCGAATCAAAAAGAAGTGATCGTTTCGGGGCGGCAAATCCGCCTTGAGTCAAACCGCGGTGTTGTGCTAAAATCGGCGCATTCACCGCGGTTTTTTTTTGATAGACGGAAAAGTTTTTGATCATGAAACGCTGGTCGCTGAAATCCCGAATCCGGATATGGACGACGATCGTGCTTCTCCTCCTGGGCGTACTGATCGCGACCGAAGTCTATACCCTGCGGCATTTTCGGAGTCTGGTCTACGATATCAGCCGCCGTTCGCAGGAACTTCCCGCCGCCGCCCGGTTGGGTACGTCGGTCGGCGCCCTGCGGATGCAGGTCAGCGAGATCAAAGGAACCCGAATGGCCGAACGGCACGTCAAAAACCGGCTCGAACAGCAATTGCGCCGGATGGAGCTTTTCGATTTTTCGAGACAGCCGACCCTGGAAGCGTATTCTCTCTTTCTCAAAAAACTCTCCGACTACCGCCAGCAGCTCGATCAGTACGAGGAATTGATTTATCAGCGTCCCCGAGCCGCCGAAACGGGATCGGTCCTTTCGTCGGAGCTGGACGCGATCGCCGAGATTCGCGCTCTCCTCGACGAGATTCGCGCGGTGACCTCCCATTATCGCTGGATCACCGACGACGATATGATCGATCAGGTCGATCTCCGGTTGGGTGAAGTTCAGAGTCTGACCGAGAGCCTGCCGAGCGGTCTGCATCGGGAACTGGCCGGTTTTTCGGACCGCGTCCTTTCCCAGTACAAGTATATCCGCGTGACGCTGATTTCGGCGAGCGCCGCGTCGATCCTTCTGACGATCCTTCTGATTCATTTCGCCTACATCTGGGTTTTCCGGCCGCTTCGGACGCTGGTCTCCGGATCGCGGCGCGTGGCGCAGGGAGATTTCGACTACCGCATCGATATGGCGACCAACGACGAGTTCGACGAACTGGCCGGGGCGCTCAATCAGATGACCGAGCGGTTCGAGGGGATTCGGGACGACCTTGACGATCAGGTCCGGCAGCGGTCCGAAGAGGTGATCCGAAGCGACCGGCTGGCGAGCGTCGGGTTTCTGGCCGCCGGCGTGGCGCACGAAATCAACAACCCGCTGGCTTCGATCGCGATGAGCGCCGAGTCGCTCCCCCGGCGGATTCGCGGGCTTCTCGACCGCCGGAAAGACGACGGGCAGATCGCCGCCGAGCTCGCCGTGGTACAGAAATACGTCGAGATGATCCAGAACGAGGCGTTTCGCTGTAAGGGGATCACCGAAAAACTCCTCGATTTTTCACGGACCGGCCGTGGGGAAAAGACGCGCGCCGAACTGCGCGGGATCGCCGAGAGCATGGTCGAAATGGCCCTGACGCAAAGCCGGTACCGCCACAAGCGGATCGAGATCCTTCCCGGAGGGCCGGTCTACGCGATGGTGAATCCGCAGGAGATCAAACAGGTGATCCTCAATCTGCTGACCAACGCGCTGGACTCGATCGGCGACGACGGACTGGTGACGATTTCGGCCCGCAGACAGCGGGATTTGGCGATCGTGATCGTTTCGGATAACGGCGGCGGGATCGACGCCGCCACCCTCGAAAACATTTTCGAACCGTTCTTCACGACCAAAGATCCCGGCGTCGGTACCGGATTGGGACTGGCGATCGCCAATCGAATCGTCTTGGGACACAAGGGACACATCTACGCGTCAAGTCCCGGAAAAGGGATGGGCGCGTCGTTCCGCATCGAACTGCCGGTCAGCTGAAAGGACTCTTCCGACCCGTGCGAAGTTGGGCGAAAGAGACCGCTTTGGCAAGATTTCCCATAGACAGAAATCTTTTTTTTCGTTATGATGAGGTGCAGTTTTCCGCCTCTTTTTCGCGTGCCGGCCGATTCTTCCCGGCCCGCCGGGGGCGGATATTCAGGTTTGAAAAGAGCGCGCGTTCTTTTGCGCGCCCTTTCTTGGAAGGAATCCGCGTTTTTTATGTCCACTGATGGTCTGAAAATTCTTGTCGCCGACGACGAAGCGTCGCTTAGGGAGCTGTTTCGTCTTGAGTTTCCCGCGATGGGGCATACCGTAACCGTCTGTTCCGACGGCCTTTCGGCGATCGAGGCGCTCAAAAAGGACCGGTTCGACGTGCTTCTGCTCGATCTGGATATGCCGGGCGCCAACGGTCTGGAAGTGATTCAGGCGGCGCACACCTCGAATCCGACGGCCAAAGCTGTGATCCTGACCGGGAAGGGCTCGCACGAATCGGTCAGGGCCGGGTTCCGCGAAAAGATTTTCGACTATCTGACCAAGCCGTGTCGGCTGGCGGAAATTCAGGACGTTCTGGCTCGGATCGCCGAAGAGAAGAAACTGGCCGAAAAGCTCGCCGTCGGCGGACGGCGGCTCGAGCGGGTCGAAGTCAAACAGCGCCTGGTCGGCGAGTCGGACGCGATGAAACGCGTTCATCAACTGATCGATAAAATCGCCCCGACGAATTCGACGGTGGTGATTCTGGGCGAGACGGGGACCGGCAAGGAACTCGCCGCGCGCGAGGTTCACGCGAAGAGCCGACGCGCCGAAAAGCCGTTCGTGGCGGTCAATTGCGGGGCGCTTCCCGAAAACCTGATCGAAAGCGAACTCTTCGGACATAAAAAAGGGAGCTTTACCGGCGCCGATTCGCAACGGGTCGGGCTTTTGGAAGTGGCCGATCAGGGAACCCTCTTCCTGGACGAAATCGGAGAGCTTCCGAAAGGGGTTCAGTCGAAACTTCTCCGATTTCTCGAAAGCGGCGAGGTGCGCCGTATCGGCGAGAACGCGTCGCGTATCTGCGACGTCCGCGTGATCTGCGCGACGCTGCGCAACCTGGAAGAGATGGTCGCCCAAGGGGGATTCCGGCAGGATCTCTGGTTTCGGATCAATACGTTTGAAATTCAGCTTCCGCCGCTGCGTCAGCGGCTGGAAGACCTTCCGGAGCTGATCGTCCATCTGGCGAGCCGCTATAAAAAAGGGGCGGATTTCCGGTCGATCGACAATATTTTCACCCGCGAGGCGTTCGAACTGCTGCGTCAGTTCGACTGGCCCGGGAACGTTCGGCAGCTGGCGAACGTCGTCGAACACGCGCTGATCCTCACCGACCATTTTCCGGCGGGGCCGGAAGCGCTTCCGCAGCAGATTCTCAAGCGCCTCGTCGATCCCGTTTCGAAAACGCGCGCGTCGGCGTCGGCCAAGGCGATCGCCGCCTCCGACGAAGACGCCGACGAGCTGATGGCCTTCGATTCGGGGAAAACCCTGCGCGATCTCGAAAACGAGGCGATTGTCAGCGCCCTTCGGCGAAACGGCGGAAATAAGGCGAAAGCGGCGGAGGAGCTTGGCATCAGTCTGAAAACCCTCTATAATAAGCTGAACCAATTGCAGGATATCGCGAAAAAGACGGACTAAGACAGTGACGGTCAAAGGACTCTATCGCAAGGCGGTCAATTTCTTTCGCGCGGTCGGCCGAATGATCGCGGCGGTCGCGCGCGCTTTGCGTAGGGCGTACGACGCCGTCTCGCGAGGGATTTCCGCTTTTTTGGTGGTTTTCTGGCGAACGGCGATCATTCTGACCGCGAAGTTTCTCAGCGGCGCTTCGGTCAGCTGGGTCGAACTGGCCGACGATTCGCGGCGGGACGATCAGATCGAAACGGTCGACAGTTCCGGCTTCGGCGGGGCCTCCGATTCGGAGTCTTCCACAGTTCTCGAAAAGATCACCCGTCTTCTTCTGAAAGCGTTCGGGAAGAAGATCCCCGACGAGAGGACCTTCGGCCGACAGCAGCGGATCTACTTCGCCAACCACACCAGTCATCTCGACTCGATTGTGATCTGGTCGGTTCTGCCCGGTTTTTTGCGCCGCGAGACACGAATGGTCGCCGCCAAAGACTACTGGACCGCCGGGCCGTTCCGCCGTTACCTTGCCAAGAAGGTCTTCAACGCGATTCTGATCGATCGGAAACATATCTCGATCAAGAACAATCAGGTGAACCAGCTCCTGCAGGAAATGGGAACCGACCACTCGATCATCATCTTCCCCGAAGGGGGACGGGGGGACGGCGAGACGATCAGACCGTTTAAAAGCGGCATCTATTACCTGGCCAAGAAGAACCCGGAATTGGAACTGGTGCCAATCTACCTCGACAATATGAACCGGATCCTGCCGCGCGGAGTGGTCCTCCCGGTTCCGATGCTCTCGCGCGTGATTTTCGGTTCTCCGATCTGGATTCAGAAAAAGGAAACGATGGAAAAAACCGAAACCACCAAGAGTCCGATTCCGGGAGAGAATATCTCGGAGAAGACCGAGGAAGAAAAATGGTCCTATGAAGAGCGGGTCGAATCGAAAGACGATTTTTTGAGGCGGTGCCGGGAAGCGGTTTTGGAGTTAAAGGACTTGTAAACCGGTCGGACCGGCCGACTCTTGACATAACGACTCATCTTCTTAAAATTCTGGTATCCGTAGGTGCGAAGAACTGACCGCCGCAAAAGTTTTCAGACTCTCGCTTCGGTCACTAACGATATTGATGGAGTAGACATGAGGGTTCTTTCGGGGATTCAGCCCACCGGCCGGTTTCATTGGGGCAACTATTTCGGCGCCATTCGTCAGTATGTCGATATGCAGGGCGATCCGAACGACGCCTTTTATTTCATCGCCGACCTTCACGCGCTGACGACTGTCCGCGAGCCGGAACGTCTTCGGCGGAATGTCCGCGACGCGGCGCTGGACCTTCTCGGCCTGGGGCTTGACCCGCAGCGCGCCTCTCTCTTCATTCAGTCCGAAATCCCCGAGGTGACCCAGCTGACCTGGCTCCTGCTGACCGTGACGCCGATGGGACTTTTGGAACGGTGCCATGCGTTCAAAGAGAAAAAAGCGCGGGGGCTGACCGCCGACGCCGGACTGTTCAACTATCCGATCCTTATGGCCGCCGACATCATTCTATACGATTCGAACCTGGTTCCGGTCGGGGAAGACCAGATGCAGCATATCGAGGTGGCGCGCGACGTCGCCGGGAGCTTTAATCATCTTTACGGCGAGGTCTTTGTTCTGCCGAAGGGGAAGATTTTGGAGGACGGGGGGAAGGTTCCCGGCACCGACGGCGAGAAGATGTCGAAAAGTTACGGCAACACCATCGAGTGCTTTACCGAGCTGAAAGCTCAACGGAAAAAGATCATGCGGATCCAGACCGATTCGCGCCCGATGGAAGAGCCGAAAGATCCTGAGATCGATCCGCTCTATCAGCTCTATTCCCTTTTCGCCTCCGAAGAGCAGAAAGCCGAAATGGCGGCGCTCTACCGCCGGGGCGGGTTCGGTTACGGGCAGATCAAAAAAGAACTGGCCGACGCCGCCGAGGCATATTTCGCGCCGGCGCGCGAGCGGCGCGCGTATTTCGAAAGTCATCCCGATCTGGTCGACGACATTCTGCGCGAAGGGGCCGAGCGCGCCCGCGCCAAGGGGAAAGAGGTTCTGGAACGCGCCCAGGCCGCTTGCGGCATCCGGGGGCCGAAAGGGTAACTCAACATAGAGGTCAAACGGCGTTTTTATGTCACATCAGATCGCGGCGTTCGGCGAAATTCTTTGGGATATGCTTCCCGCCGGCAAACAGCTGGGGGGAGCGCCCGGTAATTTTGCCTATCATTGCCACACGCTCGGTTCCGACGCGATGGTGATCTCGCAGGTCGGGAACGACGAGCTGGGGCGCGAGATCACCGCCGAGCTGACCGCACGGCATATTCCGGTCGACTTCATCGGCATCGACCTGGAGCGGCCGACCGGAACGGTCGAAGTCGAGCTTGACCGAATGGGACATCCGGCGTATCGGATCGTCGAAGACGTGGCGTGGGACGGGATCAAGCCTTCCCGCGCGGCGGTTCTTTACGCGACGGGAGTCGACGCCGTCTGTTTCGGAAGTCTGGCGATGCGCAGAGAGGAGAACCGCGTTTCGTTCGCCTCGCTGATCAACGGCGTTTCCCATAACGCGCTGCGCGTCCTCGACCTGAACCTGCGCGAGCCTTTCTATACCGAAGAGACGCTCCGTTCCCTCCTTTCGGTTAGTAACGTCCTGAAACTGAACGACGACGAGCTGATCGTCCTGGCCGGTTTTCTGAACAAGGACTTCCGAACCGAAACGTTCTTTTCCGAAGGGGCGGCGGAGACGGTCCTTCTTTCGTCGGGCGCGCGGGCGTTTATCGACTCGCTCATCGATTTTTATTCCCTGAAATACTGTATCCTGACATGCGGGGCGAAGGGAAGTTTTCTGTTTGACGGCGGCGGAATCCTTTCGCGGCTCGCCAGCGTTCCGGTGAAGGCGGCGAGTACCGTGGGCGCCGGCGACGCGTTTACGGCGGTCTGCGTCGACGGGTTCCTGAACGGGGACGATCCGGTCGAGATTCACCGTCGTGCCGTTCGTTACGCCGCCTATGTCTGCACCCAACCGGGGGCGATGCCGCCGGTCACCCCCGAGCAGCTCAACGAGTGGGGGTTTAAAAACCGATAATGACGGTGTGGACGGCGGTTCGGCCGCCGTTCGGCTTGAATTTGGGAAATCGAATATTTTTGAAAGGTATGTTATGAATCTCACCGACTCGAAGTACAACAAGTTCGCCCTGGTAAAAGAGATGCTCCAGACCGCGGACGTCATTCGCGGTTTTGATTTCGGCCAGACGGCCTCCGCCGCCAAGACCGTTAAAGAGACGGGGCGTCTTTTCCTGACCGGCGAGGGTTCGAGCCGTATCTTCCCGGCCAAAAGTTTTATGTACGGCGTTCTGAAACGGGGACTTCCGATCGCGGTGGCGACGGACGGAAGTTTCCAGGCCGCGGAATACAATCTTTCCGACTGGGTGGTCGCCGGCGCGTCGAACAGCGGCCTGACCAAAGAGGTGATCGCCCTGATGAAAAAACTCGGCGAGACGGGGCATCACAAACGGATCGGGATCACTGCGCACGAGGGGACGACCCTGGCCGAGGTGACCGACGAGTGTTTCGTCCTTTCGTGCGGCAACGAAGACGCCGTCGCCGCGACGAAGAGCGTCGTCGAACAGGGGTTGGTCTACCGTTCGATCCTCTGCAATCTGATCGATTGCGAGTGCCCGAAAAACAAAGAGAAGGCCGCCGATCTGGCCGCCGAGGTGATGCAGACCGAATACGATCCGGCGATCATCGAAAAGCTGGCCAAGGCGAACCTTATTTACTTCGCCGGCCGAAACAACGGGGTGGCCGAGGAACTGACGCTCAAGACGAACGAGATCACCCGCAAAAAGAGCGACTACCTCGAAGGAACTTATCTCCTTCACGGGGTCGAAGAGGTGATGAGCGCCGGCGACGCGTGCGTCCTGATCGATCCGTTCCCGAGCGAATTTGGCAAGATCAAGGAATTCATCGAAGGGCGTGCCGGTCTGACGGTGATCGCCGTTGCCAACGAAGAGACGCCGTTCCCGACGATCAAACTTCCGCAACTGATCGGCTACGATCCGTTCCTCCAGCTGATGGCCGGGTGGAACCTTCTGGTTCAGATCGGAATCGCCCTGGGAATCGATCTCGACAAACCCGAACGGGCCCGCAAGGTCGGCAACCAATTCGAAGGGTAATCTCATATGTCCGAAATCGCCGAACAACTTCGCTGGAAAAAATTTCCCGTTCTTGACGACGGTTTCGTCTGCCTGGTCGATTGGATGGGGTCGGACGACGCGGTGGTGCAGGCGGCGCGCGTCAGCTACGGCGCGGGGACGAAGCGCGTCTCCGACGACCGGACGCTGATCCGCTATCTGCTGCGCCACCATCACACGACTCCGTTCGAAATGGCTGAGGTGAAGCTCCTGGTACGCGTTCCGATGGATTCGTGGCGGCAATGGGTTCGTCATCGAACCGCGTCGATCAACGAATACTCGACGCGTTATTCGATCGCCATCGACTCGATGTATGGCACCGCGCCGGACGGCTGGCGGATTCAGGCCAAGTCGAATCGGCAGGGGAGCGAGGGGGCTCTTTCCCCTGAAGAGGGGGAAAAACTGACGAGCGAAGAGACAGCGTTTCATCGGGCGGCCCGCGACCTCTATTCCCGCCGGATCGAGCAGGGAGTGGCGCGCGAACAGGCGAGGAAAGACCTTCCTCTTTCGACCTATACCGAGGCGTACTGGAAGGTTGATCTGCACAATCTGCTCCATTTTCTGGCGCTGCGGATGGAATCAAACGCGCAGTTCGAAATCCGCTCCTACGCCGAGACGATCGCTCAAGAGATTGTCCGTCCCCTCTTCCCCGTGACGTACGAGGCGTTTCTCGACTATCGGCTCGGTGCCCTTTCCCTTTCGCGCTTAGAGCAGGGAGTGATCGAGCGATTAGCCGCCGCGGGGAAGGTTCCCGCCTCTCTCGATGATTTTCTCGCCGCGCAGGACGAAGCGTGGAGGGGACTTGAGCGATGCCGCGAGCGGGACGAGGCGCTGACCAAACTCCGGCGGCTTGGGCTGGTCTGTCCGGAATAAGTTTGTTTTCCAAAAACAAGCGCCCGGCTGCGGGCGTTTTTTTTCGGGCCGTTTTCAAGAGTGCCGGTTCGCGGCGCCCGCCGTGACGACGAGGGTTGTTTATGAGATATCTTCTTTTGTCTGTTTTCCTTCTTTGGAGCGCCCTCGCGGCGTTTTCCGATGCCGCGAATCCCTCGCTCCTTCCCGCCGAAGAGCCGATCTTTCTCCCCGACGAGACGACGGCGCTTTCGACCGAAACGCCCGCGGCGCCCTCCGCCGAAAGACCCGCGGTTCCCTCCGCCGAGACGCCGGCGGCGCCCGACGGCGGGGGGCGGCCGGTTTTAAATTCCGACGCGTTCTCGCAGGCGTTCGGCGAGGCGTTCGACGAAGTGCTCGCCGAAACCGCGCCGGAACTCCGTTTTGAAGAGACCGGCGAAAACGAAAAGATGGAGCCGGTTTCGGACTTTCTTCTTACGCGGCAATCGGCCTCGTCGCGCGAGATGTTCGAGCTGGCGATTCCCGCCGCGGTCGCTTGCGAACGTCTGCCGGGCGCCAAAGCGCGGCGTCCGTTCCTGTTCGCGCGCCGCGACGACGGCGAGTATGTCTGCCTGGTGACCGGCGGTTATTTCGATATGACGCCGGGGGAAATCCTCCGAACCGGTCGGCCGCTCGACGCGGCGCTCGGCGAGGACGGCGGCGTATTCTTTGTTCTGAGAAAGGAAGGGAGCGCCGAACAGGTCTATTCCCGCGCCGGGAATTTCGTCGCCGACCCCGGCGGGGCGCTCTATCTGGACTGGAACGGCGAACGGTATTACTCGGAACCCAGGGTGACCGGCGCGACGCCGAACGACGTTCTTCCTCTCGTTCGGTTCGCCAATCCCGAGTTTTTGGAATCGGACGACGGGGTCTTTTTCCGCCCCACCGAACGGTCGGGTTTCCCCTCGCCCATCAACCCGCCGCACGAACGGCGCGCTCTGATCACCCCCCGCGCGCTTGAAAATTCGAACGCCCGCCTCGATCTGCTCCTTCTCCATCTCAAACAGACGATGGATTCTTCTCTTGTCGGAACGGGCGATATCAAATAGAATAATCGGAGGAAATTTTCCAGAGGGTAAACTGTCTATGGTCGTCGAAAAGAAACGCCGAACCGACGCTTTCAGCCGCCGGATCAACGAAGTGATCTTCGATCATCTGAATCGGATGAACCGCATCGCGCCGAACGAGTCGGTCGAGCGCGTGCAGTCGTATCTGGGGGGGCTCGACGTGGCGTTGATCGATTCGGGCAACGAAAACGGACTGCGGTCGCTGGTTTTGCGTCTGGGGAACCAGAGCACCGCCCTCTTTGTCTTTCGGATCGACGAGTTCCTTCGCGACCTTGCCGAACGGTGCGGCGGCAACATTCTTTCGATCTACGTCATCGAGACGAAGCCGGACGTTCGGAACAAACAGCAATGCCTTTCGACGCTCGATATCAATTTCAGCGGCAAGTCGCTCGACGAGTGGCTCGAAATTCCGAACGGCGCGGGGCTTCGGATCGACGTGGTGACGCTCAAAGGAACCAAAGAGGGAGAGAAGCGGGATATCGTGAAAGCTCTTCATCTCGTCCGGCTTGAAGACGGGACGACGTCGCTCGATATCGAGCTGCCCGGGATGGTCGATCTTTTCGAAAACGCGATGGCGTCTAGTTTTAACGACACGCTGGTCGATTGGCTCCGGACCGAAATGAAAACTTCCGAGGTGAAATTCAGCGCCCAGGAAGAGGCGTTTCGCCTGATCATCGAACGGTTCACCCAACGGATCACTTCGGAAAACCGCGGCGGCGGGGAGCCCGCCCCGCAGAAGTGATTCTTTTTGGCGCCGATCGCGAAAACCCGCGAACCTTTTTAAGCCGAACTTGATACGGAAATCTCAAGTATTGAATATTCCGTCTGTTGAAAAAAAAAGAAAAAACGCGCGTCTTTTTTCCGAAAAGAAGACTGATGACCGAGCTATCGACTGCGGTTTACGTATAGATCAATGAGCCCCGGCCCGCCTCCCCTTGCTGTTGGTAAAACAGAACGCTCTGTCAAGATGAGAAAAGACTGAATCTTCAGTTTTTTTGGGGAAAAGTCGCAAGGCAGTTGTTTTTTTCGGCAAAATCGGTACAATCGCTAGAATCAGGCCGATTTTTCTTTGACAACGACCTTGTTTCGGATTAATAATAGCTACTGGGTGATGTCGGCTATTACCGATCCGAATCAACGGCTGGGCCGGCGTAAGATACAGCCGATCGGGTCACGTTTGCACTGTAAACAGTGGAGGTGTTGGTTTTGTTCGATTCTGATACGTTTCAGGAACAGGATGACGATTTTGGTTTTCGTGACGACGACAGCGACAACGAAGACCTGATCGACGGCGTTACTTTGGGCATCGACGACGATGACGAAGAGAACGATGAGATCGAAGACGTCTCCTCCGAAGAGGAGGACGCCAATTACGATTATTCCGATCTTGACAGCGGCTCCGGCGAGTCTTTCGATCCGGTCCGTATGTATCTGACCCAAATGGGCGAAATCCCTCTCCTGACGCGCCAGCGCGAGGTGCTGCTTGCCAAACAGATCGAACGGATGCGGCGTAAGTTCCGCACCAAACTGCTCGAATGCGATTACGTTTTAAGAAACGCCACGCAGACCTTGCACCAGATCGCGACGGGGAACATCCCTTTCGACCGCAATATTCAGGTGAGCGACGGCGAATTTGAAAAGCGCCAGATTCAGGCCCGCTTTCGCTGCAACCTGATGACGCTCGATTCGATTATCCGCCAGAACCAGCGCGATTACCGCGTCGCGACCAGCCGCCGCCGTTCGAAGCAACAGCGCGAACAGGCGTGGCACAATCTCGCCGTCCGACGCCGTCACGGCGTCCGTTTGGTCGAGGAACTCGGTCTGCGGACTCAACGGATCGAGGGGATGATCGAGACGCTCGAAAAGTTCAGCGCCCGCGTCGACGAGCTTCAGAATTGGATCGCCGAACATAAAGCCGCCGGCCGTCCCGTCCACGAAAGGGCACACTGGGCCGAAGAGTTCCGCAATATTCTGTGTACCACGCAGGAGACTCCGACGAGTCTTCGCAACCGGGTGAAAGCTCTGCGCTCCATCTTTGAAAAATATCAGGAAGCGAAACAGGGGCTTTCGGAAGGGAACCTTCGTCTGGTCGTTTCGATCGCGAAGAAATACCGCAACCGCGGACTGAGTTTCCTCGACCTGATCCAGGAAGGGAACGCCGGACTGATGCGCGCGGTCGATAAGTTCGAATACCGGCGCGGGTTCAAGTTCTGCACCTACGCCACCTGGTGGATCCGTCAGGCGATCTCGCGCGCGGTTGCCGATCAGAGCCGAACGATCCGCATTCCGGTTCATATGGTCGAGACGCTGACCAAGACGCGGAATGTCAAGCGCGAACTGACCCAGCAGACCGGCCGCGAGCCGACCCTCGAAGAGGTCGCCCGTCAGGCGGAGATGTCGACCGACGAGGTTCGCCGCATCGAAGCGATGAACCGCTATCCGATCAGCCTTGACCGCCCGGTCGGCAACAGCGAAGACAGCCATTTCGGCGATCTGCTCCCCGACGGGGCCGCCGAGTCGCCGGCGGTCGGCGCCGCGCAGGAGTCGCTCCGTCGCGAGATTCTCGACGCGCTCAAGTCGCTCGGCTACCGCGAGCGCGAGATTATCCGTTTGCGTTACGGCCTGGGCGACGGCTACAGTTACACACTCGAAGAGGTCGGGCACATCTTCCAGGTCACGCGGGAACGCATTCGTCAGATCGAGGCGAAAGCGCTCAAAAAACTCCAGCAGCCGATGCGCAGCCAAAAGCTCGTCGGCTATATTGACTGAGTCCTCCCCGAAGGGCGCCGACCGGGCGGTCGGCGCCCGCTATCGGTTTTCCGGCGGTTTTTCGCTTTTCTTTTTCTTCTGGGCTTTTCCCGGCGGTTTCTGATTGATGCGAGGGGCTTTCCAAAAAGAGCTTGTGGGCGATGTTGCCATTTCCGAAAAATCGCGATAATATAGAATAGGGATATATCGTTTTCGGCTCGGTCCTTTCTTCAGTAAGCGGAAAGGATCGGCCCGTCTCGATGGATAAAGAAGTTAAGAAGACAACTTTGGCGGAATCTGAATACTTTCAGCGGCAAGACGACCGCTTCGAGTACCGCGACAAACGGCTCGGTACGCTCAACTGTCCGTTCCCCGACGATTCGGAAAACGAAGACGGGGACGCGGCGGCCGAGGACGGTCTGTCCGTCAACGATTCCGCTTTGTACGAACTGATCGAGAGCGAGGGGGATTCGGCTCTTTCGGCGGACGACGATCCCGTGAAGGTCTACCTGACTCAGATCGGCGAGATCCCCCTGCTGGAGCGCGACGAGGAAATCCGGCTCAGCCGGAAAATCGACCGTACCCGCCGAAAGTTCCGCCGCGCGGTTTTGGAGTCGGGTTACGCTCAGAAAAACTTCGTGCGCCTTTTGCGCGGAGTGGCCGCCGAAGAGAAAATCTCGGACAAGATCGTCAAGGCGAGCGAGTGGGGGTGTTCCAAAGAAGAGGCGCTCACGCTTCTTTTGGCCAACATCTCGACCCTCGACAAAGCCGCGGGCGAAAACCGGCGCGATTACCTCGTCGCGACAAGCCGCCGCCGCAGGGCGGACGAAAAAAAACGGGCGTGGACCAGTCTGGTCAGCCGGAGTCGGCGCGGCGCGCGCCTGATCGACGAGCTCGGTCTTCAGATGAGACTGATCGAAGAGATGGCCGAAACCCTGAAATCGTTCAGCAGGCGGATCGACGAGCTTCAAGCGCTCCTCTACGGCGGGGAAGGGACGCGCTTTTCCGAAGCGAACCGCGCCGAACTGCGTCAGGAATTCCGAAATATTCTGCGTCTGACCCAAGAGACGCCGACCAGTCTGCGTCACCGCGTGCGTCTGTTTTCGCTTGCCTACGACGCGTATTGCGAGTCGAAAAAGGAGCTCTCCGAAGGGAACCTGCGCCTGGTCGTTTCGATCGCGAAGAAGTATCGTTTTCGCGGACTTCCGTTTATGGATCTGATTCAGGAAGGGAACGGCGGATTGATGCGTGCGGTCGAGAAGTTCGAGTACCGCCGCGGGAACAAGTTCTGCACCTACGCCACCTGGTGGATTCGTCAGGCGATCTCGCGCGCCCTTTCCGACCAGAGCCGCACGGTTCGCGTCCCGGTTCATATGGCCGAAACGACCGCCAAGGTTCGCCGCGCCAAGCGCGACTTACAGCAGAAGACCGGGCGGCTGCCGTCGACCGAAGAGACGGCGCTTGCCGCCGGAATGTCGGTCGAGGAGGTTCGCCAGATCGAGCAGATTGACCGCGCGTCGGTCAGTCTCGACCGTCCGGTCGGCAACAGCGAAGACAGTACCTGCGGCGATCTGATCCCGGACGCGAACGCGATCAGTCCCGCCGACAGCGCCGCGTTTCTCGACTGCCGCCGCCGGATCAACGAGTCGCTTCGCAAACTCGGGTATCGCGAACGCGAAGTGATCCGTCTTCGATACGGATTGGGAGACGGCCATCAGTACACGCTTGAAGACGTCGGGAAGATTTTTCAGGTCTCGCGCGAGCGGATTCGTCAGATTGAGACGAAGGCGCTGAAGAAGCTTCGGATGCCCGGGATCAGTCAGCTTTTCATCGGATATATGGACTAAACGCTCGGTCTCTTTTGCGCCGACTCCGGCCGAAAACGCGAGGAGCGTCTATTTGCGTTTGGCGACTTTGATGTTGAAAAGGCCGAAGATGTCTTCCTGGGTCAGGCCGAGCGAGGGTTCGATCCCGCGCGCGCCCGAAAGGACGGTTTCGGCCAGGAGGCGTTTTTCTTCGAGGATTTTGTCGATCTTCTCTTCGATCGTGTTCAGACAGAGGAAACGCGTGACGGTGACCGGTCCGGCGGCGCCGATCCGGTGGGCGCGGTTGATCGCCTGGTCTTCGACCGCGGGATTCCACCAGCGGTCGAACAGAAAGACGTACTCGGCGAACTGCAGGTTCAGCCCGACGCTCCCGGCGCCGTAGCTCATCAGAATGACGCTGCAGTCGGGATCGTCGCGAAAACGGCGGATTTCGTCCTCCCGTTTGGCGCTTGCGATCTTCCCGTGGTATTCCGCCGGGTGATATTCTTTCAGAAGGAGGCGAAGCCGGTTAATCGTGGCGACCCACTGGCTGAAGATGATCGCCTTCTGTCCGTTCTGCGCGACTTCGTCGATGTCGGCCGCGAGGCGTTCGAACTTGGCGCTCTGACCGGTCGCCGGGTCGAAATTACAGATCTGCTTGAGCCGGAGCGCCAGCTCGAAAGCGTGGGTCATCGTGACAGAGTCGCCAAGCTGGTTTAAGCGGATCTCCCCCTCTTCGGCGGCGAGTCGGTAACTCTCGCTCTGTTCCCCGTCCAAGTCGATCAACGCGTCGCGGATGAGGATCGGGGGGAGATCTTTCAATACGTCTTTCTTCTGCCGCCGGAGGATATGCTCGCCGACGATATCGCGCATATGACGCGGCGCCAGACCGCTTTTGAGGTAGCCGGGCGAGAGGAACTCGAAAATACTGACCAAGTCTTCCGAGGAGTTTTCGATCGGGGTTCCGGTCAACGCCCAGTTCCGGACGCGAGGGATTGCCGAGGCGGCTTCGAACGTAGTGCTGTGCCGGTTTTTGATCCGCTGGGACTCGTCGAGGATGACCAGGTCGAACGAGCGTTCGCGTCGAAATTCGGGGGTGTCGAAGAACTCGCGGTCCCGCTGGAGAAGCTCGTAGTTGGCGATCCGAACCGGAACGTCGGAAAGTTCCCAGAGCCATTTGCGGCGCGACGATTTTCCCTCGATCACCTCGACGCCGATCTCCGGCGCCCAGAGGGCGAGCTCGCGTTTCCAGTTCGGCACCAGCGGTTTGGGACAGACCAACAGAACCCGCCGGCATTCGCCGCTTTTGAGAAGGAGGCGAACGGTGACGATCGCCTGCATCGTCTTGCCGAGCCCCATCTGGTCGGCGAGGATGGCGAAGTGGGAGCTGTATAGAAACGAGATCCCCTGCTTCTGGTAGGCGAACGGCGCGAAAGGGAGTTCGAGCGACTCGCTCTTTAGAAGAGTTTCGAGCGGGGGTGCGAGGATGTAATGGAGGCGATCTTCGATTTTGATCGCGTCGGCGGGGACTTTCAGACGGGTGACCTTTTCGAGACGTTCAAGTTCGGACCGGTTCGTTTCCGCAAAGGACCCGTCGGGCGGCGCCGTCCGTTTTGACGCGCGTTCGGACGGCTCGATTTTTTCGGCACGGGTGGGAAGGGGGGCGAAAAAGAACTCCCGTACCGTAACGTCGTGCGGCGATTCCATCTGCAGGGAACGGATCGAACGTTTTTCGGTCTCCCTTTCGGGATGACGGATCGAACGGATCGGGATTGGCGGGAACGCGGCGAAATCGCTGTCCAACGGCGCGGTGACCCGCGGCGGTGCGCCCGCCCGGTTCCAGGTGAAAATCGAAACGCTCTCTCCGGCGGAGGATCCGTCCATCACGCGCCTTTCTGCGACTCTTTGACCGCCAGGTAGATTCGGTCGAACGGTTCGGTCAGGTCGATCAGCTTTCGGAAGGGACGGAGTTTTTGCGAGACGCTCGGTTTTGAGTTTTCGGCACGGAGCATATAGCGGATCCCTTCGTCTTCGGATTCCTGCCAGAGAGCCGGGTCGGTCCGGCCGATGGCGCAGATTTCGTCGAGCCGGGGCGAGATGACGCCGGGGAGAGCGGTTCGGATTCCCGCCGGCATCGGGTCGAGAAGGAGAATCAGCGGCACGTCGAGGGCCGGGGCAAACGAAAGAAGAAGGGGGGCGTCGGTGATCACCGCGGCGACGGAAGTCTTTTTATGCTTGTAGAGCGAGGGGGCGATCTGCTGAGCGCAGAGAAACGAGCCGAGCGTCTCGCCGTAGAGAATCTCCTGCGCCCGGTTGGCGTGGACCGGAACGGTACAATGAAATTCGATCGGATGCCCGCTCCGATTCAGAATCAGAAACCCTCCCAGAAATCCCCGTGACGAGGTTTCCGAGACGGAGAGGAATCCGAGATATTCAGAAGGGTCGGAAGGGGTGCTCATCTGGGGCGGCTCACCTAAGGGGAAAGGACGAAAAAGCGGCCCCTGCGCGTGAGGCCGCCTTCTCACTCTATCGGACGATTCGGGAAAAAATTTTATCCTCGCCGCGCCGCAACGGCGGAGGACTGCCAATTTGGCAAACCCGATTCCCTTCCTCTTTTTTCGGAATCGGATATAATGAGCCCGTAAAATTAAGACTCGTACCCTTTTGCGGGGCGGTCGGGCCGTATTTGGCACGAATTTTGCAACACCTAAGGTCGATACGGTTCGGCCGAGGCAAAACTGTCATTCGGCCGCAAGTGAGAAACATTTAGTTTGAGGAGTTGATCAGATGGCGAAAAAAAAGTCGGATGCGGCTTGTGGATGTTCTTGTGGAATGAAACTTCAGCCTTTGGGCGACCGCGTGGTGGTTCGCCGCGACGAATCTGAAGAGAAGACCGCCGGCGGGCTTTACCTGCCCGATTCGGCGAAAGATAAGCCCGCGCGCGGCGTGGTGGTCAGTCTGGGGGACGGCCGTCTCCTCGACGACGGGACGCGCAGCGCGTTTACGGTCAAAGAGGGCGACCGCGTGCTTTTCCTTTCCTATGCCGGGGAAGAGTTCAAGTTCGGCGACGACGAGTATCTCCTGATGCGTGAGTCCGATATCCTCGCCGTGATCAAATAAGCAGAACCAACTCAACGATATATCCAGTAGAAATGTAAGGAGTGTAAACAGTTATGGCTAAAATGATTGCGTTCGATCAGGATGCCCGCGACGCGTTGAAAAAGGGCGTTTCGAAATTGGCCAAGGCGGTCAAGGTCACGCTCGGTCCGCGCGGCCGCAATGTCATCATCCAGAAGAGCTTCGGTTCTCCCCTGGTAACGAAAGACGGCGTCACGGTCGCCAAAGAAGTTGATCTGGAAGACACTTATGAAAACATGGGCGCCAAGATGGTCCGCGAAGCCGCCTCGAAGACAAGCGATATCGTCGGGGACGGTACGACCACGGCCACGATCCTTGCCGAAGCGATTTTCGACGAGGGGATGAAAGCCGTCGTCGCCGGGATCAACCCGCTTCACCTCAAGAACGGTATCGACGCCGCGGTCGCCGACGTGACCGACCAGCTCGCCAAAATGTCAACCCCGATTAAGGGGAAGTCGGATATCGCCCAGGTCGGCGCGATTTCGGCGAACAACGATAAAGAGATCGGCGATCTTCTGGCCGACGCGATGGAAAAGGTTGGCAAAGACGGCGTCATCACCGTCGACGAAGGGAAGAGCCTCAAGACCGAAGTCGAATGGGTCGAGGGGATGCAGTTCGATCGCGGTTACCTTTCTCCCTATTTCGTGACCGATCCCCAGAAGATGGAATGTGTTCTTGAAAACGCCTACGTCCTCCTCTACGAGAAGAAGCTCTCGAATATCAAAGAGCTGATCCCGATCCTGGAAGCCGTGGTCAACGCCGGCCGTCCGCTTCTGATCGTCGCCGAAGATATCGACGGCGAGGCGCTCACGACCCTCGTGATTAACCGTCTGCGCGGCACGATGAAAGTCTGCGCGATCAAGGCGCCCGGTTACGGCGATCGTCGCAAGGCGATGCTCGAAGATATCGGGATTCTGACCGGCGGCGAAGTCCTCTTCGAGAGCCTCGGCCGTCAGCTCGAATCGCTCCAGCTCAACGAACTGGGGACCGCCAAGCGGATCGTGGTCAACAAAGACACGACCACCATCGTCGAAGGCGGCGGCAAGAGCGACGAGATCAAAGCGCGTATTGCGCAGCTCCGCCGCGAGATTGAAGTCTCGACGAGCGATTACGACAAGGAAAAGATGGAAGAACGTCTGGCGAAACTTTCGGGCGGCGTAGCGAAGATCAACGTCGGCGCCGCGACCGAAGCCGAAGTGAAGCAGATCAAGGCGCGCGTTGACGACGCCCTCCACGCGACCCGCGCGGCGGTTGAAGAAGGGATCCTTCCGGGCGGCGGCGTGGCGCTCCTGCGCGCTTCGCTCAACGTCAAACCGTCGGAAGACCTGACCGCCGACGAGAAGGCCGGGTACGACATCATTCTGCGCGCCTGCCGCGCGCCGCTGACTCAAATTGCCGCCAACGCCGGCAAAGACGGCGGGATCGTCGCCGAAAAGGTTTCGGAAGGGAAAGGGAACTTCGGCTACAACGCCCTGACCGATACCTACGAAGACCTGGTCAAGGCGGGCGTGATCGACCCGACCAAGGTGGCGCGCACCACGCTTCAGAACGCCGCCAGCGTCGCCGCGATGCTCCTGACCAGCGACGCGATCGTCGCCGACATTCCGAAAGAGGAACCGGCCGCGCCGGCTCCGAATCCGGGAATGTATTGATAGAGACTGACGCCGGAAAACGGAACGCGGCCCGGAAGGGATTTGTTTCCCTTCCGGGCCGCGCTTGTTTTTGGATCAGCGGGGGAAACGTTATTGGGGGGCCGACGGCGCGTCGGCGGCGGTGGCGGCAGGCCGTTCCGCTTTCAGGGGGACCGATTCCGGCTTGTCGGAGTTGTTGAGCAACAGCGCGATCAGGATTCCCATCAGAATGACGATGACAATCGACAGGGCGACGACGATGAAAAGGTCGCGCCGGGTATTCTTCTTTCGGTTCAGGCCGACGCGCTTTTGAAGCGCGCTCTTTTGCGAGTCGCGCGCGGCGCGGCGGAGCGCGTCGAGTTCGTCGACCGGCGCGGCGTTCGGTGCCGGCGCGGCGGACTCGTTTGCCGCCGCCGGATCGGCGCCCAGTTCGGGGAAGATTTCGCGGGCTTCCCGTTTCGGGGCGTTTTCACGCCAGACGATCGTTCCGGCCACGATGCGATGCTCGGCGATCCATTCGACGAGCACGCTTCGCGAAACCGGTCCGTACTGACGGCCGTCCCCCCCCAGAATGTACCAGTCCTGTTCGTCCGGCGCGGGAGGAGATGCGGGCGCTTCGGGGGACGGAACGGGGGGAGCGGGCGCCTGAGGCGCGGCGGAAGCCGAAACGGACTCGGCCGGCTCGGCGGCGTCTTCGGTTTTATGCGAATGGGACGCGCGCGTACTTTCGAGCGGGATCCGGAACCGGACCCGGCATTTGGGGCAGATTCCGATCTTTCCCGCCTGTTCGGCTTTGACGTTCAGTTTGTGTCCTTGGGGGCAGTAACAGCGAATTCCCATCTGATAGGCTCCGAATGTTCGGTGTTCGTTGGCGCCACGGTATTGGCGTCATGGTATTTGTCGGTTATTCCGGAGGGAAAACCGAAAGGAAAACCGCCGCGAGAGGGTTTTGCCCCTCTCTCTTCCCAGTATAAAGGGACGCGGAAAATTTGTCGAGAAGAAACGGGGTAAGATTTACCGGATCGAGGGAAGAACTTGAAAAACGGCGGGAAACAGGTAGAATATACCGGTTAGCGGCATATTTTCACTTACACCTTAACACAAAGGAATCTTACGATGGCCGAAAATCTGGTTATCGCGCAGAGCGGCGGGCCGACCTGCGTGATCAATTCAAGTCTGCGCGGCGTGATCGACGCGGCTCGTTCGTACGGCGCGATCGGGAAGGTCTACGGCGCCTGCCACGGAATCGAAGGGGTTTTGAAGGAGGAACTCCTCGACTTGACGGCGCAGCCGGAAGAGGAGATCGCGCTGCTGCGCTATACGCCGGTCGCCGGGTCGATCGGAACGTGCCGGTATAAGCTCAAGTCGCACCAGAAGGAAGATTTCCGGCGCGTGATCGACGTCTTTAAAGCGCACAACGTCGGGTATTTCCTCTACAACGGCGGAAATGACTCGATGGACACCGCGCACAAGATCGCCGAACTGGCGAAAGCCGAGGGGCTCGAACTGCGCGCGGTCGGCGTACCGAAGACGATCGACAACGACGTCGGCGATTCCGAGTTCAAGCTGGTCGACCACACCCCAGGTTACGGCTCGACCGCGAAATACTGGGCGCATACCGTACAATACGCCAACGAAGAGAACAAAGGTTCTTCCCCCGCCGATCCCGTCCTGGTTTTGCAGGCGATGGGGCGGAAGATCGGGTTCATTCCGGCGGCGGCGCGTCTGGCCGACCCGAACCGTGAAATGCCGCTTCTGATCTATATGGCCGAGTCGCCGGTTTCGCTCGAAGAATTGGCCGACCAGGTAAACGCCAAGGTCAAAGAGGCGGGGCGCGCGGTGGTCGTGGTCAGCGAAGGGTTTAACGTCGGCGACGTCGGCGCGGTGAAAGACTCGTTCGGACATACCCATTTCGGGGCGAGCAAGATTACCGTGGCGCAGACGATCGTCAACTATCTGAACGGCAGGGGACTGGCCGCCAAAGGGGCGGCGCGCTGCAACGTGGCGGGGACGGACCAGCGCCATTCGATGGCGTACGCGTCGATCGTCGACCTGGACGAAGCGTACGCGCTCGGACAGAAAGCGGTCGAGCTGGCGGCGACCGATCAGGCGGGGTATATGTCGACGATCCTTCGCGAGCCGGGCGCTGTGTATAACGTTCGGTACGACAAAGTCCCGCTCAAAGAGGTCGCCAACAGCGAGCGGACGTTCCCCAAAGCATGGATTACCGCCGAGGGAAACGACGTGACCGACGATTTTCTCCGTTACGCCAAGCCGCTGATCGGGCAGGAGATGCTCACGCTTCCGATGGAAAACGGAATTCAGCGGATGACCCGTTTCGCGCCGATTTACGCCGAAAAGAAACTCGCTCCCTACGTGCCCGAGGCGGACCGCTGAACCGGCTCGACACGACGTTTGACCCTTTGACCCTTTGAACGACAAGCGCGGGGATTTTTCTCCGCGCTTTGTTTTTCGGCAAGTTTCCCAGTTTGTGGCTCCGATTCGACAGACCGCTTCGGTGTGCGTTCCCCGCCGCGCCGCGTCGGCGGTCTGATTCGCCGGCGAAGCACCGGGGGGTTGACAAACCGGCGCGATTTCGCACAATGACGGCGGGCGGGGGTTTAGCCTAACCCCCTTAATCTTTCGGGAGAGTGGGATTGCCTAAGAGAATCGGTTTAACTGCCGCGTTTTGCACGTCTTTACTTTACCTTTTCTTTGCCGGATATTTTTCTTTCGGCGTTTCGCTCCTTTCGGCGGATGACCGGTCGGCCGCCGCGACGCCCGGAAGCCCGCGCCTCCTCCCCAAGGAAAGCGTTCCGTCCGATCCGGACGATGAAATCAAGCGGATCGAGAAATGGATTCCTGACCAGAAAATCTTAGAGGGCGCCCCTCCCATTGAGATTTCTCTTTCGGATGTCATCGCTCGTTTTCAGGCCAAGGGAGAGTTCGGCGACGCGGAGTCGATCGACCCGAGTCAGGTCGAAGTCAGGGTGGTGCAGAACAGCAAAAACGACGTGGTGACTCCGGTGATCAGCGGAGACCGGCTCCGCCTGATCTGGAATGGAACGCGTTCCGCCGAGTCGCAGATTATCCTCGAATTCAGTTATCAGGGGAAGCGGGTTTACGACAGTTTCAACGTTGAGGTTTGGAAACCGAAATTCTGGATGATGAGTCTTGTCGTTCTCGCAGGAATCGGGATCTTCATTTTCGGAATGAAGAATCTGTCCGAGGGAACTCAGAACATCGCCGGTCCTTCGTTGAGGCGTATGATCGCGATGTTCACCGAGCATCGTGTTTTCGCGTTCGGAACGGGAATTCTCATCACGGTCCTTTTGCAGTCGAGTTCCGTGACGACGCTGATGACGATCGGCTTTGTCAACAGCCAGATCGTCTCCCTTTCACAAGCGGTCGGAGTGATCCTGGGAGCGAATATCGGCACCACGGTCACGAGCTGGATTCTGACGCTCAACATTTCGGAATACGCTCTTCCGCTGACCGGGATCAGCGCTCTTTTTCTTCTCTTTTCCAAAAACGAGACCGTGAAGAATCTTGCCGCCGCGCTGATGGGGTTGGGACTCCTCTTCTTCGGTCTGAAACTGATGGGACAGGGATTCATTTCGCTGAAAGAACTCCCCGAGTTTTCGGTGCTCCTTCAATCCTTTTCGGCCGACACGTTTTCGGGACTTCTTATGTGCGTGCTGGTCGGGTGCTTACTGACAATCCTGATTCAGTCGTCGGCCGCCGCGATCGGTATTGTGATGTCCCTTTCGATGATCGGCGCGATAGATGATTTTTCGACCGCCGTGGCGTTCATTCTGGGCGAGAATATCGGAACGACCTCGACGGCGGCGCTCGCGGCCATCGGTACGTCGACCAACGCCAGACGAGCGGCGGCATTCCACGCGCTTTTTAACGTGTTTGGAGTCTGTTGGGTACTGGCGATTTACCGGCCCGTTTTCATTCCGTTGGTCGAGTACGCGGCCCACGCGGCGAAGCTCCAGTTGATTCCGTTCGGGATTCCGTTGGCGCATACGCTTTTCAACGTTACGAACGCGCTCCTCTTTCTCCCCTTTACCAAGATATTCGCCTCGTTTCTGACCCGTTTCATTCCCGAACGGGAGAGAGTCGGCAAGACGACCGAAACCGGGCTCGATCCGCGTCTGATCGAATCGGATTTGATCGCGGTCGCCGAATCGCGCGTGATCGTCGAGCGGATGGGAGAACGATGTTTTAAGCTGGGCGAAACGATTTTCCGGCAGATCGGCGAGGGACTCGATGACGGAAAAGAGATTCGGCAATCGTTTCGCGAAGAGGAGTCTCTCGACACCGTTCAAGACGAGATCGTCAGGTTCTGTTCGCAGATTCTTTCAATGAATCCGACCCCCGATTCCGCGCAGCAGGCGCGTCAGCAGATTCGTATCGCCGACGAGATCGAGTCGGTCAGCGACTACTTCATTTCGATTTTAAAGTCCGATCTGAAACTCAAGGAAGAGGGAATCGAAATACCCGCGTTCATCAAAGAGGGATTTGAAGATCTCGACCGGAAAACGCTCGTCCTTTTCGGGGATATCAACCGCACCTACCGCAATCACGTGCGGGCGCGTTATTTTCTGGAACAGGTCTATTCGGCCTGCCGCGGGCTGACCGCGGAGATCAAAAATCTGCGCGCGGAGTTTATGACCGAGATGGGGCGGGAAGAATACGGTCCCGTTCTTATCGTCGCGGTCAATTCGCAATTATCGTCCCGTCGGCGCATTTGGGAACATCTTCAGAATGTCGCCGAAGTCTTTTGCCGGGCGAAATAACCGGCGGAACCGACGGCGCGTCGCGATCGGCGTTCGTCACTCCGACCGAGCGGTTTTTCTAACAAAAAAACAGCTTCCTTTCGCCTCCGGGCGGGGCGAAAGGAAGCCGGCGGCGGGGCTTGACAAAAGGACCCGATTTCAGAAAATAGCGGGAGGTGAGAGTTTCTTGCCCTTTGTCCCCCCTATAGTCGGGAGAGTAAAACTTGCTTAAGAGATTCGGTTCGGTCGGCGCACTTTGCGCGGTCCTGTTTTCTGTTCTTTTCGCGGGAATTTTTACTTTCCGCCCCTTGTCCCTTTTTGCTGACGGTTCCGGTGTCGGCGCGCCGGCAGCCGTTCCGCAGACTCCTTCCGAACCCTCCGCGGATCCCGGTTCTCAAGGCGAAGCCAAGCGGATCGAAAAGTGGATCCCGGACCAGAAAATCCTGGAAGGCGCGCCGCCGACGGTCATTTTCCTTTCGGACGTGATCGAGCATTTTTGCGAAGCGGGAGCGTTCGGCGACGCCGAGTCGGTCGACCCGAGTCAGGTTGAGGTCACGGTCGTTCAGAACTCCAAAAAAGACGTTGTGACTCCGATTGTGGAAGGGGATCGGCTTCGCCTGATCTGGAACGGTTCCCGCGCCGACGAGACGAGCCTTATGCTCCGGTTTGACTGCAACGGGCGGCAGGTCTACGACAGTTTCAACATCGAGGTCTGGAAACCGAAATTCTGGATGATGGGGCTGGTCGTTCTCGGCGGGATCGGGATCTTTATTTTCGGAATGAAGAATTTGTCGGAGGGGATCCAGCGTATCGCCGGACCTTCGCTCCGCCGGATGATCGCGATGTTTACCGAGCACCGCATTTTTGCGTTCGGGACCGGAATTCTGATCACGATTCTTTTGCAGTCGAGTATGGTGACGACGCTGATGACGATCGGCTTTGTCAACAGTCAGATCATTTCCCTTTCTCAGGCGATCGGGGTGATCCTGGGCGCGAATATCGGGACGACGATCACCAGCTGGATTCTGACGCTGAACATCTCGGCGTATTCGCTTCCGCTGATCGGAATCAGCGCGCTGTTCTTCGTCTTCTTCAAGAGCGAACGCGTCAAGAATATCGCCGCGGCGCTGATGGGGCTCGGCCTCATCTTCTTCGGGCTTCGGCTGATGGGGCAGGGATTCTCGTCGCTGAAAGAGCTGCCGGAGTTTTCGGCGTTTCTTCAGGCTTTTTCCGCCAATACGTTTCCGGGGCTGATCAAGTGCATACTTGCCGGATGCGTACTGACGATTCTGATTCAGTCCTCCGCCGCGTCGATCGGTATCGTGATGTCGCTGACGATGATCGGGGCGGTCGAGGATTTTTCGACGGCCGTCGCGTTTATCCTGGGCGAGAACATCGGAACGACGTTTACCGCGGTGATCGCGTCGCTGAGCACGTCGACCAATGCCAAACGCGCCGCGGCGTTTCACGCCCTTTTCAACGTGCTGGGGGTCTGTTGGGTGCTGGCGCTTTTCCGGCCGGTCTTTATACCGGCGGTCGAGACGGCGGCGCGGATTTTGAAACTGCAGCTGGTTCCGTTCGGAATACCGCTGGCCCATTCGATCTTTAACGTGACCAATGCGTTTCTGTTTTTGCCGTTTACCAAAGTGTTCGCGCGTCTTTTGACCCGTGCGATACCCGATCGGGGAAGCAGCGTTCCCGCCTCGGAGACGGGGCTTGACCCGCGGCATATCGATATGCCGGCGATCGCGGTTCTGCAGTCGCGTTTGATGATTGAGCGGATGGGGGAGCGGTGCCGTAAATTAGGCGAGACAATCTTTGGACAGGTTCAGGGGCCGCTCGATAACGAGAAAGAAATCCAGCATTCGTTCCGTGAAGAGGAAGCGCTTGACCGAATACAGGACGAGATTATTAACTTTACCTCGAAAATCCTCTCGATGAATCCCGATTCGGACGCGGCGCAGCAGGCGCGCGAACAGCTTCGTATCGCCGACGAGATCGAGTCGGTGAGCGACTATTTCGTTTCGATTCTGAAATCGGATCTGAAACTGAGGAACGACGGTCTTTCGATGCCGGAACAGGTGAAGGAAGGGCTCGCGAAACTGGATCGGGAGACGCTCGTCCTCTTTAAAGACATCAACCGCGCGTATGGGAATCGGGTTCGCGCGCGGTATTTTCTGGAACAGATTTATTCGACGTGCCGTCATCTTACCGCGGAAATCAAAGATTTGCGGACAGGGTTTATGACGGAGATGGAAAAAGAACATTACGACCCGATCCTGATTGTGGCGGTCAACTCTCAGCTGACGTTTTACCGCCGGATTTGGGAGCATCTCCAGAATATTACCGAAGCCTACTGCGGAGCGAAGTGACGGGACCGGCGGCTGACGGGCGGGGTGCGTTTTTCCCCACCGCCGTTTGCGATATCGTTTAAATGGGGGGTGTTTTGGGTAAAAAATTTGCTTTTCTGTTTTTGGCGTTCCTCGTTGTTGCGGGCGGGGGCCCTCTTTTCGCTGATGAAGGAACGACGGTCGACGGCGAGACGAAACGGATCGAGAAGTGGATTCCGGATCAGAAAATTCTGGTCGGAGCTCCGCCGACGGTGATTCCCCTTTCGGGAGTGGTGACCCAATTTCGCGAAGAGGGCGCGTTCGGGAAGGAAAAGCCGTTTGAGCCGAAACAGGTTCGGGTCCGTGTGGTCCAGAATTCCAACCCGGAAGTGGTCACGCCGGTGATCGAACGGAATCAGCTCTGTTTGGTCTGGAACGGAACGGAGACGGATCAGACAAGCATCATGCTCGAATTTGACTACAAGGGACTCCAGGTCTACAACAGTTTCAACGTGACGGTTTGGGAGCCGAATTTCTGGATGATGGGGCTGGTCGTCCTCGGCGGGATCGGGATTTTTATGTTCGGAATGAAAATCCTCTCCGAAGGGGTTCAGCGTATCGCCGGCCCTTCGCTGCGCCGGATGATCGCGATGTTCACCGGACACCGTGTTTTCGCGTTCATGACCGGGATCCTGGCGACGTTCCTACTGCAGTCGAGCTCGGTCACGACGGTGATGACGATCAGTTTCGTAAACAGCCGTATCATCGAACTCTCGCAGGCGGTCGGCGTGATCCTGGGCGCGAATATCGGAACGACGGTGACCAGCTGGCTTCTGACGTTGAATATTTCGGCCTATGCGATTCCGCTGGTCGGGTTCAGCGCCCTGTTTTTCGTCTTCATGAAAAACGAGCGGATTAAGAATATCGCCGCGTCGCTGATGGGACTGGGACTTCTCTTTTTCGGTTTGAAGCTGATGGGGGAAGGGTTCTCGTCGATGAAGGAACTGCCGGAATTTTCGGACTTTCTGCAAGCCTTTTCCGCCGACACCCTGCCCGGACTGCTGAAATGCGTCTTTGCCGGATGTGTGGTGACGGTCCTGATTCAGTCTTCGGCCGCGTCGATCGGTATCGTGATGTCGCTGTCGATGATCGGGGCGGTGGAGGATTTCCCGACCGCCGTGGCGTTTATCCTGGGCGAGAATATCGGCACGACCTCGACGGCGCTGATTGCTTCGCTCGGCACGTCGACCAACGCCAAACGCGCGGCGACGTTTCACGCGATTTTCAACGTGTTGGGGGTCTGCTGGGTGCTGGCGCTTTTCCGGCCGGTTTTCATCCCGGCGGTCGAGACGGCGGCTCGGATGCTGAAACTGCATCTGATTCCGTTCGGGATTCCGCTGGCCCATTCGATCTTCAACGTAACCAACGCGATTCTTTTCCTGCCGTTCACCCGGGTGTTCGCCCGGTTGCTGACGAAATATATACCGGATCGGGCGATGGAGAAACGGCCGACCGAAACGGGACTCGATCCGCGGTATATCACCTCGCCGAATATCGCGGTGCTCCAGTCGCGTCTGATCGTTCAGCGAATGGCGAAACGGTGCCACAAAATGGGGGAAGAAGTGTTCCGGCTGGTTCAGGGGCCTCTGGACAACGGGAAGGAGATTCAACATCCCTTCCGAGAAGAGGAAGCGTTTGACCGGATACAGGACGAGGTCATCCGCTTTACTTCAAAAATCCTTTCGATGAACGCCGCGCCCGGTTCGGCGGAACAGGCGCGGGAACATCTTCGCATGGCCGACGAAATCGAGTCGGTGAGCGACTATTTGATCTCGATCCTGAAATCGGCGCTGAAGCTGAAAGAAAGCGGTCTGGAGTTGCCGAAGTTTGTAAAAAGCGGTTTGGCGCACCTTGGGGATCGAACGCTTTTCCTTCTTAAAGATATTAACAGCGCGTTTGACGGTCACGAGAGCGCGGATTATTTTCTGTCGACCATCTATCTGACATGCCAGGAACTGTCGGCGGAACTGAAAGAACTGCGCGGCAGGTTTATGTCCGAGATGGAGAAAGGAAACTACGATCCGGCGCTGATCGCGGGGGTTAACGCCCAGCTGGCATTTTACCGTCAAGTGTGGGAACATGTCCGGAATATCGCCGAGGCGTTCTGCGGGGAGAAGTAAGGACGTTCGGCCGATCGGCGGACGGGGGCGCGGATCGGCCGCCGTCGGGAAATACATTCGAAAGTCGGGGGCCGCCGCGGCGGCGAAAGCGTGAAAACCGGTCGATCCGTCGAAAAATTTTTAAAAAATTTTTTCGGCCGATCGGTCGGCTTTCTTTGCTGAACGCGGGTCTGCGGCCGAATTGATACACATCTGTCGCCGATCCGTTCGGCGTGAAGCCGCTCTTTTTAAAGACTGAAATCAATCGGCGTGTGTACGAGTTTTTGCGCGAGACGTCTTGATGTTCCGGACGTTCTTTCGAGAAGATTTTTTTCGGCGAAATTTCCGTTTTGACCTTTAAGAGAATGATTAAATTCGTTATAATCGCAAAGTCGATAAGAGACGAGTGCGGGAGGGGTTCCCGCGCTTTGTGGATCGAATCACAAACCTATCGGAGTGACCGGAATCGATTTTCTGTTTTTAGTCCCTTGTCCGGAACGCAGGGAATCCGTTCGGCTTCGAGAAACTAAGGAGATTTTTTATTATGGCAAAAGTCGCCGCTGCTACGAAGAAAGCCGCCCCGGCCAAGAAGGCCGCCGCCGCTAAAGCCGCTCCCGCTAAGAAGGCCGCTCCGGCTAAAAAAGCCGCCGCGAAAGCCGCTCCGGCCGCAAAGGCCGCTGTGAAAGCCGCTCCGGCCAAGAAGGCCGCCGCCGCTAAAGCCGCTCCCGCCAAGAAGGCCGCTCCGGCGAAAGCCGCCGTGAAAGCCGCGCCCGCCAAGAAGGCCGCCCCGGCGAAAGCCGCCCCGGCCAAGAAGGCCTGCGCGACGAAAGCCTGTGCCGCGAAAGCCGCCCCCGCCAAGAAAGCCTGCGCCGCGAAAGCCGCTCCGGCGAAAAAGGCCTGTGCCAAGAGCGCGTGCAAGTCGTGCGCGAAAAAAGCCTGATTGAGAGCTTGAATCCTTTTTCAGTTTTGTTATAACCAATAGACCCCAGTTTGATTCGTGCCGAAATTTTCGGGACGCTCAAAACCAAAGGGTTTGGTTATGCGAAATGCCGCGGTGGTCAAGGGACCGATGAAGCGGGGACTGGGGAATCGTTCAATCTTTCAATCGGAAAGGAACTCAATGAATCGTTCACTCAGTCGTCGTTCATTCCTGACTGCCGCGGGTTTTGCGTCTTTAGGTCTGGGGGCTCTTTACGGTCAGGAGCTTAACCGGATCGAGGGTTTTGAACATCTCGTCGAAGCGGACCGCACCAAAGTCTGGAAGATGGATACCGACCGTAAAATCCGGGTCGGGCTTGCCGGGTTCGGGCTTTGTGAGTTTGCCAGCCAATTCTATTTCCAGAATCATCCCAACGTCGAAGTCGTCGCCGTGACCGACCTCTTTCCCGACCGGTGCGAGGGACTGGCCCAAAAGGCGAAATGCGGGAATAAATACCCTTCGCTCGAAGAAATGGTGAAAGACGACAACATCGAGGCGATCTTTGTGGCGACCGACGCGCCGAGCCATGCCGATCACGTGATCGCCGCCCTGAAACACGGCAAACACGTCGCCAGCGCCGTTCCCGCCTGTTGGGGGAGCCTGGAAGACGCCGACCGCCTCTATGAAGCGGTTAAAGAGACGGGGTTGACCTACGCGATGTTCGAAACGACCGCGTTTCGCGCCGGGGCCTACGCCGCCCGGCAGCTTTACGGCGCGGGGGCGTTCGGGAAGATGATCTATACCGAAGGGGAATATTTTCATTACGGATGCGGGACGCTCCCCGGCTACAAAGACTGGCGCCGCGGGCTTCCGCCGCAATGGTACCCGACCCACTCGAACGCGTTCTATACGACGGTGACCGGGAAAGGGTTTACCGAAGTTTCGTGTATGGGGATGCCGAGTATCCTTGAAGAGTATCAGAAAGGCGCCAACCCGTACGACAACCCGTTCGGAACCGAGATCGCGCTGTTCCGCACCGAAGAGGGGGGAATGGCGCGGATGGGGGTCAGCTGGGATTCGTGCGGCGCCTGGGGTTCCGAGACCGGGCGGATGCGTGGCGAGATTGCCGGGTTCGACGGCGACAACTTCCAGCCGCAGACCGACGCCGCCCGCGAGAAGGCCGCGAGCGTCGATCCTTCGATGCCGGCGCTCCCCGAAGGGGTCGAGGGGGGCTACCACGGCGGTTCGCACGGGCCGCTGATGTGCGATTTCATCGACGCGCTTCTGCGCGGACGCCGTCCGACGGTCGATATCGCGATGGCGCTGAACCTGACCGTTCCGGGGATCGTGGCGCACGCCTCGGCCCTGAAAGACGGCGAACTGATGAAAATCAAGCGTTACGAGCACCTGGCGTGACGGCGTTTTCGCCCCGTCGGCGGGCGAAAAGCGTTTCTTCCGGCGTCCGTTTGAGGGCGCCGGTTTTTTTCGGCCTCAGGACGGGGCGTTCCCCCTTCTTTTTCGGGGAAACCGCTTCTTTTTTTACATGTTTGAAATACAAAAAAACGGGAGTTTTTCCCGTTTTCGCCTTTTAAAAATCAGAAAATTTGGTAGAATACGGGAAGCAGAAGAGTCTCTCGAAACAGGGAGGGCATTTCATGGGCAAATCGGAACGGCGCCGCGCCCCTTCGCGCAAAAAAGGGGCGGAGAATCCGAACGAGACGATCGACGCTCTCGGCTATCATCGGATGGTCGAAGGGAAACCCGGAGTGCGCCGTTCCAAACCGGTGTCGATCGCCGATATTTTGCCCCAGATCATCGCCCGTTACGGGCTCGGACGCCGGCTTTCGGCCCAACGGTTCGAAGAGGCGTTTCGGAAGATCCTCGCCGACCTCTTTCCGCAGGGCGAAAACGGTTTCTATACCGAAAGCTCGTACCGCATTCTCGGATTGAGGGGCGGAATCCTGCGGATCAGCGTGACCGACGCCCCCCTGATGTCCGAGTTCGCCTTCTACAAGGGGGAGATCCTCCGCCGGTTGCGTCTGGCGCTCCCCGAAGAAAAAATCCGCGAGATTCGTTTTACCTTGATGAACAACTGAAACGGAAACCATTATGTCCGAACAGACCCCGCAACCCGCCGAAAATCCTTCCGCCATGACCGCGCCTCACGCCAACGATTCGTATACGGCTAAAGACCTCGAACATTTAAGCGACCGCGAGCACGTTCGGATCCGTCCGGCGATGTATATCGGCGACACCGGCACGCGCGGTTTGCACCACCTGGTGACCGAAGTCGTCGACAACTCGATCGACGAGGCGCTGGCCGGGTTCGCCAATACGATTTCGGTGACGATCAACAGCGACGGCTCGGTCACGGTCGAAGACAACGGCCGCGGGATTCCGGTCGAGATTCACCCCGATCTGAAAAAGTCGACTCTGGAAGGGGTCATGACGGTCCTGAAATTCGGCGGCAAGTTCAGCAAGGGGGCGTATCAGACGTCGGGCGGTCTGCACGGGGTCGGCGTGACGGTGGTCAATTTCCTTTCGGAGTGGTGCGTGGTCGAAGTTCGGCGCGACGGTTACGTCTGGCAGCAGGAATACGAACGCGGAATCCCGACGGGCGACATCAGCAAGATGGAAAAGACCGACGGGCACGGCACCAAGACCACCTTTAAGCCGGATCCGCAGATATTCCCCGACACCAAGTTCGATTACAACAACCTGTTCCGGCGTTTGCAAGACCTGGCGTTTTTGAACCACGGGGTGAAGATCATCTACAAGGACGAACGTACCGGCCAGGGAGAGACGTTCAAGTATGAAAACGGTCTGATCGACTTCATCAACAACCTGAACCGGTCGACAGAGCCGATTCACGCCGACGTGATCTACCTTTCGGGGGAAAGCGAGGGGGTTCGCGTCGAAATCGCTCTTCAGTATACGTCGGAATATACCGAAAACGTCCGCTCCTACGTGAACAACATCTTCACGCACGAAGGGGGAACGCACCTTTCGGGGTTCCGCAGCGCGCTGACACGATGCCTGAACAACTACGGCAAGGGGCAGAACCTTTTCAAGAACCAGGTCCTGACCGGCGAAGATTTCCGTGAAGGACTGACCGCGGTCATTTCGACCCAGGTGCCGAACCCCCGCTTCGAAGGGCAGACGAAGACCAAGCTCGGCAACGGCGAGGTCGAGGGGATTGTCAACTCGATCGTCGGGGACGGTCTTTCGAAATATTTGGAAGAGCATCCGCAGTCGGCGCAGTCGATCGTCAAGAAGGCGATCCTCGCCGCCGAGGCGCGCGAAAGCGCCCGGAAAGCGCGGATGCTGGTCCGCGAGCGAAAAGGCGCGCTCAATCACGGCGGGATGCCGGGGAAACTTCGCGACTGCTCGAGTCGCGAGATGGAAAAATGCGAACTTTATCTGGTCGAGGGGAACTCGGCGGGCGGGAGCGCCGAAGGGGGGCGAATCCGGGAATTTCAGGCGATCCTTCCTCTCCGCGGGAAAGTGATCAACGCTTATAAGGCGCGCGAGGTCAAAGTCTTGGCGAACGAAGAGGTCAAGAGTATGATCACCGCGCTCGGCTGCGGGATCGGCGACGAGGTCGCTCTGACCAAACGCCGTTCCGGCAAGGTCGTGATCATGACCGATGCCGACGTCGACGGTTCGCATATCCGCACGCTCCTGCTGACTTTCTTCTATCGGCAGATGTACCGTCTGGTTCAGGCCGGCTGCGTCTACGCCGCCCTTCCGCCCCTTTACAAGGTGCGCAAGAAAGGGAGCAAGAACGCGCCTCCGCGCTACGTTCAGACCGACGAAGAGATGCGGCGCGAACTTCTCGAAAGCGGGATCGCCGGCGCGATCTTCGATCCGCAGGACGGTCGGCTGATCGAAGGGGACGCGCTCGGCCGCCTCTGTAAGACGCTCAGTCAGATCGAAGACTCGATTCAGGCGCTTGAACGGCGCGGGATCAGTCTTCGCGAGCATGCCGCGCGGCAAGACAAAGAGTCCGCGCGTCTGCCCTATTATCACGTCTTCTGGAAGAAAGAAGAACACTGGTTCCTGACCCGGCGCGAGCTGGACGAGTTCACATCGAAGATCGAGGCGGAAACGGGAGAATCGGTCGAAAAGCTGACCAGTCACGACAGTCTCGGTTCGGCGCTGAGCGGGGGCGATACGCCGATCGCGGCCGAAGGGGAAGACCTGGGCGACCGCGGCCTGCATATCACCGAACTTCACGAGGTTCGTTCGCTCAACCGCCAGCTGGCCGATCTGCGCGAAATGGGGTTCGAGATCAACACGCTGATTCCCGAAAAGCGGACCGGTCTGGAAGGTTCGCGTTACTATCTGCGGAAAGGGGATTCGGAGACGGGGATCGGCGATTTGCGCGAGCTCCTGACCGCGATCCGTCATTCCGGCGAAAAGGGGTTCATCATCACGCGGTTCAAAGGTCTGGGCGAAATGGATCCGGAAGAGCTCCGCGAAACGACGCTCGACCCGAAGAACCGCTCGCTGGTTCAGATTACGATGGAAGACGCTTCGGCCGCCGACGATCTGTTCCGCATTCTGATGGGTGACAGCGTCGAACCGCGCCGCGAGTTCATCGAGCAGAACGCCCTGGAAGTGAAAAATCTCGACGTCTGACCGCGCCGTTTGATTTCGGACGCGGTATACGCGTAAAGCGGGACTTGAACGCCGGCGAGAGGGGGGACGGCGCGACCGCCGGACCGCAGTGAGGGATATGTCCGAAAAGACGCGCGCGGAGTATTCCCGAATATACAATGCTGCGCAGCCGGTTTGTATGACACAAGAATAACCGCTCATCTGCGGGGATTTCGATGGATTTCAGGGAATTGGTGGGAAACATCCCTTATATATGGGAGTAGATTCAAGGCCGAAACCGGGTTTTTGAGGGGAAGGAGGGGGCTGGCGGGGCTGATGGTGTGTTACCTAATAAACCCGTCCCGGTACCGGTTTGTGATTATATTTATAAATCTGTTTGAATGTAATACCAAGACTCTTGTCAACGCTTCGGACGAAAGCGTCGCTTTTCGTGATGTATTCCGGTAAACCAGCGGGAGGTCTGAAATTTTTGAGGAAACGAACGAGCATTGTTTCAAGTTCGAGGCTAAAAGGCGTGTCCTCAATTTCATCCGGTGCGAAAGTTATACCCCGAGGCAAAGCAGGGTATAGGTAGAGGTTGGCGATTTCGTCTCCACGCCTCGCTTCGTAAATTACTTGCAACATTTTATCATCCTCTCGTACCATTCACGGTGGTTGCTCATTATATACAGCGGGTCCTCTGCGAAATCCTGCATAAACATACTGAATAACTCTGTCTTGCCATCACTGTATATTTTAGTGCAGTAATCCTCCGGGACAAGTGATTTATCCCGCGGCTCATAGTAATTCTCATCGTCGCCATATTCGGGGTTTACGTCCTTGAGACGTCGTTCTATTCTATTGCCATCGTCTTTCGTTGTAAAGTCATCGAAAACCTTTTCAATTTTGTCTGCTATGTCCGGGTATAATTCTTCCATAGCGTGAGCCCATTCGTGCAGAGCTTTTTTAGCAGTAGAATTTGTTTTGAGGCATAACGTTGTTCCTTTGCAATATTCTCTTTTTTGGTCGGTAACTTCTATCTGAATACTTTCCCAGTCAAAATCCTTTATACAAAATACCTCCGCTCCCAGCCGTTTTCACGAGCCTTTTTATTATATTCCTCTTCTGCCAGTTTATCGAAATCGGCGTTAGCGGCGGTGAGGAAGCGATGATTAAAAGAATTCGACGAGCGAGAGCGAACCGCCGAAATCGGCGGGATCGACGATTATTGCCGTTGGTGCCGACGTTCCCGTGTCTCGGGAAGTTCGCGGTGAGCGGACGGACTCTTTCCGCCATACAACAGCCCCCGCAAAGCCGAAAACTTTGCGGGGGTTCCGACGTGAACCGTTTTCAGCTTCGGTACGGCTGGGTCCAGGCGGCGTTTTCGGTTTCCCAGTCTTTTTTGACCGCGCCTTTTTTGTAAATCTTGGCGCGGACGTAGAGATCGTCCTGTTTCAGCGTGTAACTGGCTTCGGCCCCTTCCGCCGATTCGAGGACCTTTCCGATCTCTTTGGAATAGCATTCCAGCTTTCGCGGAAGCGATTTTCCTTTTTCATAGGGCGTCTCGGCATATTCGCAGTCGGGGTTGTAGTCCTTCTTGGTGCCGATAAAGTCGATGACGTATTCCCCTTCTTCTTGGACGTCGATTTTGACTTCGAGCGTTTTGCCGTCGAAACGAATGTCTTCAAACGCCAGCCCCCGCGTCCCGTGCGCGGCGTAGAAGTCGCCGGCGCGTATCGCGGCGAGAATGTCGGCCGCCGCAAGCCGTTCGGCGCGGACCACACTCCAGCCGACTCCCCATTGCTCCATGTTGTGGAAGTCGTCAGACCCCATTCCGTAAAGGAGCGGCTGGTCGTGCGTGACGCGGTAGGCGTTGACGATATCCCACATCTGTTCGG
>CADBQY010000126.1 GCA_902796885.1 uncultured Planctomycetota bacterium
ACAGGATTATACCGAAAGAGCCTCGAACGCGTTTGCGTTTGAGGCTCTTTCTTTTTCGGCCCGCGCCGACCTTCGGCCGACGTCGGCAAAAGGAGATTCAATTCGCCGCGGGAATCTCGCGGCGGAGCGACTCTTCGATCAGTTTCTGAACCGCGCCGGCGGCGAGGTCTTTTTCGCCCGTCAGACGAATGTAGTACAAGTCGAAGTCTTTTCCGGAATCGTCGATTTCGACGTCGGCGTTCAGCGCGCGCCGCGTGTAAATCGGCGCTGAACTCTTCGGCATATTGATCTGAAGCGGGATCGCGTCGCGGAACTTTGTGTAAAAGACGCAGAGGAGCCGGTCGGGCGAATCGGGACGGTAGAACGAAACGGTCGCCCTGCGGTTCCACTCTTCCCGCGCGCCGGGCGCGGCGCGGCGGACCGCGTCGACCGCCTCTCTCAGCAGATCGAAGCTCCAGAGCGGCGCGGCGGATTTCGAAAAACCTTCGTTGGAAAAATGCCAGTCTTCGCCGCTTTGGCTCTTCGGTTTCGAGACGGATCCGCCGGAGAGGGAATCGGTATAGGAGCGGAACGCCTTGGCCGCCTCGTCGACGAAGTTCCAAAAAGCGGGATGGTTGAATTCGTCGTAATCGAAAACGCGCAGTTCGACTTCAAACCACGGTCCGACCGATTCGACCACCACGCGCGGCTGCGTGCCGTAGAGGGGGACTTCGGGAACCTCGTTGAGCGGGCGAAGCCAGAGCTCTTTTTCGATCTTCTCCCTGTCGCACGACTGGCGCGGAACGCGGAACTTTAACTTTAGAAGCCACTCGTCCCCCGTATGCGCGTGGAAGAACCACCCCAGCTGCGGCCGGGCCGCCGCGATTTCGACCACCGAACGGCTGTTCCAGTTCGTTTCGGAAAACAGGCCGCTCTCTTCGATACGGTCGACGACTTCGGCGAGGACCTGTCCCGACCACTTGCAGGGGAAGCCGTTGCGGCTGCGGCGCGACTTGATATGCCAGCTCCGCCCGTCGGTCTCCCACGGCATCGGCACGCTCTGGAGCGATTCGGCTTCTTTTTCGGCCTCCTCCTTTTGAAGGAGGAGAAGGCGCGTTTCTTCGGCCGGGTCGTAGAGGGGCCGTTCGCGGTACGGGTCGTGTTCGAGAACCGGGATCAGCGCTTCGGCGGTCCAGCTGCGGAGAAGTCCCCGACGCGTTTTCGGCGGCGCGGCGGCGTAGCGGCGTCCGTAGTCGGCGAGCTCTTCGGGGGTCCCGGCAAAGACGAGTTTACCCCCTTCCAGACCCGCTTCCGGTCCCAGATCGATCACCCAGTCGGCCGACTTGATCACGTCCAGGTTATGTTCGATCACGACGACGGTGTTTCCCAGGTCGACCAGGCGCTGAAGTACTCCCAAAAGTTTCCGCAGGTCTTCGAAATGAAGACCGGTCGTCGGCTCGTCGAGGATGTAGAGCGTCTTGCCGGTGTCGGGCCGCGCCAGTTCGGCGGCGAGCTTGATCCGCTGGGCTTCGCCCCCCGAAAGCATCGTCGCCGACTGCCCGAGCGCGAGATAGTCGAGCCCGACGTCGCAGAGGATACGGAGGATTCGCCGTATCGCCGGAACGCTTTCGAAGAAGAGGAGCGCTTCGCCGCACGACATTTCGAGGACGTCGGCGATCGACTTGCCGCGATAGGTCACCTCGAGCGTCTGCGGGTCGTACCTTTTGCCGCCGCACGCGTCGCAGGCGATCCAGACGTCGGCGAGGAAGTGCATTTCGATTTTGAGCTGGCCCGCCCCTTCGCACTTTTCGCACCGCCCGCCGGGAACGTTGAAACTGAATCGGCGGGCCGACCAGCCGCGAAGCCGCGATTCGGGGAGTTTGGCGTAGAGGGAACGGATCAGGTCGAAAAGCCCGGTGTAGGTGGCGGGATTCGAGGTCGGCGTCTGGCCGAGCGGCTGCTGGTCGACTTCGATGACCTTATTGAGCTGGTCGATCCCCGCGATTCGGTCGAACGCGCCCGGCGCGGTGTGCGCGCGGTTCAGAACGCGCGCCAGTTCCCGCGCGAGAATCTCTTCGACCAGGGAGCTCTTTCCGCTTCCGCTCACGCCGGTCACCACGGTAAACGCCGACAGTGGGATCGGCACGTCGATCGATTTGAGATTGTTCTGACGCGCCCCCTGAATCAGGAGCCAGCCGGGACTCCACGGGGGGAGACTGCCGCGGTAGCAGAGTTCCGCCTCGCCCGGCCGATGATGTTTTTTCGCCGATTCGAAGAGGGCGCGGCGTTTCCGCTCGTCCTCGGAAAAGACCACGTCGGCGCGCGGGGGGAGAAGCTTCTCTTGGGAGGGGCGGGGCCGTCGGCCGGAGGGTTTCGCTTGGGATTTCGATGCGGAAGCTTTATCTTTGGTCATGGAGTCAAAGCGGGCCGGCGGACCGCCTGTGAATCGTCAATGTCGCGGGAGGGAAGGGGAGAGACGGCGCGGGAAAATTCCCTTGAAAACAAAGGGACGCCGAAAAAACCTCTCCTTCGGACGGCGGAGGAAATGATAAGGGTATCGTATCACGTTGAGGAAAAGGTGTCAATGACGCCTCAAGGCCCCGGCGCCGGGGAAGGCCGTCGGGCGCGGCGCTACATCTGCCCGAACCCCAGAATGTCTTCTTCGAACTTCTCGTTATTATAGATGAAGATCGGCAGGACGTTCAGACCGATCCCCCAGTCTTTTTTGCTCTGGTTGTTGCTCAGTTTCAGGGTCCAGATGAACGATTCGCCGATCCGGCTGATTCCGAGCTCCTGCCCGATGTTTCGACGGTCGGCCAGGTCGTACGAATTGCTCAGCGAAGCCGCCCATTTCTGCGACATCCGGTAGTTGATCGCCGCGTTCAGGTAGGTGGTGCTGATCGGGCCGCCGAGCCGGTCGACCCCCAGGTAGAAGCTGCTCACGCCGGGACGTTTTGACATGATCCCGGCGCGTACGATCTTCTGTCCCGAGTCGAAGAAGTCGAACAGACCGCTCGACAGGACGCTGAACCGGTCGCCGACGTGCCAGCGGGCGTCGTAATCGACCAGGCCGACGAATTTGCCGTAATTCTGATCCTTTTTCGGATAGAGGCTCATTCCGGTGTCGAGGGTGATCCAGTCGATGATATGGCGGTTTCCGACCGGACCGCGCTTGGTCTGCCAGCGGTTGAGCCAGTCGAGCCGGACCTGCGTCATGTCGCCGGCGATTTCGCTCGAGGGCGACGAGACCATTCCGCTCAGAATCCCCTCGCGCAGCGCGTAATACCGCTCGTCGAACCGAACGGGAATGCTGTCGCGGTAGGGGGAATAGGAATTGCTGAACGACGTGACCGAATACTGACGTCGGAAGTCCTGGACCTGCCAGTCGTCGATCTGGTCGAAGTGAATCAGTTCGTCCATTCCGCGGTTCGCTCCGGCGATGAAGGCGTCGACCCCGAAGTTCATCTTATGCGCGATGCCGTTTAAGTACCACGTGTCGCTGGTGATGTCGTTGTCGACCTTCCAGACCGGCAGGTCGGCGCGGAGTCCGGTCCGGCCGTAAAGGCGGTTGATGTTCTTCTTATAATATCCTTCCCCCCAGAACGCGTATTCCCCGAGCGCGTAAGGGGTGATCTTGCCCGGGCCGACCGCCAGGGGCAGGTCGATTTCGTGCCGGGTCGAGAGGTTGAACGACGTGGCCGAGAAGGTCTCGGTTCCGGCTCCCGTTGCGGTGTTGTCGGTCGCGGTGTTGGCCAGTTCCCAGTTCAGATAGCGGAAATAATCCCGATCCTGGTCGGAATAGGGGATTTCGGTCGTCCTGAATTTATAGAGCCCCAGTTTGGTATGTTCGTACCAGAGGAGCTTGTTGCAGAAAAGGTTCTGACCCAGGAGGAAATGACTGAACTTCGGAAGCTCGTTGGTTCCCGTATAGAACTTGTCGGTCATGACCGAGGCGGTCACGCCCATCGACCAGTTGTCGGTCGTCTTTTTCAGTTCGAGACTCGTCTCCGGGTTCGAACCGGTGAACCATTCCTCTTCAAAATATTCCCGCAGGTAGTTCCGGTCGCTCGATTTGCCGGCTTGCGCGGTCAGCTCCCAGCCGGAACAGCAGCTGCTGCTCTTGCAGCAACAGCAGTCGGGCAGGAACTGTTCGAGCGATTCGGGCAGATCGAAACGCTGCTTGTGTTTCCAGATGCCGCGGTAGCGGTACTTGCGGGGGAACGGGTCGTCGCGCCGGCCGAAGCCGAGATTGTCGGTTCCGCGGTCATAGACGCCGTAGTAGTTCGCCACGCCGATCGCCTGGCTGCTGCAGCCAAGGAAGGAATCGACGTTATAGGTGTAAGTCGTCCCGTGCCCGAAACCGCGTTTCGAGAGATAGTCGAGATCGACGGTCCAGTCGGAGTTCTTCGAACATTCCTTGATGTTGAATATCTGATACGGGTTCCAGCCGGTTCGGACCTGCGTCCCGAACGTGCTGTCGTGCGCGATCCCGAACCGCCGCATGTAGAGCGACTTGTTCTCCATGTTCATCGACATCCAGGGCCAGTAAAAGACCGGGATGTTTTCGAGGGCGACGAAATTGTTTTCGGCGATCACGTAGCTGTCGTTGCGGTACTGCCGGTTCCCTTCGTTGTCGACCGCGGGGGCGCCGGTGGCGCTGTCGAAGAGGGGGGTCTTGCGGAACTCGGCGGTCAGCGAGTTCGACTGGAGCCGGTAGGTCGGCTGTCCCATCGTGGACGTCGAGACCCACGCGTCGGTCGCCGTGAACGTGTCGGCGTCGTTCTGCGCGATGGTGTCGGCGTTGATCCGGAAATACCCGCCCGGCGAATCGGGAACGGGGATCACCATTTCGGTGTCTTTGATCAGTCCGACGCGGTTTTTCGCGTCGTAATACATCTTTTGCGCGTAGACGACCCGTTCCCCCTCGCGGAAGATGATGTCCCCTTCGACGTAGAGTTCCAGATCGAGATCTTTGTTCTGGATTCCGCCCTGCTGAAGGTCGACGCCGTCGGCCCAGATGACCGCGCGGTCGGCGGAAATATCGATCACGTCCGAGACCGTCTTGTTCTGCGCGGTGATCCCTTCGACCATCAGAATGAATCCGCCGCCGACGACGTATCGGTCGCGCGAGGGGTTGGTCGGGTCCGTTTCGCGCCGAATGTTCAAGTCGCGGTCATAGCGCGACATGAGGCGAACCCGGCGGAACGCGACGTCTTCGGGTTCCGTGCCGCGGAGCGATTTCAGCGTGTCGACCGACGAGGTCAGTGCGGCGGAACGCGTTTCGGTCCACGTCTCGTCGGGCTGACCGGTCGCGAGCGCCGCGGCCTCTTGCGCCGTCGGAATCCCCGCGTTGGCGGGCGCGCTCTTTTCCATCGCCAGGGCGCGGGCGTAGATCTCTTCGGGGTTCAGCTGGTCGCTTCCCCGGCTCGCGATCTGAACGCTGACTTCGCCCGACGAGCGGAACGTTCCCTGCCACGCCGTTTCGGTGGCGTGGGCGGCGAGATACGACGCGTTGAGCTTCAGCTCGAACGGTTCCCACTGGTTTTCCTTTTCGAGGTAGAGAACGACCGATTTGGAGTTTCCGTTCGGGTCGGGAATCACGCGGACCACGCCGCGCGGCCCTTCGGCCGAAGAGTCCCCCTGCTGCACGCGGCAATGCCCCGCCAGAATGTAGACCTCTTCGCCGTCTCCGTTCGACGCGCCTTTCCAGCCGGCGTCTCCCGAGACGGCGATCGGCGCGTCGGAAAGAGCCGCCTTCGGCACGATGAACTGATTCTGCCCCGACTGATTGTAGTCATACGCCGAGGCGTCGACCCCGAAGTTCTTGTCCGCCGCGCGCGGCGCGCCGCCGTTTCCGGTTCCGGTCAGCGAGAAGTCGAACGGCCGTCCGGCGATCTTTTCCACACGCGGCGCTTCGTCGCGCGGCGCGGCGCCGAGACCGCTGACCGTGTCCGAGTAGATTCCTTCGGAATAGGAGCCGATCGGATAATCGGTTTCCGTCGCGGCGGACGGGTCGGAACCCGCGAGGTCTTGGGCGGCCGCGCTCGGGACGTTCGGAAGCGAAAAGAGAAGCGATCCGAAAAGGAGCGCCGCGGCAAGAGCGATCCCCCTCCGGCCCAGGAGCGCGCCGACGCCGAACGCGCCGGCGCGGCGCGGCGCGGCGCTCATTCGGCGGGTGTCGGACGGCATGACCGCCGCTCTCGGTTGGGGGTTAATCGCTTTCAAATCTCCGACCATCGGCTGAGAAATTTTCTTGGCGTAAAATGACCGGGGATTATAGTGATTTATCTAATAGAAAGACAAGAGCATTTCAGGGGAAAGACCCCATAATTCCGCGTTCCCTTTTCGGGCCGGTTCAGCGCAGGTAAAGAGACGCCTGCTGCCAGGCGACCGGTCGGAGGAGAGCTTTCAGCTGCTCTTTAAATTCGGCGGGCGTACGAAAGCGGGTGATCGGTTCCGCCGCCTCCCCGTCGACCGGGACGAGAAGAACGGTCGGCGCCGCGGTGACGGCGTACTTTTTCATCAGCGGGATCGACGCCGTCCGGCCGGTATCGACCGAAACGCAGACGAACTGTCCGATCACTTCGGCAACCTGCGGATCGGCGAAAAAATCCTTTTCAACCCGCTGGCTGAATGGGGAAGACGGCTCGGTGAAGAAGAGAAGAAGCGGTTTCCCCGACTCGGCGCTCCGCGCGCGTCCCTTTTCGACGCTGGAGAGGAAGCGTACCGTCTCGACGCGTTCGGTCTGCGGCGCGGGCGCGTTCTTTTCTCCCGCTTTCGATCCGCGCACCGTGCCGACGACTCCCGCGGCGCCGACGGCGAGAAGAAAGACGACGGCGAGGTATTTTTTGTTAAGTTTGGTAAAATACGCGGGTTTCATCAAGTTTTTCTGCAAAACGGGTTTTACGGATTAAGATCCTTATCGTTCTTTCCCGGGGAAAACTTGATTTTTCCTCTGGACAAAATCGGCGCAGAATCTTTATGATCCCCTCAGCGAACAACCGTCAACCTTTCAGCGAACGAGTCCGCGTCTTTTTTCCGTCCTCCCGCGATAGCGGGGATCGGTCGGGGGGAACGCGCGCGGCGCCGTGGTAATTTCCGATGACATCAACCGCGATTCCCGAGTTCCGCCGTCCGCGACTTGCCGAGATTCTGGTTCCCGGCTCGGTCGCCGCCGCCCTCTTTGTGATGTTTTTCAACCTGCCGGGCGGGGTGATGGACTGGCTTCTTTCGCTGAACATCGCGCTTTCGCTGATCATTCTTTTCACCGCATTTTTCGTCCGCAAGCCGCTCGAGTTCAGCGTCTTTCCGACTCTTTTGCTCGGCACCACCCTCTTTCGTCTGGTTCTGAACGTCGCCACCACCCGGCTGATTCTGACCCGCGCCGACACGCTCGGCGATCAGGCCGCCGGGGGGGTCATTTCGGCGTTCAGCCGGTTCGTGACCGGCGAAAACTTCGTGGTCGGGGTCGTCGTTTTTTCGATCTTCATCGTCATTCAGTTCGTGGTTCTGACCAAGGGTGCGACCCGGATCAGCGAAGTCGCGGCGCGATTTACGCTCGACGCGATGCCGGGCCGGCAGGCCGCCGTCGACGCCGATCTGGCCGCCGGTCTGATCGATCGGGACGAGGCGATCCGCCGCCGCGGCGAGCTGGCCGATTCGGCCGACTTTTTCGGCGCGATGGACGGCGCGGGAAAATTCGTGCGGGGGGACGCGATCGCCTCGCTCATTATCGTGGCGGTCAATATTGTCGGCGGCCTGCTGATCGGTATTCTTCAGAACGGCATGGCGCCCGCCGCGGCTCTTTCGGTCTACGGGAAGCTGACCGTCGGGGACGGACTCGTCTCGCAGGTTCCGGCGCTTCTGATTTCGCTGGCGACCGGCGTTCTCGTCTCGCGCGGAGGCCGGGGCGAGAATCTTTCGAGCCGAGTGGCGGGACAGCTCCTCTACCGGCCGCTGGTTTTCGCGGTCGGCGGGTTCTTTCTTGTATTGCTCGTCTTTACCGGACTTCCCCGCGTTCCGCTCATGACGATCGCCGCCGGTTCGTTTCTGACCGCCTGGACGCTGAACCGCAAGCAGGAAGAGGAAGAAAAGAACGAGGAACTCCGGCGCCAAACCGAAGAACGGGACAAGGCGCGTCTCGAACGCGAAAAAGAACAGAACCGAATCGAACGCTACGTGGCGGTCGCCCCCCTCGAGCTCCAGCTCGGGTTCGGCCTGGTCGGTCTGACCGAGGCGCGGGGCGGCGTTTCGATGACCGGCCTGATCAAAGAGATGCGGATCGCGACCGCCAAACGGCTCGGGATCATTGTTCCGAAAGTACGGGTCTGCGACGCGCTCGAACTGGACGAGAATCGGTTCCGCGTCAACATTTACGGCGAGACGGTCGCCGCGGGCGTGATCTGGCCCGAAATGTTCCTGGCGGTCGATACCGAAGGTTCCGGCGTCCGTCTGGACGGAATCAAAACGAAATCTCCTTTCGGGAACGAGACGGCGTACTGGATTGAAGAGCGGCATCGCGAGAAGGCCGAGATTTACGGATACCGCATTCTCGATCCGCGCGAGGCGATCGTCCAAGAACTTCAGAACGCCGTGACGCACGGCGCGGCCGAACTTCTCACCCGCGACGCCGTCGCCAAACTTCTCGACGGGCTGCGCGCCGAGCAGCCGAAAGCGGTCGACGAAGTCGTGCCGGAGGTCCTCAAAATCGGGGAAGTCCAGGCCGTTCTTCAGCGCCTTTTGCGCGAAGAAGTCCCGATCCGCCAGCTTGGCGCGATTCTGGAAGTCCTCGGCGACGAGGCGCCGCGCAGCCGCAGTCCGATCTACCTGACCGAACAGGCGCGGGGCCGGCTGGCCCGAACGCTCTGCGGGCAGTACCGGAACGAGGACGGCGAACTCTTCGTCCTGATGCTCGATCCGGAACTCGAAGAGAAAGTCGCCGCCGGCAGCGATCTGTCGCAAGACAAAGTCCGGCTGAACCTGGCGCCCGACGATTCGAACGAGATTCTCGAAATCCTTGGCGGAGAGCTTGAAAACGCGCTCGTTTACCGCAGCCGGCCGGTTCTCCTGGTCGGCGACGCCGTCCGGCCGGCGATCCGCGCGCTGATCGAAGGGAAGTTCCCCGATCTGCCGGTCCTTTCGTTCGGCGAGATCACGCGCGACACGCGCGTCGTGTCGGACGGAATCGCCCGCCGCTTGAAACTTTCGGCGTAAGACGAAATCCCGGCGCGCGCGAAACCGTGCGGGGCGAGAAAGACCCGCGCGGCGTGTCGGCCGCGCGAAGTCCGGCCGGCGTTCCGCGGCGGGTTATTCCGCGCCGAGCTCTTTCAAAGCTTTTTTGGCGTCTTCGTTCCCCTGCTCGGCGGATTGGCGGAACCATTTGACCGCTTCCCGGTTGTCTTGTTCGACGCCTTCCCCGTTCGCGTAACAGACGCCCAAATTGCATTGCGCGTCGGGATCCCCCTGTTCGGCGGCTTTGGCGAACCACTTGGCCGCTTCCCGCTTGTCCTGTTCGACGCCTTCCCCGTTCATATAGCAAGTGCCCAGGTTGCATTGCGCGTCGGGATCTCCCTGATCGGCGGCCTTGCGGTACCATTTGACCGCTTCCCGCTTGTCCTGCGCCACGCCCTCTCCGTTGTCGTAGCAGAGCCCCAGGTTGTATTGCGCGCCGGGATGGTTCTGGTCGGCGGCCTTGCGGTACCACTTGACCGCTTCGCGCGCGTCCCGCGCCACGCCCTGCCCGCTTCCGTAGCAGACCCCCAGATCGTATTGAGCGCCGGCGAAGTTCCGCTCGGCGGCCTTGCGGAACCACTCGACCGCCTCCCGGTCGTCCTCGGCGACCCCCTTTCCGTTCGCGTAGCACGCGCCCAGATTGCACTGAGCGTCGGGATCGTCCTGTTCGGCGGCCTTGCGGTACCATTTGACCGCTTCTTGGTCGTCCTCGTCGACGCCGATTCCGTTTTCGTAGCAGACGCCGAGATTATTCTGCGCCGGGGCGAAATTTTGTTCGGCGGCCTTCCGATACCATTCGACCGCTTTCCGAGCGTCCCGCGGGACGCCGTCCCCCTCTTCGCAGCGGAGCCCCAGGTTATATTGCGCCTCGGGATCCCCCTGTTCGGCGGCCTTGCGAAGCGCCGAAACGGAAGCGCCGCCGCAAAAAACCGCGGCCGGAAGCCCCAGGAAAAAGAGCGCGAGAACCAGCGCGGCGCGAAGCCAGAAAGAAAAAGCCGTCATAAAACCCCCTTTGTTTGCTCGCGGATTAAATAAAAAACTTGAACAACGCAAGTTGGTATTGTATTCTATAACGGACGCATGTCAAGGAAATTGCCCGAAAACCGCCGGGGAATCGGATCGGGCCCCAAGTCCGCCGCCGCGGGAAAAAATTTGGATCGTCTGAACATTTTTTCTCGGAAAAATGATTGACCTGAACGGCGCGGTCGGTATAATGACACCAGATCGCGGAGTGATTTTTCGTAAATGTGCGGAAAATCCCCGCGGCCGACGTATACATATCAGCATAAAAGTTCGTTTGTCAACCGTTCCGGCCGTTTGGCCGGGCATAGATTCCCTTAAGGGGTTTAAAGGAGGAAGAGATGAAAGCGAAACTCTTTTTCAGCTTCCTGACCGCTTCGTTTGTTGCGGCATTGGTTTTGGCTTCCGCTTGCGCGCGCGCCGAGACTCCCGCGGACGTCTTCCTGTACAGCCACGTCGGCGTGGTGAACGCCGCCGGCCAGACGGTGCAGGGGATCTCTATCGACGGGTTCCGCGCCGCCGGCGAACGGAACATCGTGGTTCCGAGCCAGATCGACGGGCTTCCCGTTCTGAAGATCGGGTACCGCGCGTTCAACGAGTCGTACATCCTCGATTCGGTCGTCCTTCCGGAAGGGCTTCTCGAAATCGAAGCCTACGCGTTCCATGAATGCGAGGTTCTCCGCGACATCAACATTCCGAGCACCGTGATTCGGATCGGGATGAGCGCGTTCGACGAATGCAAGCGGGTTCGTGCGTTCACAATTCCGAAAGGCCTGACCGTTCTTGAACCCGAAGTTTTCAGCGACTGCGATTCGCTCGACGTGATCGATATTCCCGCCGGCGTGACCCGGATCGAACGCAAAGCGTTCGACGGCTGCAACTCGCTCCGCTCCGTGACCATTCCCGCCGGCGTCACGTTTATCGGCGACAGCGCGTTCGAAGGGTGCAAATCGCTCCAAACGGTGGTGATTCCGGAAGGCGTGACCGAGTTGGGAAGAAGCGCGTTTGAAGAATGCCACGCGCTCAAGACGATCGAGATTCCCGCGTCGGTGACGAACATCGGATTTGAAGCGTTCGACGAATGCTACCGTCTGACGATCGTCGGCACGCCCGGTTCGTATGCCGAAACGTACGCACGGCAGAACGGTCTGAAATTTGCCGCGAAATAAGTTTTGCGCCGGTTTTTCCGGTTTAAAAGAGAAGGACGGTTTCCGGAAGAGGAAACCGTCCTTCTCTTTTTTGGAGACGCAATACGCGCCGTTTTCTTTTGGGCTCATCACGAACCGATCGGTTCTCCGCGGCTGAGGGCGTGAAAACGAAACGTCGCGCGTCGGTTCTTAGTCGTCGCCGCCGTCATCGCCGCCGTCGTCGCCATCGTCGTAGTCGTCCCCGTCGTCCGAGTCATCGTAGTCGTCGGCGTCGTCCCCGTCGTCCGAATCGTCGTAGGTATCGTCGGCGTCGTCCCCGTCGTCCGAATCGTCATAGGCATCGTCGGCGTCGTCCCCGTCGTCCGAATCGTCGTAGGCATCGTCGGCATCGTCCGGGTCGTCGTCGCCGTCGGTATCGCCGTCGGGATCGTCGTCGAAATCGTTCCCGCGAACATCGTCGTCGTCAAAATCCGGGTAATCGTCGTTGAGGTCGGCGTCGTCGGCGTCAAAGCCGTGCTCTTCGGCTTTACTGAACCAGGTCTCGGCTTCGGTTTTGCTGATTTCGACCCCGTAACCGTGTTCGTAACAGTAACCGACGTACCATTCGGCGCGGGGATACCCCAGAAGAGCGGACCGGTTGTACCAGGTGAAGGCAAGCGAGAGATCGCGAGCCACCCCCAGACCCTGGGCGTAAGAGTAGGCGAGGTAAAACTGAGCGACGGCGTGGCTCTGGTCGGCGGCCAGCCGATACCATTTGACCGCTTGGGCATAGTCCCGCGCGACCCCGATTCCGCGCGCGTAGCAGTAGCCCAGGTAGAATTGCGCGTCGGCGTACTCTTGTTCGGCGGCCCGCAGAAACCACTTGATCGCTTCCCGATCGTCCTGTCTGACCCCTTCCCCGTTGTTGTAGCAGACCCCCAGATTGCATTGCGCTTCGGGATCCCCCTGTTCGGCGGCCCTGCGATACCACTTGACCGCTTCGCTGTCGTCTTCGGCGACGCCGAATCCGTTGTCGTAGCAGGCGCCGAGTTCGTTCTGCGCCCGCGCGAAATTCTGTTCGGCGGCCCTGCGGTACCATTGGGCCGCTTCCCGCGCGTTCCGTTCGACGCCCCGCCCGTTCTCGTAGCGGACCCCCAGATGATACTGCGCCTCGGGATCCCCCTGTTCGGCGGCCTTGCGAAGTGTGGAAACGGACTCGCCGCCGGAAATCGCGAAGGTGACGGCCGGAACGGCCAGGAAGAAGAGCGCGAAAACCGACGCGGCGCGAAGCCTGAAAGAGAAAGTCGTCATAAAACCCCCTTGTCTATTCACGGATCAAGTCAAACCAAAATCACACGACAGTTTTTTATAATTGATATTCGGACGATTGTCAAGAATCTCGAACGATTTCGCCGCGGGACGGTTCGCCGCGCGGCGGCGCGTGTCCCAATGTGAAAAAAGGCCGGGAGAAGCGCGGATTTCATCTCCCGGCCGGTTTGAATAAGTCCGTCGGACCGTTTACCGCTTGTTGCGCGAAGCGAGAATCAGGTCGGCGACCTTCTTGCCCGACTTGAGCATTCCGCCGAAGATCGGACCCATCCGGTAGCCCCCCATGATGTTGTTCGCGCTCATGCCGCAGGCGTAGAAACCGGGATAATATTCCGCGGTGCTTTCGACGCACGAAACCTCGCCGTTATCGACCCACATCGGATGTTCGCCCAGAATCCCGCCGGTCGGCGTGTTGAGTTTGACCTGCGCCTTGTTGATCACCAGGTTCGCGACGGTGCTCGGATGACCCGTCGCGTCGACGACGGCGCCGGCCAGAATGGTGAGCGGATCGACGAACATCCCGAGTTTCAGGACGGGAGACCAGTTGATCACCAGACCGGCGATCCGGTCGTTATGAAACACGACGTCTTCGACTTTGATCGCGTTGAAGATTTTCGCCCCGGCGTGAACCGCGCCGAAGATCAGGCCGCTCGCCATTTCGACCGAATCGATACTGTGATACCCATCGCCGTCTTTGACCGGCCGGTGGGCGATTCCGAAATGCTCGAGAATATCGAGCGCGTCGTCCTGAACGATCAGTTCGTTGAAGAGCATTCCGCCCCCCCAGACGCCGCCGCCGGGCGCGAGCCGGCTTTCAAAGAGGGCGACGTTCAGACCCGCTTCGGTCAGATAACGCGCCGCCACGAGCGCCGAAGGGCCGGCGCCGACCAGCGCCACGTCGACTTTGAGGCTCTCGGAGAGCTTTTCCGCGTAGTTCTGGACGATCGCTTTTGAGATAATGTTCTCGGAAGCCATTTAAAACATCTCCTTTCGGAAAGAATGATCGAAAGGAAATCGCGATATACAAGCCGATTTAAGAAGCAAAACCGACTGTCTTCGTAATTTCCTACGCCGGTATGACCCGGATCAGGTTCAATGGGTGCTTCTCAGCCGCGCGACGCGCGCGGCGCCCCAATACGTTTGACATCGAAAAATATTTCAGTCCTTTTCGGCGGCGAAATTCCTACCAACCGCCTATGATATTTTATCCTGTTTTTTTCGCCGCGCAACCCCTGCCTGTTCGGAACCGTTCCGCGGGGAGCTCGCGGGTCGGCGACGCGTCACTCTTTTTTCGTCAGGTCGATGATAGAGCCCCGATGATTCCCCCGTTTAAAATTCTTGTAGAGGACATACAGCGCGACGGCTCCGAGCCCCAGGAGGATAAAAAGGATGAAGCGTCCGGGACAGGCGAAGAGACAGAATCCGAGAAGGATTCCCAGGGTGGCGTATCGTATTTCTTTCTTTTTCGACAGGTCGGTCAGCGTTTCAAAAAAATCTTTAAAGAAAGCCGGCATAGCGTTCTCCTATTGATTGACGGGCCGCCGGCGTCCCGACGAAAATTGCTCCGCGGAAGACGCCGGCAGGCCGTATCGGTCTCGAGTCAGATCTCAGGAATCGTCGCCGTCGTCGGAGTCATCGTCGCCGTCGTCCGTGTCGTCGTCGCCGTCGTCGGAGTCATCATCGCCGTCGTCGGAATCATCGTCGCCATCGTCGGAATCGTCGGAATCGTCGTCGCCGTCGTTATCGTCGTCCGAGTCGTCTCCATCGTCCGAGTCATCGTCGGAGTCGTCTCCGTCGTCATCATCGTCGTCATCGCCGTCAACGAAAAACGAATTGTTGGTGCCGACGTCGTTGACGCCGGCCGTGTTTCCGGCGCCCTCCGGAGGATTGACGGCGGCGTCGGCGGCCACGGCGGCGGCCGCGTCAGTCGCGCCGGCTGCGTTTCCGGGTTCGGCCGCGGCGTCGGCGGGCGCGTCGGCCGTCTCGGCGCTGCTTTCGGGTTCGGCCGCTTCAGCCGCGTCGGCGCTGTTTTCGGCGTTGGCCGCGTCAGCCGCGTCGGCGCTGTTTTCGGCGTCGGCCGCGTCGTTGGCGGTGTCGGTTGCCGCGGCGGCGGTCGCCGTGTCAGCCGTATCGGCGCTGTTTCCGTCGTCGGTCACGTCGGCGGCGCTATTTTCAGATTCGGTCGCGGCGCCGGCGGCGGCGTCGCTGCAGAGAAGCTCCCCTTCGTCGCAGCCGGGATAGGCGCCGTTTTCAACGGCGTCTTCACTTGTATAGCCGTGTTCTTCGGCTTTGCCGTACCAGGTCTCGGCTTCGGTTTTGCTGATTTCAACGCCGTAGCCGTACTCGTAGCAGTAGCCGACGTACCATTCGGCGCGGGCGTATCCCAGAACGGCGGCGCGGTGATACCAGGTGAAGGCCGTCGCGAGATCGCGCGCGACCCCCAGGCCTTCGGCATAGGAGTAACCGAGATAAAACTGCGCTTCGGCGTACCCCTGCTCGGCGGCCGTTTGGTACCATTTGACCGCTTCGTCATAGTCCTGCGCGGTTCCGATTCCGCGGGCGTAGCAGTAGCCCAGATAGAACTGGGCGGCGGCGTACCCCTGTTCGGCGGCCCGCTGATACCAGAGGAGCGCGGTCTGTTCGTCCGGGGTGACTCCGATCCCGTTGGCGTAGCAGTAGCCCAAACGCGATTGCGCTTCGGCATGCCCCTGACCCGCCGCTTTTTGATAGTACGAAACGGCCTGAACCGGGTTCTTTTCGACGCCGTCCCCTTTTTCATAGCGGACGCCGAGCGCGGTCTGCGCTTTGGCGTCCCCCTTTTCCGCGGAATTCCGGAGTCCGGTGATCGTGACGTTTTCGATGTTGTTCACCGTGTTGTTGCAGCCGGAAAACGCGCCCGCGAACAGGAGCAGAAACGGAACGGCGGCCGCGGCGAACGTGCGGATCAAGGTTTTCATGATGACACTTCTTTCTTGTTGGTAACAATGTTCTGGCAACCGAATCAGTATACTTCCCGCACCCCGGTTTCGCAAGACGGAAGTTAAAATCGCGGACCGCGGCCGGCGGTTTTTCGGCCGCCGCCGGCCGGACCGGAAAGAACGGCGTGAATTAGGGATTCGCGCCGGACTCGCCTTCGGCGGCGGGGGGCGCCGCCTCGTTTTCATCGGACGGACTCTCCTCCTCGGCGTCGCGACCGATGGTCCAGCGCGCGGCGGCATGGCCTTGATCCGCCGCTTTGACGAACCATACTTCCGCTTCGTCTTCGTCGCGTTCGACGCCGGTGCCGTTTTCGTAGCAGACCCCCAGACTCCATTGCGCTTCGGCGTATCCCTGTTCGGCGGAGAGCCGGTAGAGTTCGGCCGCTTTTGTGAAATCCTGCGCGACGCCGCGTCCCTCGGCGTAACAGATTCCCAGATGGTATTGGGCTCCCGGGATTCCCTGGTCGGCGGACGCCTGAAGCCATCGAATCGATTCGGCCGCGTCCCGTTCGACGCCGAGACCGTCGGCGTAAAGGAGCCCCAAGAGACATTGCGCGTAGGCGTGTCCCTTTTGAGCGGCTTTGCGGTACCATTTGGCCGCCCGCTCGTAGTCCCGCGGAACCCCCTCGCCGT
>CADBQY010000127.1 GCA_902796885.1 uncultured Planctomycetota bacterium
CGCGCGCGTGCGCCGCCTTTTTGAGATCATTTCCGGTCTCGGGGTCGAAATGGCAGATTTTCAGAGCGCGCCGGATCACGTTTCGGAACCGGTCCCGGTCGAGCAGATTTTTCAGAACGCCCGCCCCCCCTTCGGCCGACTCGTAGAAGAGGATGATCTTCCGATCGTCCGGCGCGGGGAGCGGATAAGTCGCCAGCTCGCGCTCTTCGAGACCGAACTCGATCTGTATGGCGCGGGAGAGCGCCGCCTGAAGCGTGGCGAACTCGTCGGTCCCGAACGTCTTCTCCGGTTCGAAGAGAAGGCAGTTTTTCGTGTCCTGCACGTAAGGCGTCACGCGCTGGACGTTCCGGAGGTTTTCCGGTTCGTCGTCGCTGTCGTCCTGCTGGCTGCTTTCGCTTTTCCATTCGCCGGTCGTCGTGTCGAGAAGGTATCCTTCCTGCCTTCGTCTTCGAAGCCCCAGATTGATCAGGCTGATCGTCGCCCCTTTGCCGTAGACCAGTCGGCCGAAACTGACGTCGGCCCCGTCTTCTTTGACGAGGATTTCCGCGTTTTCGCACGACCTCTTTCCGCCGCGTGTGGCGAAACGGACCGCCGTCCGAATATCGAACCCCGAACGCATCCGTTCTTCCTCGTTGCAGTTGATCCGTTCGCTGCGTATCGCGCTCACCTTGCGGAGCAGAACGAGGCGCTCGATCGGCGCGGAAAGGACGGCCCCGCAGTTTTCGCAGACGTCGTAGGTCCCGGCGTCCCCGTCGTCGGTCTGATGCAGATAACCGCACGCCGGGCAGATTTTCGCCGAGTTGGTGACGAACGGCTCTTCAAGATCGCTCATCGGCAGGGCGATCCGCTTGACCACGTACCGCGCCCCCTCGTAATAGACAATGGCGTTCGGCGCGAACTCCTTGATCGCAATGAAGCGGGGCCGGGCGAGATAATCTCCGTCCCCTTTTTGACGGGCCCGGCCGGGAATAAACGCGCTGACCGGAAGACGCGGGAAGTTGTAGCCGGGAAGAAACCCTTCCCCGGCGAAGTACCGGTAGGGATAGAAATCGCTCTGTTCGGAATTGGAGTCTGCAATGAGGATTTCGATTTCCGATTGGGCCTGTTTTTCGAGTTGTGAGGCGCGATCCCGTTCGCGTTTCGATTTTTTGTTGTGTTCGTCGATGATCGACCGCTGATATACTTTCTGCTTGTTCGCGGCGACGTAGAGGTCTTGCCACCGTTCGCACGCCTCCGCGAAATTGGCGGGGATCTTGTGAAGCGTGTTAAGAAGCCATTCTTCGTTAAAACCGTTTTCGGCCAACAGTTTGACAATCGAATGAAAAACTTTCTTCGCGCGGAGAAGCGCGTTGTTCTGAAGCTTTTCGTCGTTCAATATGTTTTGAACGCTCTGCCGGATCGGGCATTTCGGTTCTTTCTGACTCAGGTCGAGCGCGTCCAGATCGAGGACGTTTTTCAGGCTCCGCCCCAAACTGAAATGGCGGGTCTTGGCCGCTTCGGTGAGCCAGACGGCGTGAAGGTGCGAACGGAGCAGGTCTTCGTTCGTCAGGTCGATCTGCGGCGGAAGGACTTCGCCCGAAACCATCAGGTTCGGCCGTTTAAAGAAATAGTGGTCGTGCGAATTCGTCGGCGTACAGTAGGAAAAAACGATCGAGGGCTGTCCGCTTCGCCCGGCGCGGCCGCTCCGCTGGGCGTAGTTCGCCGGGGTCGGCGGAATGTTTCGGAGATGAACCGCGTTCAGCTGCGAAATGTCGATCCCCAGCTCCATGGTCGGCGAACAGAAGAGAATCGGGAGCCTCCCCTCCCGGAAATCTTCTTCCCGCTGTTCGCGGACCTCATACGCCACCTGCGCGGTATGTTCCGCCGCGCGGAACGACGCCATCGAAAGCGCCGTCGAACGGTAGAACTCGCGATAGAATTCGTTAAGAAGGACACCCTCTTCGGGCTCGTTGATCTGCCGCATCGGGTCGTATTGTTTGACCGAACCGTCGCCGAGTTTCCAGACCATCGAACTGGCGCTGATCTGATAGCTTTCCTCCCCTTTTTCTTTGACGGAAACCAGAACGCCGACTTGACGAAGGACGCCGAATATCCCGCCAAGGATCCTTTCGGCTTCCGGCCCGGATATTTCGTTTTGATAGTCGGGAAAAGTGTCGCGCCGCCTCAAATAAAGGCCGATCGTACTGCGCGGCGTGATGAACACATTGTTGGGATCGTCGACGTGTTCCTCTTTGGAACGGAGGAATATTTTTTTGGAATGTGTCAGTCGGTCCGGCCGGTCGGTTTCTTCGAGCGCCCAGGGCGCGCGGAGCTGATTGCCGCTCGCGGTGCACATCGTGCCAAGGTTGTCGACGCTGAGTTCTTCTGCGTCGATCGCCAATTCGCGCCGTAACGTGACAAGGAGCGCGTTGACGACCGCTTTGCGTGTTTCCGGCTTGGCGGCGCGAAGCGCCTCGTGGGCGTCTTTCCAAAGATCGTCTTGAGCGACGATCTCGTCGAGCGAAGGGAACTCGATCTTTAACAGTCCCGTCTGTTCGAGGTTGGATACCATCAGCCGCCAGCCGCGCCGCAGATCGCAAAGCAGACGGTAAGCAAGGACTTTACGAAGCGTGTCTTTCGCCCGTCTGAGCATGTGTCCCGGAACAATTCCTTGGTTCAGAAGGTAATCTTCCGGCTGCAGATTGAGCTGGTCCAAAACCGCCTGGGCGATCGCTTCATACTCCAAACCCTCTTCCCCCGCCGCGACGAGCGCGGCGTAAAGGGCGCCGCGCAAAACGCTCACATTGACGAAATCGTTGAGATGCCCCGACTGAAGCGACGCGTCCTGCCGGTTGTCGGTAAAGCTTAAGAGTTTCCGTTCTTTCTCTTCGCCGGTGAAATCGCGGAGATGCCGTATTGTCGAAAGGGCGAGCATCGTGGTCGCGCTGCTCCGTCCTTCGGTTCCCAGACTCCCCAGGTGCGCGAAATCGGAACGGGGCGAACGGTTGTGCATCGCCGAAAAGGCGACGCCGCAGTGGGGACAGTACCGGAACGGAGATCTTAGATAGGCCATGTCGACTCCCGGCTCCGCCTCGTCGACCGCCTCGCCCATCAGCGAGACCCTCAGATTGACGGGAAGGTCATTTCTCCGCACGCTTTTCAGCCGGCCGTCCGCCTCTTTCCAGTCTTCGGGGATTCGGGCGAGTTGCTCTTCCATGTCTTTCGGCCACGGTTTCTCAGTACCGCAGTAGAGGTAACCCGGCTCGCCGTCGGCGTTCGGATCGGTCGCGGCGAAATCGCGCGGAATAAATCTCGGGCTTCGGCGTTCGTCCCGGGTGTCTTCGATCTTCGACACACAGTAGAATTCCTGCCCACACGTCCGGCAGAAGACCAGCGGGTAGAGCATCCGCTTTTCCCCGTTCCTCGTGACGGTCATCTGCTTCTCCATGTAAATCTCCCGGTCGGGACCGAGTTCGGCGGTCACATACGCCGTGTCGCCCCGGCTGATGAACTGATGTAGCCGGAACGCGAAAAACGGCTGTCCCGTATCGGGGCGGGAACAGGCGTTCCCGGTCAGAAAGATTTCCTGGATGGCTTTCCGGCACGTTTCCGCCGATTCGCCTGTCAGGCGGGCCAGTTTGTCGGCGGCGCCGTTTTCCCCGGATATCTGCTGCGGCTTCTGCCGGATCAGGATTCCCGATTCCTTTTCGGCGGCGATGCCGAACGTCGATTCGATCCAGGAAGCGAAAGCGCTTTGCTTCAAGGCGTCGTAAAGGTTTTTCGCCTGCTGGGATTCTTCAAAGGGTTTGCTCTCCTTCGATATGGCGTTTTCGGCAAAGAGCTTCACCTCTTCGGAAAGCCGCCGTACCGACTCTCGGTCGTTCCCGTCGAATTCGGCGGTGTCGCGCCGCAGGGTTTCGTTGATGATGTTTTCCGGCAGAATGTCGTCGCCGAAAAGAAGGGAACCGATTTCCGCGATCTGCTTCGACTGCTCTTCCCGCGATTTGCCCGACGCGAGAGTCGCCGACGTTCCGATACTGACCACCGAAGGGCTCCCGCACGCCTCGCGTGTGCGCCGGATCAGTATCGCCACGTCGGCGCCCTGCCGGCCGCGATAGGAATGGAGTTCGTCCAAAACCAGGAACCGAAGATTCTTCATCGCCTGAACGATCGGGAGTTCTTCGGGGCGTGTCAGGATCAGTTCCAGCATGACGTAGTTGGTGAGAAGAATGTCGGGCGGGTTGTTTTGGATATCCTCCTTTTCGTCTTTGTTTTCCTGGCCGGTATACCGTTTAAACTTGACCGGCAGAACGTTTCCCGCTTCGTCCTTTCCGATGAATTTCTCCAGCTCCTTGACCTGGCTGTTCGCCAGCGCGTTCATCGGGTAGACGATGACGGCTTTGATCCCCTTGCCGCTTCCGGTCCGCAGAACGTGATCGACGATCGGAACGATGTACCCCAGGCTCTTGCCGCTTCCGGTACCGGTGGTCAGAATGTAGTTTTTCCCTTCCGCCGCCTTGCGGATCGCGTCTTCCTGATGGCGGTAGAATTTGAGCGGCGTCGGGTTCAGGTTCTCTTTGTTCAAAGAGAAGATTTCGGCGCATTTGGGATGAAGGACCTTCTCGTTCACCAAGTCGTCGACCGAGCCGCCCGGTTCAAACCGCGGGCTTAACTGAACGATCGGTTCCGGCCAGAGGAGACCCCCGTCCAGGCTTTCCTGGACTTTTTGAGCGATCCGGGTATCTCGAATCTTGATAAACCCTTGCACAAACTTAGCGTAGTCGTCAATAATCTTTTTGCGGAGTTCAAAAATATCCATCGCTTCTGCCCTTATAAGGAACGTCGGAGAAACGGTTCCTGAATCCCTCGTGCCGGAACGGAATGATTTTCTGGTAAGGCTTGTAAAAAGGAATGTTTGGCCGCTCACTGACCCGAACGGGGTTCCCCCCTTTATAGGAGACGTGACGATATTGGGGACATCCCTCGTCTATATTAAACTATATTCTGTTCCTGCATTCAAGGGGGCGATACGTTCCGAAAAGGAAAAACCGGCGTGTTTGACTTTCGATTTCGCTCTCCGTACACAACCGAACCCGCCGTTTTCGCCTTGAACGGAGGAAAACACCCGGAGCTTCTCCCGCGCCGCGGAACCGGCGTTCAAAGCGCCGACGCGCGGCGATGTCTTTGGCGCTCTCCTTTCCGGCTCATCTTCCTGCGGCCGAAAGGCCCTAAACGCGCGGACTCAATCGCCGCCGTCGCCCCCGTGCATGACGGAATGAAGGAAACTCCGCGCCTCGGGGTCTCCCATCGCCGCGGCCTCCATCAAGTAGTCGGTCGCCCTGGCGATGTTCCGTTCGACTCCCTCTCCATACAGGTGGCATTTGGCAAGCAAAACCAGAGCTTTCGGCATCCCCTGTTGGGCGGCCATTAGATAAAACTTTACCGCCTCTTCGGGATTCCGTTCGATTCCCACGCCGCTTTGCAAAAAACTTCCCAAGGTCATCTGGGCGGCCGGATTCCCCTGTTCGGCGGACTGGCGGAACCACTTTGCCGCCTCCCGCATGTCCTGTTCGACCCCCTCCCCGGCCGCGTAACTGTGACCCAGATTACATTGCGCGCCGGGGTGCCCCTGCTCGGCGGCGGTCTGATACCATTCCAGAGCTTCGCGAAAATCCTGGTCGACGCCTTTGCCGTGGTAATAGCAGTTTCCCAGGCTGAACTGCGCGTCCGGATCGCCCTGTTCGGCGGCTTTTCGGTACCACTCGGCCGCCTGCCGAAGATCCTGTTCGACCCCGCGCCCGGTTTCATAACAAATGCCTAAATTGTGCTGAGCGCCCGAAACGCCCTGGCGGGCGGCTTTTTCCCACCACGCGACCGCCTCCCGGGGATCTTCTTCGACCCCGTGCCCGTGGTAATAACAGGTTCCCAGCCTGAACTGCGAAACCGCCATTCCCTGCTCGGCGGCCATTCGGTACCATTTCAGCGCTTCGCGAAAATCCCGGTCGACTCCTATGCCCTGGTAATAGCAGTTTCCGAGACTGAACTGCGCGTCCGGGTCGCCCTGTTCGGCAACCTGCGTCCACCATTTCACCGCTTCCGTGAAGTTCTGTTCGACTCCCTCCCCCTTCGCATAGCATACGGCGAGCGAATACTGAGCCTTAGGGTCTCCCTGTTCGGCGGCTTTACGATACCACTCGGCCGCCCGCCGAAGATCCTTTTCAACTCCAAACCCTTCTTCATAGCTGTAGCCCATGTTGTGCTGCGCTTTCGCGTCGCCTTGACGGGCGGCCTTCTCCCACCACTTTACGGCTTCCCGAAGGTTCCGCTCGACCCCTCGCCCGTGGTAGTAGCAGTTTCCGAGATTATACTGAGCGTGAAGTTCTCCCTGTTCGGCGGCTTTACGATACCACTCGGCCGCCTGCCGAAAGTCCTGTTCGACCCCGTGCCCGTTTTCGTAGCAAACGCCCATTTCGTACTGCGCCGCGGCGCTCCCCTCTTCGGCGGCCTCGCGGCACCGCTGGAGCGATTCGGCGATATCGTCCCTGGCCTTGTTGTTTTCGGCGTAAGCCGCCAGGTTCTGCTGCGCCGGAACGAATCCCTGGGCGGCGGCCAGGGTCCACCACTTCACCGCTTCCTGTTCGTCCTTTTCGACGCCGGTCCCGAAGTAGCAGTAATTTGCAAGGGTATACTGTGCGCCCGCGTGCCCCCGTTCGGCGGCCATGCGGAACCACTTCGCCGCCTCCCGCAAATTCTGCTCGACGCCGTCCCCGTCTGAGTAATAGCGGCCCAAGCTGAATTGCGCGTCCGGAAGACCTTGTTCGGCGGCCATGCGAAACCACTTTTCCGCCTCACGCATATTCTTTTCGACACCATCGCCGGTCGCGTAGCTGAACCCCAGATTGCACTGCGCGGCGGGATGCCCCTGTTCGGCGGCCATGCGAAACAAATTCAGAGCCTCGCGAACATTCCGTTCGACGCCGGTCCCTTCGTAATAGCAGTTTCCCAGACTGAACTGCGCCTCCGCCCCGCCCTGTTCGGCGGCCTTTCGGTAGCACTTCGCCGCCTTTTCGTAATTCTGTTCGACGCCTCTTCCGCAGTAGTAGCAATTTCCCAAGGAGAGCAGCGCGCCGGAATGTCCCTGTTTGGCGGCCGCATAATACCACTTCGCCGCCTCGCGATCGTTCTGTTCGACCCCCTCCCCGTTTCCATAACAGCGGCCTAAATTGCACTGAGCGCGCGCATGTCCCTGTTCCGCGGCCTTTCGGAACCACCTCGCCGCCTCACGGTCGTTCCGCTCGACCCCCTCCCCTTTGGAATAACAGTTCCCCAGATTGAACTGCGCGCTCGGATGCCCCAGTTCGGCGGCCTCCGTATAGCATAGGATCGCCTGCCGTTCGTCTCGTTCGATTCCCAATCCTTTTTCACAGCAGTAGGCCAGGTTGCACAGTGCATTGGGGTTTCTCTGCTGAGCCGACCTGCGAAACCATCGAACCGCTTCCGTATGGTTCCGTTCGACTCCCCGCCCGATAAAATAACAGACGCCAAGGGTAAATTGTGCTTCGGCGTCGCCCTGTTCGGCATTCCGTATCAGCACGTCAAATGGAATCCCCTCGTCCGGCATGATTCTCTCCCCGATCTTAATGCAATGTTGAATTATCTCTGAATGTCAAAAAGATTTTCGGTCTCTTTGACATTATTATACCATAACAAGTGAAAACATCAATCGGAACAAAGCCCGATTTCCGATTTCAACCAAGGTTTTTGATAAAAATTATCCACATTTCAATAATATCGGAGATTTCATAAAAGGAGCGAGAGACGCCCCGCCGGGAAGACGCCGAAAACGTTCGTTCAATTTCCGTTCAAGCCTCTGACAAGGGATCCCGCTTTCCCGCGTTTTCTTCAATCTTTACTTTTCAACCCGTTCCATCGCCAAAAAGTAAAGATTTTCCGCAACGTTTTACAAGAAAAGTAAAGACGGCGTTCAGAGCGCCGCCTGCGCGGCGGCGATTTCGTCTTCGCACTCGGCCATCGCCCGAAGCGTCATGCCGAGAAGCTTTTCGAGATCCCACCCCAATTGCGCGGCGCCCCGTTCGATCACCTCGCGCGAGCAGCCCGCGGCGAACCCCTTGCTCTTATACTTCTTTTTGAGAGATTTCAGGTCCATGTCTTTGGCGCTCTTCGAAGGACGCATCAGCGCGGCCGCCCAGATGAGTCCGGTCAGCTCGTCGGCGGCGAAAAGGACCTTCTCCATTTCGTGTTCCGGGCGGACGTCGATCGTCGCGCCGCACCCGACGGTGATCCCGTACCCGTGCGAGCAGACCGCGTGAACGATATCTTCGCTCACCCCTTCGGCGCGCAGCATTTCCGGCGCTTTCAGGCAGTGTTCCGCCGGATAGAGCTCGAAGTCGATATCGTGCAAAAGCCCGACGATTCCCCAGTACTCCGCCTCGCCGCCGTATCCCAGTTCGCGGGCGAACCATTTCATCACCGCCTCGACCGTTACGGCGTGGCGCAGATGGAACGGATCCTTGTTATACTTCTTCAGAATCGCCGCGGCGTCGTCGCGTGCCGAACCCATCGGTTTACCCCTTTGAACTTTCTTCCGTTTTTTTTGCGGTGTTAAATACCCACTTAAACAGTCTGATTTTAACGCGGCGCCCGGCGCCGTCAAGTGCCCGAAGACGCGCAAACGGTTAAGTTTTCGTCCCGCCCCGCCCGCCGGAAAGCGGCGTTTTTTGCGGTTCACCGCCAAATTCTAAAAATCTTTCTTAAACTTCCACAATTTTAGAAAAGTTTGGTATAATAAAAGGGTCCGATGCAAATAAACAGGGTCAATCCTCTGATGATCGATTTGACGGAACGACCGTACGAAAAAGAAACCGCTAACCCAAAGAAAGGTAATCGAAGATGGCTTACAAACTGTGGCGAGGGAACTGGACTAACGGAACTCCCGACGCGAGTTATGAAAATGGGAAGATTTGGTCGGGAAACTGGACTAACGGCACGCCCGACGCCCGCTACGAAAACGGGAAGATTTGGTTGGGAAACTGGACTAACGGCACGCCCGACGGCCGTTACGAAAACGGGAAGATTTGGTCGGGAAACTGGACTAACGGTACGCCCATCGCCCGTTATGAAGACGGAAAGGTCTGGTCGGGAAACTGGACTAACGGCACTCCGGTCGCCCGCTACGACGGGCCCGACGGCGGCGGGGCGGCGGCCGCGGCCTATCTGCTCTTTATCGGGTAACCGAATCTGTCGAAAAGGGCGGAAATCCTCGTTTTTCAAGGGTTTCCGCCCTTTTTTACGCCCGCGCGGTTGACACGGACGGCCCTCGGCATCACGACGCTCTTGGGGAACACACGGCGTCCGGTTCGGTCCCCCGTTTCGTTGATAATCTCTTGAAACAGATCCGCGTCATGGTGCAAGTACATCGTCGAGTCTCATTTCGTAGTAGAATCGGAAGGTCGAATCGGGAAACGCCCGGATATAGCGGTCGACGTTCCCCCTGGTGATTTTGTTCGCCTGAGAGTAAATCCTAATCTTTTCACGGGCCGTGTCAAATCCGCAATCGAGATAAGAATCAAGGTTCTTTAACAGGTCCAGCAGCCGCAGAACGCCGACATTCTCGTTCGTTACGGGCACGTTCGAACGCCGGACGATAAACCGCTGTTTTCCGATAGAGACTTCTCGAACAATGGCGGCGCTGTTGTTGGTGACGATCTCCATTTTAGCCGGAACCTGGAGCGAAACCCCGATGAGGTTGGCAAAGGTGCCGCCCGAATAGTAACCGTTAATCTTCCCCCGGCGGGCGATGTATTTGTAACCCGCAACGATTTCGGGGTTCGGGCCGGTTGAAAAATGACAGCGCGACGATTTCGGAATGTAATAAATCCCTTTCTCGTAGCGGACAACCTTACCGTTGTCGGCCAACGTCTTGATCTGCTGACGGAAATTCGGCCGACTCATTCCCTCGATTTGAATATCGTCGAGAAAGATCGGTTCCCCGTCTTTATAGTGTTCCCGTAAATATTCAAAAAGCATCGCGGCACTCCAGATGAATCACTTTGTTTAATATACCATATTATATATAGTGATTATAAACAAAGAAACAAATCCGTCAACGGGAATCTCCGAGCGTCGTCGTTTGAACGACTCCTCCCCAAACCGCCGAGCGCGGTTTTACCCACAAAACAAGGCGCACCCCCATAAAAAAAGCCCTCTCAGACTTAACGCCTGAGAGGGCTGCGGATGACCCTGACGGGGTTAATTAGCCCCCTTAAAAACAAGAGTAAAACTGCAATCGGGGACGTATTCGGGGATTCTGACTTAAATTTTTATACTAACCATGCCGCCGACAGGAACGCGGGAAAAGCGATTCTGGACGCGCCCAACATTGGGCGGTTATCCGGTCGAACGGAACGACGAACGCGCCACAGGAAGGAGCAGAGAGCGCGGAACCGCCAAAGGAGAATCAAAGATGATGAACGAAACGACAACAAGACCGAGAACAAAAACATTATCCGCCGATATTCGCGCTTTGATGAGACGGGTCGAGGAACTGGAAGCCGAAAACCAACGACTACGGGACGAACTCCGAGAGCAAGAGGAACGGGCGCGGGAGTGGGACGCAGACGAACAGGAGTACATGCAGGATATTATTAAGCTGGAAAACCAGCTTGTCCTTGCCAAGAGCCTTATCAATATCCCGGACAATATCGCGGGACTTGTCGAGGAAGTTATTAAAACGCGGTTGCTTGCATGGGAAGGAGCGCGGGAAAATCCCGGATGGTGGGAATCGGTCGGGTTGCGGTTCCGGGATAAAGAACTAAACCGGGCGTTTTCATCAGAGGTCGAGAAGGAGTAGCGACAGGCGCGCGGTTCGTCCGATTCTGACCGCCCACAGGCGCGGAGGGCGCGCCTAAACGGGAAGGTCGGGCGAACACCCGCCGAGCGCGACAGGCGGCGCGTGGAGAGCGTAGGCGGGTGATACGGGACGGGGGCGGTTTGCGCAAAGTTGTTTGCAAGAATTGTGGAATTGTGGAAGTTCCACAATTCGGGTGTTGGTTCCACAATTCAGAGGGGTTTGAGCCTTTAAAATAAGGGGTTTGAGAATTGTGGAATTGTGGAATTGTGGAACCTAGAGCTAAAAGGGGATTGCGGCGCGTTGAGAGCGTAGGCGCGGAGCGAAGCGGCCAACGGTCGCAAGCCCCCGCCGAAGCAGAGAATGACGGCGGCGCGCTGATTCCAGATGATTCAAGGGGCGGAGTTCGCGAAGCGAACGAAGCCCCGCAGGGGACAGACGAAGGCGGCTCCCCCTTTGGGTGGTTAGATTATCAGACCGGGCCGGCGGTCTCCCCGCTGATCCCGTGAAGGAATCGGACGCGGTTCTTTCATCGGTCGAGCCGGCGACGCTCTGGGAGCCGTTCTAATCGCCGACAGGCCGGCGGCGACAAATTACCCGGCGGAGACGCAAACGGCCGACAGGCGCGAACCTGGGAAACCTGGGAGCAGATACCGCCCAACGGCGGCGCGGCGATCGGTTCGCGGGTCGATAGGTTCTCCAAAATACGGGCTATAGGTCGGCCCCGGCCGAAAAATCCCAAGGGGCGAAAAATTTTTTTGTGATTAGGTTGGTAGGCTTTAATTATTTTCTGTTACGCTTTTCAATCCTAGTTGAAGTTCGGCGGCGTTTGTGGTAAAATCTGGCAGAGACAGAGGGACGGTTTCGGAGAATTGCGACGGTGGCAGACGAGATCAGAGCTAAAGATGTTGTCCGGTATGTTCGCAGACGCGGCCTTGACTGGCTGTTTCAGACGATGGCGAAGCATGGAACGGCTAAGGCCGTTTATGTCAAGCCTCACGGGCGGCGGTTTGAAGTCAATGTTATCAAAGTCGAACGCATAAAATGGAAAGACAAGTACCCGCCGTCCAAGGCGACGCGCTGGATATATTTGCGGAGCTTGCTCATTACGTCCTTTCCGCTACGAAAACGGGAGGATATGGACGATTTACCCGACGCGGGAGATAAAATCCTATTGGGCGGTAGAGTGTTCCTGGTAGTGAACACGTCTGATTATATCAGTTGGTTCTATCGTTTTCCCGGTCGAACTCCCCAAATGGAACGGTGCGATTTTATTGATTGGCATGACGGGGATAGATTTGTTTGCGGTATGCGCGTTTTTGTGAAGGATATTACAGACCAGACAAGCGAACATCATTAAATCTGATTCGGCGGGGTAACGTACGATAGCTTTTCTAACACTGAATATCTAGGGTAGCTTGTTTTTATTAAGTTTCGGCGGTCGAAATAATAGCTAGTGGTTTAATGGCGTGAAGAACTGAAATGATTTTTAGTCCCGCGTAGCCGACTAGGTATATAATTACTTATATTCATATTATCAGCAAACTAAGGAGAAAGAAATGCTGACACATAATCAAAAAATCGGGCTTGCGTTGGACGCAATCCGAAGCTCCATTGAAGAGATTGAAAAGGTTATGTCTCCCGATGAGAAAGACGGTGCAGAGAAAAAGGGAATCACTATTGCCGACAAGGTAATGGTGCTGAGGAATCGCGGTTTGACTCAAACGGAGATCGGAAAAGAGATCGGCGCAAGTCAAGCGCGCGTGAGTAACATCTTGAACAGCTTTAAGGAATGGAAGGAAAATTAAATGCTAACGGAATACGATACCGAAAACCGGAAAGGCTGGTATTATCGCAGGCACGGCAACGATGTTATCTCTATCACTTTCAACGCTGTTTACGACAAAGACGTTAAGCTTTGGCGAATAACTATTAAATCCGCCGAGAAGTTTTTGACAAGTGATTGGCATTTGCACGAGGTGTGCGTCGGCGATTCTATCTGGTGCCAAGATGGGCAGTTTTGGATTCAACGGGCTTCAGAGAAGGGGACGATTATTAGCACTGCACGCGACAAAACAGGCGACAAAACGCAGGCGTACTCTATCGTAGACGGGAATCTCTGTTGTTATGCCGTTCAAATTCCATGGTAAAGGAGATTTTTTTTAGAGGATGTTCCCAAAAAAGTTTCCTCTCCCTCATTGAACTGCACTGCAATCTATGGTATATTGCCGCCGTTGTTTAAAAGCACGTTTATTTTATTGATCGGAGAAAAATAAATATGAGCGGTTTGAGACTGAACAGGAACCACCAGACGAAGCCTGTACCGGAGTATATGAACCTGGCAGAAGCGGCGATTTATTGTCGAGTCTGTTTCCGGACGCTGAAAAAGGCGATTGCTAACGGTCGGCTCCCATGTCGGCAGATGAATTCTAAAACTTACCGTATCAGCCGCAAGGCTCTTGATAGATGGTTGGGGTGCGAAGAATGAGGAAGTAAAAAAAGAAATCGTCCGCAAAAAAGGGCGGGGCTGTATTCGGTGGGTGAAGCAGAATACAGCCCCTGTAGACTGGCAACAGCCTTATTATAGCTCTTTTTTGTGATTTAGTCAATTGTTTTTTTTGGGGCTGGTTCAAGTTTTTGAAACAGCCCATGAAGGGAGTTTTTTGCCATGAGAAAGGACGAGAAAACAGCAGACGAAGAACAGCAAAGAACTGGCGAGAAGAAGCAAGCAGACGAGAAGAAGCGAAGAACTGACGAGATTTTAAAAGCGGCTTTGGATTATGCGAAAAAGGGGTATCGGGTTTTTCCGGTGCGCTGTGGACAGCTATGGAGAGGGAAACCTGACTACAAAGTCTCCCTCATTAGTGATTGGGACGAAAACGCAACGACAGACGCGGAACAGATTAGAAGGTGGTTCGGAAACGGGAAACCCTCAAATATCGGCCTGGTATGTGATGGGCTGATTGTCATTGACCTGGACGCGAAAAAGGAGGGGAGTAAAAAGGAAAGCGGTTTTCGTGGGATTGATGTCCTCTCAAAAAAATTGGGCAGTCTCCCAGACGGGCCGCAAGCCGTAACGAGTACCGGGGGGCAACATCTGTTTTTTAAAAAGCCGTCTGGATCGAAGCTGAATAACAGTAAAAGGCTTATGATAGATGGCACTTTATACGGAATCGACATAAGAACCGAAAGCCCCGAAGGTAAGCTCGGCTATGTTGTAGCCGCGCCGAGTATCGGCGAGAACGGCGAGCCGTACAGATGGCTTGAAGAACTACCGCCCAAAGAGAAGCTCCCGGAACTACCCGAAGCATGGCAACATTGTTTTGAGAATCAGAAGCAGGCGAGAGGGAAAGCACAAGTACCGAACGAGAATGAACGCATAGACCTTTCGGTACCGCCGTGGATAGACAAAATCGACACCGCCGAAAAGATACACCGATGCGAAAACTACCTTGCAACGGTTGACCCGGCGATTGAGGGGAGCGGCGGGCATGATAAGCTTTTCTGGGCCGCTAGGGTAATTTTTCGGGGGTTCCTATTGAGCGAGGTTGAGGGGTGGCCGCTTCTTATGGACTATTGCGCGCGATGTGTTCCACCCTTCACAGACGAAGCTGAGATTCGGCATAAATGGGAAGAAGCTCTCGAAGAGAAAGACTTCAGAAAGCCGAAGGGCTGGTTGCTAAATAATCCTGAATACTGCAACAATACCAATGATATTTGCTACAAAAACGTGAGCGATTTAGTCGATCGGCTTGCGGCCGAAAACGCAAGAACGGTTGAAGGCGGGGACGGACAGCCCACAGAGGGAGAACTTTTCCCCGTTGAATATTATCCGCCCTTGATTCGGGATTTTTGTAAAAATGTCGCCGATTGGATGAGTGTAGATGTTTCCGTTCCCGGAATCCTGGTTTTAACAGCGGCATCGGCGGCGATCGGTTACAGCGCAACGCTTGAGCAAAAAGATTTTGACGGAGCGATTCGACCAATCTTTCATTCTGCAATCGTCTTAGATTCTGGGCTAGGCAAGTCGCCGATTATGAAAAGGATGTTTGCTCCGCACAACAAGAAGAACGATGAAGAACATAAGCAGAGCAGGAAAAAAGAAATACAAATTACGATAGAAAATATGGGGAAGAAGGACAAGGACAAGAAGAAAATTCCTTTTGTCCCCCCCCGTATAATCAAAGGAACCACTATTGAGGGTATGCAAGATGTGTTATCACGCATCCATAACGAAGCTGTCCTTTCGGAATTGGGTTTGACGGTTAATGGCGAGACAACCAAAAAATTCAAAAAACCTGGGATTCTCTGGTTTTATGAAGAAATGGCAGAAATGCTAGAGAGTATGAACGCCTTTAAAAACGGCAAGGGGGATTCATCCGTAATCTGTACCATATTGGACGGTAGCGGCGCGAGTACAACGAGAGTTGACAAGGAAAAAAACCGCTATTATCCAGATTGTCATGTTGCGTTGGCGGGAGGTATTCAAGGCGACATGTTGCAGGATATTGCAGATAAAAACCCGCATTTTTTCTATCAAGGACTTTTTCAGCGGATGAACTTTGTTGTCCCCCCGTTCAGAGATCAGAAAGCTGATAGCCCGAGCTTGAATCAGTTTTTAAAGGAAAAATACGATTCAACCATTGGAAATCTATTCGACATTGGCGAGCGGGTCTATTCGTTATCGAGCGAAGCCGAAGCCGTTTATTTAGAATATAAAAAATCCTGTGTTGAAATCTTAAATCCTTTGGGCCGTCTGGGCGACAGCAAGACAAAGGCGGAACGCGCGATCATGTCAGCAACATCCAAGAGCAAGCGAACTATTCTGATTATCGCGCTTATTCTCGAGATACTGAAAGACGAGACGCAGGAAGATATTATTTCCGGTGAAACGATGGGCGGCGCGGTTGCAATCGTCAAATTTCTCTTGAACAATTTTAGACGAATTGCGAACTACTGCCCAAAGGATGGGGCAACGAAGAAGAACCAAGTTTACAACGCGATCATAAAAGCCGGTGATTCTGGCCTTTCACGGCGCGATATTCAACAGCGGTTTTTCCGGGGACAAGGACAAGGGGGCAAGAACCTTGATGATTTTCTGGCCGACCTGGTAGCTTTTTACCCCGATATCAAAAAAAATGGGAGTGGGAATTATATAAACTGCCCATGAGAGTTTTTGAAAGGTGTTATCAGTGTTAGCTGTTAGCTGTTAGCTAAGAAACAGCATTTTTCATTCTTTCTTTATAGAAGAATCTCTTTTTTAGAATATCCCACAGCTAACAGCTAACATTGATAACACGCCCCCCCCTGGGCGGTTTTCTAGGCGAGTTTAGTCGAGGCGCGTTTTCGGTCGAGGCGATTGACCGACAGACGCGAACGGAATCACCCCCGGCGCGGCTCCGGTTCTTTCATTGGACGGGCCGACGCTCTGGGGCGCGGGTGAGATGAAACCGGACGGGCCGACGGCGCGAAGGATTCACCTTTCCGCGGTTCGTCCCTATGGACGCTCTGGGCGCGATTCTGACGGCGATTCGGTCGGAGGTCGAGTCTTTGGCCGGGTGAGGCGAGTCGCCGGCATGGGCAGTCTAAAAGGCGTAAACGAGGAACGACACGGCGCGAACGGTTCGCAGAAGCTCGAGCGCAGAATCTCAAAAAAAATCAGTATTCCGGGTTGACTGGCGGGAGCGCGTAGGGCATACTTATCATATCCCAAATGCGTTTCCGGTTGCCTGGAAAGTGAGGGTTAGTAGATATGGCAACTATGGAAACAATCAAAATCAGAAATGGACTTAACATAAAAATCCATTTCACACTAAAAGGTACACGGAAAAAGCTTTGCCTGGGTTCCAAGTACACCGTCAAGCAGGCCACGATCATTAAATCGCACGTTGAAGACATTGTTGACGCGCTTGAGACTGGCGGTAATGTCGGAAAGGCAACGGCGGGATTTATCGCCGATATGACCGATGATCTGAAGGCGCGGTTCGTTGCTTGTAGCCTACTTGAAGACAGCGGCGCAGGTTCGCTTGCGGAGCTCTGGGATATGTTCGAGGAACATGCCGAGAAAATGGGTCATAAAGACTCAACGATCAGACAGTACCAAACGGCGCGAAAATGGTTCTTTGAATATTTCCCCGAAGATCAGCAAGCCGAGACGATCACCGAAAAAGACGCTGAAGAGTTTCGAGCCTGGCTGGAACGGCAGAACAACAAGTACGGAAACCCGATTAGCCCGAGATCTGTAGCCGGATATCTGAAAACGATTAAGGCCGTTTTCAATCTGGCAAGGAAAGCTAGGTTACTTGACCGTAGCCCTTTCGAGTTTGTCAAGAAGGGGAGTTTTGCAAACCCGGCACGACAATTCGAGGTATCGGCTGAAATGATCTCAGCTATCCTGGACGCTTGTCCGGGGCAAGGGTGGCGAGCTTTGTTCGCTCTCTGGCGGTTCGGCGGCATGAGAAAGATGGAACCACTCCTTTTGAAGTGGGAAGATATTCTCTGGAACGCCGGGCCGAACAAGAGGGGCAAGATTCGGGTTCATTCACCGAAGACCGAACGGTACGAGGGACATGCCGAAAGGTATTGTCCGTTATTCCCGGAAATCCGGCGGGAACTGGAAGACTTGCTTGAACTGGCAGAGCCGGGGGCGGTCTATGTTCTCCCCGATGACATCCGCGAACGATCGGAAAACGCCATCTACAACGCCGTGATTCGCATTGTTCGCCGCGCCGGGTTCACTCCCTGGGAGAAGCTGATCAACAACATGCGAGCGACTAGGGTAAGCGAGTTGAAGCGAGCCGGGTTTACGAGCGATCAGCGCGCGGCCTGGTTAGGTCATTCCGAG
>CADBQY010000128.1 GCA_902796885.1 uncultured Planctomycetota bacterium
CGATGAACAGTCGCGAAACGTATCGTCGCCGATGATGGCAACACCGTTGGGAATTTTAACGGAGATGAGGGAAGAACAGCCGGAAAAAGCTCCGTTGCCGATTTTCCGGACTGAATCAGGAAGATCAACGGCGGAAAGGGAAGCGCAGCTGTCAAAAGCGTCTTCTCCGATTTCCGCAACACCGTTGGGAATTGCAACGGTAATGAGCGAAGAACAGCCTGCAAAGGCTTCAGTACCGATTTCCGTAACAGAATCGGGAAGGGTCAGTGCCGCAACCTTTATGGGTATGGTTGCCACGAGTTCATTGCCGGAATAGCAGCGGCGCTTTTCAATTCGAACGGTTCCTTCCGGAACGTTGAAAATGATCTGGGAATCGGAACGGACGGAGTCGGACATTGTTTCACCTCTTAAACGGTTAATTTTCAGGTCCGCCGATTATAGCATAAACCTCCGGTTTTGTTGCGGAACGGCTGAAAAAGAAAAAAGAAAGCACGGAGAAGCTTTTCTATACCGGATAATCGGATCAGGAACGAAGTGTACTGGACTGGGAAAATTGGACAGCTGAATCGTAGAAGATTGAGGGTTGATTTTTAACATCCGGAAGTATTTTTTGCGGGGACCAAGGATTTAGAATTACGGGAAAAGGTCCGAGAAGAAGAACAGAGTATCCAAGACATTTCTTCCTTCCAGCCCCCTGCTGGGGGGTTGGAAGGAAGCCCGAGATCTTCTACGATACAAGCCTTTTAGCTGTCCAAAAAATCCAGTCCACTTCACGTTTTTCGTCATCACGTTTCCGGCGATGGTGACGGCCGCGGCGGTTGCGGGACATTTTACCGACGTCCGGAACCGGAAGTTTCACTGAACCGCGCAAAGACCGGAAAAGTTAGCCGATCCGATCGGAGAAAGACCTCAAAACTCCAGCTGACACCCTGTTGCAATGTATTCCAGCCGGTCTTTCATCACATTCTTCATCAGCTCAAACTGATCCGCGCCGGTACAGTGGCCGGTATAGTAGACGGTCCGATGGGAAAAAAGTTCCCGCGCCGCGCGGGTCAGCCGCTCGCGCCCTTCGCGGTCGGGGTTCACGTCCTTGAGATGAAATCCGCCGATCAGAACGTCCGGCTCGAACCAGCTCGCGATATTTAAAATCCCTTTGTGCGAACATCCGCTGAACAGGTACCGTTTTCCATCCTCCTCGATCAGAAGATACTGCTCATGCCGGAACGCATCGGGCGCGGCTTGTCCGTCCGATACCGCCGAAAGTCCCGCGCTGTCGATCGGGTGTTTCGGTTCCCGGCCGTTGCACGTGTAAAGCGAAACGCCGTCCCGAATCGCGTGTTCGTCGCCGATCGGAATCACCCGGCCGCACTCCTTAAGCCCGGAATCGAGGCCGATATATTCCCCTTTGCGGTTCATGTATGTTCCGAACGCGTTCTCGTTCGCGTAGACTTTGGCGTGCCCGTTCAGACCCAGGAATCGAAACAGCCCGCCGCCGTGGTCGTAATGCCCGTGCGAAAGGACGGCGAAATCGACCTTGTCCAGGTCGATCCCGAGCCGATCGGCGTTCCGGACGAAGTTTCCCGTCTGCCCGGCGTCGAAAAGGATCGTTTCGCGGGACGTCTCGATATAGAGGCTCAGCCCGTGCTCCGCGGCGAAATATTCGTCGATCGCCCGATTTTCGATCAATACCGTGATTTTCATGCCAGATGCCGGATATTCCTTTCTTTACTCCGCTTTCGACGCTCTCTATTCCGTATCCCCCAGATCCGAAAAATCGGTCTCGTACAACAGGTCGTCCGGCACTTCTTTCTTCCGCAGGAACATCAGCATATAGATCGGAAAATAGGTGGTTCGGCCGGCCCGTTCGACGTTCCCCCGGCCGAAGACGTACCCTTCGCTCATACCGAATTCCGCCCGGTCCAGGACGTTGTCCATGGCGTTATGGCGGTAATAGTCTTTGCCCGATTTAATCTCGATCGGAATCACTTTTCCCTCGGACTCGACGATAAAATCAAGTTCGCCGAACTTCTTGCCGTTGTAGTAGTAGAGCGTATATCCATGCGCGGTCAGTTCCTGCGCCGCGGCGTTTTCGTAGACGGAACCGAAATTGATCGCGGTCTCGTGCCGAAGAATCCGAAGCTGAATTTCGCCTCCGTATTGCGCCGCCAGGAGCCCCACGTCGCTGGAAAAGAGCTTGAACAGATTCCGCTGTTTCGAAAGGAGAAGCGGTACCTTCGGTTCGGCGACGGCGTTGACCGGCAGCGCGACTCCGGCATTTTTCAGCCAGAGGAAACTGTCGTAGTACCTGTCGAAACGGATCTTCTCGCCGAGATTTTTGAGAATAAAACGCTTGTTTTTCGCGTTCAGTTCGCCGGGGATCAGGTCGAAGATCTCGTTGAGATAGAGGCGGTTCCCCTCGTCGTATTTGGAGATGTCGCGCCGATACAGCCGGAGAATCGCGTTCTGCTCGTCCGCGACGCGGCGCAGATTTTTGGTTTCCAGGTAGGCCGAAACGGCGGCGGGCATTCCGCCGACGATGAGGTAGAGTTCGAACAGCCGGATCATCCGCTCGTGAATATAGGCGTCGACCGGCTTTTTCGTCTCGAAACAGCGGCGAAGCGCGCCGATCACCTTGGTTCCCACGCCGTTGGCGGCGGCGAACTCCTCAAAGTCGAGAGGGCACATCCGAACGATGTCCATATAGCCGACCGGAGCGGAAACGATATCGCGGAACACCGTTCCCAACAGGGAACCGCTGAGGAGATAGTCGTAGGCGCCGTCCTGAACGAGATATTTGATCTGCGTGATCAGTTCCGGGCACTCCTGAACTTCGTCGAAGAAGATCAGCGTCTTGCCGGGAATCATCTTCTCGCCGAAAACCGCCGACAGACGCAAAAGGATCTCTTCGGCGCCACGCGCGCCGGAAAAGATCGATCGGAGATCCGGATTCTCAATGAAGTCGAGTTTGATAAAACTCTCGTAACGGGCTTTGCCGAATTTTTCCGCAATATACGACTTGCCGACCTGGCGCGCCCCCGTGATCATCAGAGCTTTGCCGGGCCGGTTCGAGTAGAAATCTTCGAGCTTCTTATAGATTGTTCGCTGCAGCATGGATATCCTCTTTCCGCGTACGCGATGGGAATATAGCACAAATCCTGAAAAATTTCAACTGATTTGCGCAGTTTTCCATGCATTTTTCCTGAAAACCAGGCCCGTTTTTCACACTTTTCCAAGACCTGCGTAAAAAACCCGGGATCGCGCCGCAACGCCGCGCGGTCCCGAGTTCGTCTCTCACCGGACGATTTCCGCCTTGTAGATGTTCACCGAATAGGGGGGAAGCGTCACGGTTCCCTCTTTCAGGTCCACCGACTCGTTTGAAATCGCGATCCGCTGCGGTTCTTCCGGGTCGTTGTACGCGTTGGGATCGTTCTCGCGGTCGGTGATCCGCCAGACGTGCCCCTTGGGGTGAACCCGCGCGCCGCAAAGGTCGAGCCGCACCTCTTTCGGCTCGGCGAACGGGTTGACCAGGGCGACGGTCAGGAACCGCCCTTCCGGCGTCACCGCCGCCGAAACGTCGATCCCCGTACCGGGCAGGCCGAACGGCTCGTCGTTGATCTGCGAAAAGACCGGTATCGACCCGAAGACCTTCCGGTAAAGCGCCAGAACCAAACCGGTCGATTCGAACTGAACGCCGACCGGCGTCGCCTTGATCGCGCCCAAAACGTTGAGCGTCTGCGCGTAGTTCGCCATCATGTAGAGATCGGATCGGCGGAAGAACTGATGAAGCCCTTCGGCGACGCCGAGACCGTCGAGCAGATCGAACCGGATCCCCGCCAGACCGAAGATGATCTTCCCGCCGGCATAGTTCCACTCGTCCATCGCGATCGGCAGCGGCGACTCGGCGTAGAGATTCTGCCATCGGGCGCGGTACTGGTCGTGCGCGTCGCTGATCCGTTTCACCTCGTAGGCGACCTGACGGACGCGCGGAAGCGTCTCCTTTTTCTTGCCGGTGTAGAAGTGCTCGCTGATCGCGTCGATATGGCCGATCGCGCCGGGAATGAAGACGTCGTCCCACCCGCCGACGTTGCCGACCCCGATCAGATAGAGGTCGGGATACGCCGCGTGAAACGCGTCGGCGAACGCGTTGTTCTTCTTCACGTATTCCTCGACCGGCATATGCCCGATCTGCCAGTCGCCGTACATCTCGTTGCCGATCCCCCAGAAGCGGATCGCATACGGGCGCGTTCGGCCGTTTTCCGCCCGGAGTTTGCCGAACGGGGTCTCCGGCGAACCGAGCGCGTACTCGAGTTCCTGAAGCGCGTTTTCGACCTGGCCGTCGCCGGTGTTCACCGCGATATACGGCTCGGTTTTCAGAAGGTCGCAGAAGTGCATGAACTCGTCGATCCCGAAATCGTTCATCTCGATACCGGGCCACGCGGGATTCTTCCGCGGGGGACGGCGGTCGCGGTCGCCGATCCCGTCTTTCCAGTCGTAGCCGCTGACGAAATTGCCGCCCGGCCATCGGTAGACGGGCGAATCGAGCTCTTTCAGGCACGCGAGCGTGTCGGCGCGCATTCCGTCCACGTTGTCGGCCGGCATCAGCGAAACGCAGCCGATATGCACGGTTCCCGTCCCTTCGGCGGCGACGGAAAAGGACGCCTCGAACGGTTCGGCGGCGACGCCGGTCCAGTGAAATTCAAGCTTTTGGTACTCGTTCGGTTTAAGCTGTTCGCCGGGCCACCAGGTAAACGCCCCGTCGGGTCCCGCGTCGAGCATGACGGAGATTTCCGTGATTCCTTGGGACGGACGAACCCAAAGATATCCGACGAGACCGACCCCCGCGCGAAACCGAAGCCCTTTCTGGGTCAGCGAGGCCGTCTGCCCCTCTTTCAGGGTCAGCGCGGGCGTCCACCGTCCGGCGAACGGTTCGGCCTCGTCCATCGAAAGATCGGCGCCGCCGATTTGCCACGGAGAATCCTTGGCGCCGGCCTCGTAGAAGAATTTGCGGTCGCGGAGAAGCTCCGCCCAGAGCCCGACGTCGACGCAGTTGCCGAAATGCTCGATGAACTGACCGTAGATATACTTCGAAATCGGCGGTCCCTGATGTTCGACGTCGACGCGGACAACGTCCTGCGCGGCGGCGCGCGCGGCGAAGAGAACGGCCAGCGCGGCGGTCAGCAAGAAAGAGGCGGAAAGCTTTTTCATCGTAAACTCCTTATCGTTGATAGCGTGAATCGTTCGAAAGCGTTTGAACCAGCGCGCGGCCGGTCGAACTGAGCGGAAGCGACGCCGCCCGCCGCAAGGTCAGCCAGCGGTACTCCACGCCGTCCAGACGCGTCGGCCCGCCGGCGAACGAAACGACCCGATCCCCCGAACCGAGATCGGGCGATTTCGGGTGAAAATACGAAAGATCGCCCGGCGCGGCGCGGCCGGCGGTCTCGCGCAGAACGAGGGTGATCCGAAACCGCGTGACGGCGTGCGTCATGCGGCGGACCTCGCCGCCCGGCCTGATCGCGGTCGAACCGACGAGCGCGGCGAGCGACTCGGCCAGACGCGCTTCGGCGGCGTCCCCTTCCCCCTCGCGGAGGAACCGGGGGAAATCCCAAAGACCGCCCCAGCGGAGACGCTCGGGATAGCGGATAAAAAGGAAGGCGTCCCGCGCGCGCTGGACGAAGAACGACCGGCGGACGAGCCACGCCACCTCGGTCCGCTCCTCGACCGGCGGTTTCCGTTTCGGCGCGGGAATCTCGCTTTGCAAACCGCCGCGGGCGGCGCGGCAGGACGCCGCGCAGGGGCATTCGCCGCACCGGGGGTTTTTCGGTTGGCAAACGAGCCGGCCCAGATCGATCAGCGCCTGATTAAAAACGCCGGGCGACCGCGCCGGCAGAATCCGGCGCGCGAAATCCCAAAGGACGTGCGTATTCTCGGCGCGCGTCAGGTCGCCGCGCACGCCCAAGACGCGGGCGTGCAGGCGCGTCGTGTTCGCTTCGAGGATCGCCTCGCGCCGGCCGAGCGCAAACGAAAGGACCGCGCCGGCTGTGTAGCGGCCGAACCCCGGCAGGGATTCGAGCTCTTCGCGCCGGGTCGGAAAGCGGCCGCCGAAGTCGTTTAAAATCACGCCGGCGGCCTTGTGCAGCAGGTGGGCGCGGCGGTAATAGCCGAGCCCTTCCCAGCAGCGCAGAACCTCCGAAACGTCGGCGCGCGCCAGCGTCTCGACGTTCGGGAACCGTTCCAAAAACCGGGCGTAGTAACCCGCGACCGTCTCGGTCGTCGTCTGCTGGAGCATGATCTCGCTGACCCAGACGGCGTACGGGTCGCGCGTCCGCCGCCAGGGAAGGTCGCGTCCGTTTCGGGCGAACCACGCGCGAATCCGGCGGCGCAGCGGCGAAAGTTCGCTTTCCGGAAAGAGCGGTTCGGACTCGGCGCGGAGGACGGTTAAGCTCAAAATTCCTCTTCCTTCGGCGGGGCTCCGTGAACGGCGATATCGTCTCGCGAGACGAGTTTATCGACGATATGCCGCGGGAGACGGCATTGAAAAAACGCCTTGGCGGCGGTCTCGTCGTACCGCCGGTCGAGGACTTCCCCCTCGCGGGTCAGATAGGCGTCGAGCCGGCCGTCGGCGATCGGCGCCTCGACCTCGACGGTCAGAAATTCGCGGCTCAGAAGATCGTTGACCGCGCGGGTCAGGTCGTCCAGACCGCTCCCCTCCCGCGCGCTGATGCAGACCGCCATCGGGTAACGTTCTTTCAGCGCCGCCAGACGCTGAGGTTCCGCCGTGTCGATCTTGTTCAGAACCAGGATCGTGTCTTTCTCGTCGATTCCGAGACTCTCGAGCACCTTCACCGCGCTTTTGATCTGATTGACGACGTCGGGGTTCCCCGCGTCGGCGACGTGCAGCAGAAGATCGGCGCCGGTCGCCTCTTCGAGCGTGGCGCGGAAGCTGGCGATTAAGTGGTGCGGCAGGTCGCGGATAAACCCGACCGTGTCGCTCAAAAGGACCGGCCCCCAGCCGGGAAGGAACCAGCGGCGCGTGCGCGTGTCGAGCGTCGCGAAGAGGAGGTCTTTCACGAAGACGTCCGAGTCGGTCATCCGGTTCAGGAGAGTCGATTTTCCGGCGTTCGTGTAGCCGACCAGACAGACTTTCCGCGACCATTTCCGGCCGCTCACCTGGCGCTGTTTCCGCGCGTGAATCTCTTCGAGTTCCGCTTTCAGCGCGGTGATCTTCTTCTGGGCGATCCGCCGGTCGACCTCGAGCTGTTTTTCGCCGGGCCCGCGCAGACCGACCCCGCCCCCCGCCTGCCGTTCGAGATGGGTCCACATCCGCTTGAGCCGGGGGAGCGAATATTCAAGCTGCGCCAGTTCGACCGCCAGACGCGCCTCGTGCGTTCGCGCGCGGGACGCGAAGATGTCCAGGATCAGCTCGGTTCGGTCGATCACCTTCACCTTGAGCGTCTGTTCCAGATTCCGCGTCTGCCCGGGCGCCAGGTCGTTGTCGAACAGAACGACGTTCGCCCCGTTCGATTCGACCAGCAGGGCGAGCTCCTCGACTTTCCCTTTCCCGATACAGGTCGTGAAATCGGGTTTGTCGCGCCGCTGGATCAGCCGGCCGACCGGCTCGACCCCCGCCGCCTCGGCCAGTCCGGCGAGTTCGTCGAGCGGCTCGTCCGAAAGTTCCGCTTTCGGCGGGTAGACGCCGACCAAAATCGCCCGTTCCCGTTCCAGACTCTCGACCCGCGTCATTTGATCGACGTGGGTCGAGGCGTCGAATCGGTCGGTCGTCCAGACCGACTCGGCAAACGGAGACGACGCGGGAATCTCGGCGGCGTTCCCGCCGTCTTCGGGCGATTCCGCGTCGGCCGGTTCCGCGTCGGGCTCGCGGTTCAGGCGGGCGTCTTTCTTTTCGGCACGGGTTTTCGGCGGGAGCGAACTGTTCCCCAGGTCTTTTTTATTCCGGTCCCGGTTCCGTTCGCCGGGGTTTTTCGGTCTTGGACTGTTCGACATCGTGCTGTCTGCGATCTCCTTATTATTAATGTCCGGACGTTCCGTCCGGCGTTTTCGCGATACCCCCCCATTATATCCGATTTTCGGGGGGGAAACCATCGGCCGGTCTTCCGGCTCCCGAAATCCGAAAATTTGAGTTATTCTGAAAATTCCGATTGTAATGGTTAATGCGGTTCCGACGGTTTTGCCGATAGTTTGGGACAAGGAGACCTTTAGGATGAAACTGCAACCTAAATCTTTATTCGGAATCGCCGCGATTCTTTCGTCGGCGCTCTTTGCCGGCACTCGGGGACTCGACGCGCAGATCTTTCAGCGGAGTCCGCTCGAAGACTTCGGTTACGCGACTTCCGGCCAGGCGGCCGCCGCCGCGCCCGGATACGGGGGATACTCGGCGCAACAGGGATTCGAGCCGGTCCTGATCGCGTCGACCGCCGAGGCGCCGCCGCAAGCGCCCGCTCAGGAGCAAAAGCCCGCGCCGACCGCCGCGCTGGTTCAGTCGGGAACCGCCCCGCGAAAGGGGGGGCAGGAGCCGCTCAACAACTACTTCGACACGATGGAGTTCGAGACGCCCAACGTCGGCGGGGCCGCGTATACGGGGAACGCCTATACCGACGCGTTCTATTCCGAAGGACTCCCGTTCCCCTCGTCGGTCCGAAACGGTCTGCTGCCGGCCGAGAACAAGATGCTCGGCAAACTCTACTTCGACGGCTGGGCGACGGGGAGCGTCTACGACCATAACGAGTGGCCGGTTACCAAAGGGTTCGACGAAAACACCGAGGGGCGGAACGCCTCGATCTCGCCGTACCAGTTGAGCCAGGCATACGTCACGATGGGACGCCAGGTCGAATACGGCGACCACTTCTCGATCGGCGCGCGGATCGACGCCCTGTTCGGCACCGACTATCAGCTGGCCAGCTCGATCGGTCTGGAATCGGAAAACACCACGCCGATCGGCGCCGCGGCGGGGAACATCTATATGGCCGACACCCACTGGAACAAGAACAAGCGGGGCGGATATCCGCAGTACGGCCTTGCGGTTCCGCAGGCCTATATTGAAGCGTACGCGCCGATCCTTTCGGGGCTGACCGCCAAGGTCGGGCATTTCTACTCGCCGATGGGCTACGAGTCGATCTGCTCGCCGAACAACTTCTTCCACACCCATTCGTATACGATGCTCTACGGCCAGCCGCAGACCGTGACCGGCGCGACGGCGAAACTCCGCCTGAACAATATCTTCTCGGTCATCGGCGGGGCGCATCAGGGGTGGAACGTCTTCGACGACAACAACAAGAGCTGGGATATCATCGGCGGGGTCGCCTTCGAAGGGAATCCGGGCGATTCGCTCACCTTCATCGTCTCGACCGGCGACGCGGTCATCGACAATTGGTACAACCTGCGGAACCGCGAGTTCGCCACGGTCGACGGACGGCAGACCAGCTACAGTCTGGTGGTCGAAAAACGCCTCTGCCCCGAAGTCACCTGGGTTCTGGAACATGACCTGGGGATCGCCGAAGACGGCGCGTACCGGATCGACCGGAGCGGCAAGAAAATCCGCGAAGACGGCCGCTGGTACTCGGTGGTGAACTACCTCTATTTCGCGCTGGCGCCGAATCTCGATCTCGGGGCGCGCGCCGAATGGTTCTACGACGACGGACGAACCCGGCTCCTTGGCGGCGAACCGACCTCGGTCGAAATTCCCGACGTCGGGTACCGCTGGACCGGCGAGAACGTCGTCGACGTTTCGGTCGGTCTGAACTGGCGGCCGACCGACTGTCTCACGATCCGGCCGGAAGTCCGCTGGGACTACTCCGATATCACCGCGGCGGATCTTCACGGAAACACCCTCTACAAAGGGATTTACGACCGTTTCAACGACGACAACCGCCTGACCTACGGCGGCGACATCATCTTCCACTTCTGATTTTCGCCGTCTGCCGCCGATTCGAACGCCCCCGCTTTCGCCGAAAGTGGGGGCTTTTTTTGTGCGAAATGGGACGGCCTGTTGCAAAATTCCTCAGATTCGTTAAATTGTACGTATCTTCAATATGATGCCGCGGCCGGTTCGTTCCGGCGCGGCGGTCTGCCCCTCGCTCACGGAGGAATCAAATATGGGTACCCGAATCAAATTAAATCAGGCGGTCGTCGAGGCGGAAGATCGGCTCAGAAAGCTCAAGATGAGCACAGCCCAGATCGGTCTGTCGGTGCGCACCACGAACTGTCTGGACGAACAGGGAATCTCGACCGTCGAGGATCTCCTGAAGTGCCGCCGCAGCGATCTCTTGGCGATCCCGAATTTCGGCGAAAAGACCTTGGAAGAGGTCTTCAAAGCCTTGGAAAAGCTCGGGTTTTACCGCACCGACAAACCGAAGCCGGAACAGCCTACCCCCCAAGAATAATGCCGGAAGACCATCGCTCCGTCAAAAAGACCGATTCGCGCCCCCAGGGCGCGCCGAAACCGGTCCTCAAATTTTGGAAGCCTTCCGAACTCTGGCTCTTCGGTCCGCTCCTCGTCTTGGGAATTTCCTTTTCGCTGGTACAGCTCCTGACCTGGGGACTCCCCTCCCTGCGCGAGGCGCGCCGATACGCTCCCGCGCGCTGTACCGTTCTCGAACGCTGTTTGCACAACCGGATCGAAGGGGAACGAACCGGCTATCGGCCCGAAATCAAAATCCGCTACAAAGACCGCGCCGGCCGAGAGTTCGTCGTCAACGCCTACGACAAAACCACCCTCGACGGAGACCGCGGATTCGACTATACCAGGGAAGACGCCTGTAAGATCCTCGCCAAATACACGCCGGGCGAACAGCGGATCTGCCGCTATCTGACCGAAGAGCCGAACAGGGCGATCCTCAAACGAGACCTGGATATCTGGCAGTGGCTTTTCATGGCGATCCTCGTTTCGCTCGCCCTTTCGGGCGCGGCGGGGCTGGTCTGGACCGCCCGAAAGCGGTGCCATTCGCTCGAATGGTCGGCGGAGACGAAAATCGAGCCGGACCGCGTCTCGACGATCCCCGGCGTTCAGCAGATTAAAGAGAACCGCGGAACCGAACTTCCCTACCGCCTGCCGATGTTCGTCATGCCGGTCGTTCAAAACCTGACCGGTCTGGCGCTGACCCTCCTCTGGTGCTTGACCGCGCTCTTCACTTTTTTCCACGTGCTTCGCGATCGACAAGATCTCCTCGACCTGATTCTGGGGATCGCCTTCGGACTGATCTTCTGCGGGGTCGGGGCGGTCGGCCTCGTCATTTTCGCGAAACGCACCTTCCGAACGATGCGGACCGGGGCCACCATTATCGAATCTTCAAACGTCGAAGTCGTTCCGAACCGCCCGTGCCGCCTTGCGCTCCGGCAGTCCGGCCCCCTCTCGGCCCGCTCCTATACGGTCGCCCTCTGTTGTGAAGAGATGACTCGCTATACAAAGGGAACCGACGTTTTGACGAACAAAAAAGAGGTTCTCCGGTTCCCTCTCTTCGAACGGACCGATTTCCGCGTCTCGCCGAACGAGCCGTTCCACAAGGAATTTTTCATCAAGATTCCGCACGGCGCGATGCACTCGTTCATGTCCGAATCGAACGAGATCCGCTGGAAGATTTCGGTTCAGATCAAAACCGGCCGGACGGGAACGATCACGCGCGAGGCGCCGATCGTCGTCGTCCCCGACACCGTTAAGTGAAAAGGCGGCGCAAAAGTTTTTAACCCGGCCGTAAACAAAACGACCGCGCTTTCGCGCGGTCGTTTTGCGTCTTACGGAAGAAATACCGGAGGAATCACTCGCTCTCGGCGGGAGCTTCGGCCGCGGGTTCCGCGGGCGTTTCGGCGGCGGGCTCGGCCGCGGGTTCCGCGGGCGCTTCGGCGGCGGGCTCGGCCGCGGATTCCGCGGGAGCTTCGGCGGCAGGTTCGGCCGCGGGTTCCGCTTCAGGCGCGGGTTCGGCAGGCGCTTCCACTTCGTCCCCTTCGAGCGAGAAGTCCTCGCCCGTCACGTCGGCGGCGGGGTCAAGCTGACCCGAACCTTCCGGCAGAATCGACTCTTCGGGTTTGATCTCTTCGGGGACCGGCATCGCCACGTAATCGGCGGCGCTTTTCTTGTAGAATTCGCGCGTCAGCGGCTCGTCGACCTTGGCAAGACGGATCTTCGCCTGCGCGGCGTACGGCGTTTCGGCGAATTCGCCGATCACCCGCTGATAGCCCCCTTTGGCCGTGTCGAGTTTCACATTCACCTCGTCGTCGCCGGCCGTGACCGCCGCGAGATTTTCCCACGCCGAGGCAAGTCCGTAAAGGGCGCGGGCGGCAAGGCCGCGATCGACCGCCATCTGCGGCGAGGTCACCTCTTCGAACCGTTTGATCGCGTCGTTGAACGTCGCTTCCGGATCCATGGCGATCACGTCGGCGGCGGCCCGGCCGGCACGACTGGCGGCCTTTTTCCGTTCAACCTGGTTCTGCCCGGTCTTCAGAACCGCCTCGGCGGCGTTGATGCGGATCTCGGCGCCGGCGTCGCCGCGGTTATAGTGCGCCGCCAGCGTGTCGTACGGCTCGACCGAAGGGAGCCCGGTCAGCATCGCCTGCTGCGACGAGATCGCGTAGGCCTGATCGAAATCCTGCTGGAACTTTTTCGGTTTCCCGTAAAAATAGGTGCGCAGGAAAACGACCGCGGCGACCGCCACCAGGATCAGAAGGAGCGTCTGGAGACACTTTTCACGGTTCTCTTTCAGGTAATCGCCTGTCGAAATGAGAAGCTTTTCAAGGCTGTTGGCCTCTTGTACGGGAGTTTTCATAGGTATCGTCGACTTTTTTCAATTCGGGTGGAATTTATTGGGGAGAAAGCGCACGTTCCCCCGCCTGATCTTCAAAACGTATAACGCGCGGCGCCCGTTGAGCCTCCCTCAAAAAGCGCCGCGCTGATTATAAATGGAATGGATTAAGCGGTCAAGGTCGTTTACCTTTCCGGTCATTCCCGGCTCTGCGCACTCAAAAGCCGGAGAAAGAAAAAGACGAACTGGAAGAACGCCGAAAGCATAGCGGCGACGTAGGTGAGCGCCGCGGCGCCCAGGACGTTCCGCACGTAGGTCATTTCGCGTTCGTCGACCAGTCCGAGCGCCGCCAGGTGCTTCTTGGCGCGGCTGCTGGCGTTATATTCGACCGGCAGATTGATGATCTGATAGACCGCGGCGAACCCGAAAAGCGCCACGCCGACCCAGGCGAGCTCGAGAATCTGCATTCCCAGCCCGGCCAGAAGGAAATAAAACGAAAACTGACTGCCGAACCGCGCGATCGGAAACGCCGCCTGCGTCAGGTTCAAAAAGAGATACTTCTCGGCATGCTGAATGGCGTGTCCGGCTTCGTGCGCGGCGATCCCGACGTCGGCCAGCGACGTGCCGTTATAGATGTCGTCGCTCAGACAGATCTGTCGGTTCCCCGGATCGTAGTAATCGGTCAGCGCGCCGGCGTTGATCCGGCGGATCGGCACGTCGCGCAAACCCGCCGAATCGAGAATGATCCGCGCCGCCTCGGCGCCGGAAACCAGTCCCTCGCCCCCCGAACGGGTTCGATAGCGGGCGGGAACCTTGCTCGCGGCGGCATACCGGCTTTTCACCAGCCCCTGCGCGTACATCGCCAGGAGCATCGGAACGCCGAAACAGATCAGATAGAGTGCCATAAAAAACCTCGTCAGTCAAAGGAAGGGAGTGTTCCGGGAACCATATAGTAGAGGCCCGGCGTCGAAAGGGACCGCATCAGCGAGGCGGCCTGCCGCGCCGCTTCGCCGCCGCCGACTTCCGCGCCGAGCGCCGAAAGGACACTTTCCTGCTTTCTGTATCGAACCACCTGAACATCGTCCTGCGACACTTTCAGCTCGTCTTTGATCATCGCCTCGGTCGCGTCCTGCAAAAAGCCGATTTCGTCGATCAGCCCGAGCCGTTTCGCGTCGGCGGCCGAATAGACGCGTCCGTCGGCAATCCCGCGCAGAGGGTCGGCCGCGCCGGCGTCGGTGTCGGATTCAGCTTCGGGTTCGGCCCCGTCGGCGGCCTCGCTTTCGGCCGCCTCGTCCGCCGCGGCGGACTCCCCTTCGCTTTTCAGCGCGAACGCGGGCCGTCCGCGGCGAACCACGTCAAGGAACTGTTCGTACGCCTGGTCGATCAGCGACTGCCAGATCGCGCGCTCGTCGTCGGACATCGGACGGGTGAAATCCCCCATACCCTTGTTCTTGCCGCTGACGATATAGTTGCTCCGCACCCCGATCTTTTCGCAGAGCGACGAAGCGTCGAACATCATCGAAATCACGCCGATCGACCCGGTAATGGTCGAGCGTTCGGCGTATATCTTATCGGCGACCATCGAGACGTAATACCCGCCGCTGGCGGCGACCCCCCCCATGCTGACGTAGACGGGAACCTTCCGTTCCTCTTTCAGTTTGCCGAGGAGTTCATAGTAGTAGTCGCTTCCGGAGATCGTCCCGCCGGGAGAATTGACGCGGAGGACCAGGCCCGAAAGACGGTCGTCCTCGTACGCCTTTTTAATACAGTTGCGGATAAACCCGAACTCGCTTTCGGTAATCGTCCCTTCGATCGGGAGCACCACGATCTTTTTCGGCGAAACGTCGGTCCCGGCCAAGACCTTTTCGACGGGCGTGTTCTTGATCTCATCGTCGGTCGAAATCCCCTTGACGGAAACGAGGAAACCGATCACCCCCAGCAGGAAGAGCCCGCCCAGACAAATCAGAAGAAGCGAGCCGCACCAAAGGAGAATCTTGCCGAACACCCCCCAGAACGAACGGCGGCTCGGCCGATACGCGCCGTCGAACCGGCGCGGAAATTCCCCTTTCGGGAACGGGGGATAGGGAGGATCCGGGCTGCCGGACGAAATAAAAGGAGAATTCTCTTCGTTCATTGCGTTAAAACCTCATCCAATGGAAAAACACGCCCCGCCAAACGGGGAACGGGACGTTCGGGTTGTCCGTTTTTTCAGTTCCAGAGTTTCCGGTCGAGCGCGCGGTAGCTGACCGACTCGTACAGGTGTTCCGTCGATATCTGTTCGGCGCCCTCCAGGTCGGCGATCGTTCGGGCAATCCGGAGAATCTTGTCGTGGGCGCGCGCCGAAAGTCCGAAATCGCGCATCGCGTTTTCGAGAATCTTCTCCCCCTCGGCGTCGAGCCGGCAGTACGTCACGATCTGACGGTGCGTCATATCGGCGTTGTATCGCGCCTTGCTCCGCGCAAAGCGCTGACTCTGTATTTTACGCGCCCGCATCACCTCTTCGAGGATCGACGCGCTCGACCGGCCCGGTTCGCGCGACGACAGCTCTTTATAGTCGAGAGGCGGTACCTCGATGTGGATGTCGATCCGATCGAGGAGCGGCCCGCTGATCTTCGCCATATACCGTTCGATCTGGGGCGGCGAACAGCGGCAGACGCGCCGCGTGTCGTTCCGGTACCCGCAGGGGCACGGGTTCATCGCGGCGATCAGAATAAAGTCGGACGGGAACGTCTCGACGTGGTTCGCCCGCGCGATCGTCACCCGGCCGTCCTCGAGCGGCTGCCGGAGCACTTCAAGAGTACGTCGGCTGAACTCGGGAAGCTCGTCCAAAAAGAGGACGCCGTAATGCGCCAGACTGATTTCGCCCGGCACGGGATGGCTTCCGCCGCCGACAAGCCCCTGAACGCTGATCGTATGATGCGGCTCGCGGAACGGACGCGTCCCGATCAGGGGCAGATTCGGCTTGAGCAAACCGAGCGCCGAATAGATGCGGGTCGTCTCAAGCGACTCGGCGAGCGAAAACGGGGGCAAAATCGTCGGAAACCGCTTGGCGAGCATCGTCTTGCCCGTTCCGGGAGGACCGATCATCAGCACGTTATGCCCGCCGGCGGCGGCGATCGTCAGGGCGCGTTTGGCGGAATCCTGCCCCCGCACGTCGGAAAAATCGACGTCGTATCGGGTCAGCTCCACAAACTCGTCTTCCCGCAGATGCGCGATCGGTTCCATTTCGAGTTCGCCCGAAAGGTAACCGATCGCCTCGGCCAGATGGGTATACGGCACGACCTCGATCCCTTCGACCACCGACGCCTCGCGGGCGTTCACCGCCGGCACCAGAAAAGCGCGCAGACGCTGTTTGGCGGCGGCCATCGCCATCGCCAGCACCCCTTTGCACCCGCGAACCGACCCGTCGAGCGCCAGCTCGCCGACGATCGCGATCCGGTCGAAAAGATCGGACTCGAACTCCCCTCCGGCGGCGATCATTCCCAGCGCGATCGGCACGTCGAACGACGCGGCCTGTTTCGGCATGTCGGCGGGCGCCAGGTTCACCAGAATGCTGTGCGAAGGAACCGTATAGCCGGAATTTTCAATCGCGCGCGAAACGCGGTGCGTACTCTCCTTGACGACCGTTTCGGGGAGTCCGACGATCGTCACGCCGTCTTTCCCGCGGCGCGAAACGTCGACCTCGACCTCGACCGGAACGGCCTCGATTCCGCGGAGCGAATACGTTTTGAGTTTTACGAGCATCAGTACACCTCGCAGGCGGTCAGGTCGTCGAATGTCTGCCGTTTCCGAATCAGACGGGGCTCGCCGTTTTCGATCAGCACTTCGGCGGCGAGCGGTTTGGAGTTGTAATTCGATCCCATCATAAAGCCGTACGCCCCCGCCACGCCGAAGACGACCAGATCGCCGACCTCGGCGACCGGCAGACGCCGCTTTTCGACGTAACCCCCTTCTTTTTGCGTGAAGATATCGCCCGACTCGCAGAGGGGGCCGCCGACGATGACGTCCGATTCCGGCGCGTCTGCGGACGCGCCGGCCACCGCGATCGGATGATACGACCCGTACATCACCGGACGGACGAGGTTGTTAAACCCGGCGTCGACCAGGTAGAAAAGGTTTTCCCCCTGTTTCTTGACCGCGCGGATCTCGCTCACCAGATATCCGCTTTCGGCGACGATATAGCGGCCCGGCTCGATTTCAAGGCGGATCGGATGACGATAGACCTTCGCCAGCAGATCGAGCTTTTCGCGCCAGAGCCGATGATACGCCGCCAGATCGACATATTCGCCCTCGTCGTCGTACGGAACCGGCAGCCCTCCGCCGCAGCTGATCACGCGGATCCGGGGTCCGGCGGCGAGTCCGGCCCGATCCATCGCCTCGCAAACGGTGGCGAGATGCTCCATATCGGTTCCCGACCCGATATGCATATGAAGCCCTTTCACTTTCAGATCGAAATGAGACGCCAGTTCGACGGCCCGCATCAGATCTTCGTACCAAATCCCGTGTTTCGACTGATCGCCGCCGGTATTCGTCTTTTGGCTGTGCCCGTGCCCAAACCCGGGATTGAGCCGGAGCGAGATTTCGCGTCCCGGCGCCCGCTGGCCAAGCTGCCAGATCATATCCATCGACCCGCAGTTCACGTGCACCGGGTATTCCCCCGCGATCAGGTCGAGCGCGTCGCGGTCGAAAATATCGGCGGTATAGACGATCGGATCGGGATCGTCCGGCTTTTCCGCCGCGACGGGCCATCCGGCGGCGACCGCCCGGCGGATCTCCATCGCACTGACCGCATCGACCGCCGCGCCCGCCTCGCGGATCAGTTTGAGGATCGCGATATTCGAGCAGGCTTTCTGCGCGTACCGAACGGTGTCGAACATCGCCAGGTCGGCGACTCGCTCTTTGATCTTCGCGGCGTCGTAAACGTAGAGGGGGGTGCCGAACCGGCTCGCCAGATCGGCGACCGGCAGACCGGCGATTTCTGAACATCGATTCGAAAATTTCACTTTTTCGGGCATGGCAATAACTTTCCCAGGGAATAAAACGGCAATCCGCCCCCATTTTTCCACAAAAGAGCCGACCGCGCAAGGAGCGGGCGCCGAAAAAACGCCAATAACCGACAAGACGACAGCGAAAACGGCGAACCGCCGCGGCGGTCGAGACGAACGGGAAGCGCGAAACCTTCCCGGCCGAATCTTGAAAATTTTAAGGGCAGCTTTTTTTCTGCCCTTAAAACTGCCCTTAAAGCAAGGGCAAACTAGGGGTTTTAAGTGTAATCTACTGAACACCCCTCCCCGCTGTTTACAGCGGTTTGGCCCCTTAAAATAAGGCATATCGCATAAAAAAAGGGGTCTTAGGTGAAATGACCTAAAACCCCAATTATGGGCGTACATGGACTCGAACCATGGACCTCGTCCTTATCAGGGACGCGCTCTAACCAAACTGAGCTATAC
>CADBQY010000129.1 GCA_902796885.1 uncultured Planctomycetota bacterium
GATGCCCCCCGACCACCGCCCCTTCGAAGAGGTGGTTTCCGTTCCCCATTTTGGTGCCGCCGCGAACGACCGAAAAGGCGTCGAAGACGCAGTTTTCCCCGATCTCCACGTCGTCTTCGACAATCGTATAAGGACCGAACTTACACCCTTCGCCGATTTTCGCTTTCGGGCTGACGATCGCGGTCTCGTGAATCTCCATCTTCTCTCCTTAAAATATACGATCCCTTCGTGGCGGTGCGGCCGCCGGGAATCTCGAAAAAAGCGCCGCGGGATAATCCGCCTGTCTCCGGCAAACGGAGGCCGAAACGCGGTCTAAGTCTACACCAAATGGGCAAATCGGGCAAGGAGAATTTATCCCGCTCTGCAAGCCGAGAGGGGGGATTCGGAAAGAACGCCGAACCGGCAACCCCAGCTTTTGGCTGCGGGGCGCCGCGAAACGTCGAAGAGGAATTTTACGGAACCGTTGATTTTGCTCCGAAACGAAGGTAAAATGCGTCTGTCGTTTGGGGGGGTGTTGTGAATTTTTGTGACTCGCGCCGCACCATGCTCACGGCAAAACGCATTACGATCGCTGTCGTCGTCTTTTTTTTTTTTTTTCATGCGTCTTACTCTCAAGACAGCGGGCGGTTTCGGGACAAGCAGGAAGAAATCTTTCGGGCGTGGCGAAGTTACATGACCTCCTTGGACCATATTTCCGGTCAGGTTGACGTCTCAATGTCGGCGACGGACGGTTTGGATTTCCGCAGCAAACGCCGTTTCACACTTTCGTATCCCTATCTGTCGATCGAACATCTCGGCGAAAACGACGACGTCGTTTCCCGAAGGCTTTTCAATTCGCGTTACATGTTCAGCCTCAAGTACGAATCGTCCGATCCTATCGTGGGAGAAATTGATCTGATCAAAAGATCGAAAAGGTGGTTCGATAACGCCAACCTCCTGGAAGAGGTCAACGGCGAATCGACAAAAAACGCTGTTCTTCTCCTCGTCGGCGCCCCTCTGCGTCTGTTTCCCTTCTGGCTCCCCTCTCTCATGAAAAGCGAGGAGTTCGCAATAACCGGTATTGAATATCGCGACGAAAACGGCGAACCGGTCGCCGATGTCTCGTTTGACAATCGCCAAACCGTTCGGGAGAATCCCAAAATGAACCTTCTCGGCGGCAAACTGACTCTCCTCCCCGACAAGTACTGGCTGCCGATCAAAGCGGAATGTCTTATCGAAGAATTCGACATCAACGACCGGGAAGAATATCACGTCTCACTCGAGAATCATTACGACTTCGCTTTCGACCCTCCCGTACTCGTCCGTCAGCAAAGAACGACCGTCGGCGCGAAGGAGCGCGGGGAAGGCGAAACGGTCGTCTCGAACCTCAGCAGAATCGGCTCGGTCGACAAAAAGGCTTTCACCCTTTCCCACTACGGATTCCCCGAGCCGCGATTTGAGGAGAAGCGCATCAGTCCCGCGAGAGTCGTTCTGGTTCTGCTGGGCGTACTCCTCATCCTTCGCGCGCTCTTTCTCATTCCCGGCAAGAAGGAAACGGCCCCGCAGCCGTAGCCTTTCCGAACGTTTTTCCGCCGGGACGGCGGGTTCGCCCGAAACTTATCGCCTCGCACCGTCGCGAATATTTTTGAAGTTTCGAAATTTCATCCGCCAAAATCGTTGACGCCGGAAGAAAATTGTGATATTCTCGTTCCGTTGGTTGCCGATTCCGGGAAAGCGAAGAATTTTCGCGGTTCACGTCATCGCACAGACCGCGCGATCATTCGCGCGATCATTCGGAATAGCTGACACGAAAGCAAAACAGGTTAGTAAAATTGTCAATGCTAAAACCCATTTTTCTTTCCATCGTGGTTCTCTCGCTTTTTATCCAGGGATCCAGAGGGGACGACATTCCTTTGGAAACTGACAAAATTATCCAAGAAGCACTTAATGCTTGGGAAGAATACGGTGAATTTCTGTCGCACTGCGAAGGGAGTGTCATTGTGCACACAACTTGGTACGATGATAACGGCGGGACAAACGAGGAGGAAAAAACGGTTTCAGAAATGATATGCGATTATCCGCTTATCGTGTTCTCGTTCCTCATCAACCAGAACAAACGGCGCATCACGGGGATTAACAAGGATTACACTTTTGTAATCACAGAGGAGCAGAAAGACGTCTATTCCGTTCTAGACATCACTCGTCTGGACGAAATTCCGCAGCGGTTTACATGGCGTTACAGAGATTGGGAAGAAGGAGGTTTTCACCGTGACGACACGATGGATTCCTATATTGCCGACACATTCGGTGATTCATTGCTTGCCCCGAGTATTCCGCTTTCCGTCCTTTTTACGCTCCCGGAATTTGACATCACCGAGTCGGAAAGAATCGTTGAATCCGGGACTAACAAGGTCAGAATTTCATTCACGTTTTCTCCGGAGTCATTTTCGCCGATTGAAGCCGTCCGAAAAGGGACAATTATCTTACTGCCCGACTCGTTTTGGCTTCCCGAAAGTCTTGAATTGCATATTACAGAAGAAAAAGAAGACAAATTAGGTATTGCGCCATACTTTCAAGTTCGCAATTACGAATATCAGAATGATTATGCGATGCCCCTACTAAAGGAAGATCATTGTGAAACCACGATCGACGGACGGCTGTTCTGGAACTCCTCCGCAGATTACGACTTGAAATATGTCAAGCATGGCAAGTACCCGCCCAAGCGGTTTACGCTTTCCCACTACGGTCTGCCCGAACCGGATTTCGCCGAAAAGGATTACAATCCGTTCCGCATCTTCCTGTTCGTGTTCGGACTGGCGTTCATTTCGCTCGGGCTCTATCAAATTTACCGGAAACGGAGCCGGTCTTCGGACGAAACCGAGTGACTATCGAAATTGAATCCCGAAGCGCCGTCGGAACAACGCGGCGCCTGACTGACGAGGAGTACTGCGATGACTGGAACGAAACTTTTTTCCGTCTGCGTGATGGCCGCCGTTCTTTTGGCGGCCGCTCCGGTCTCCCTCCGGGGAGCGGACCCGCAAGGCGAACCGATCAAGAAGGCGGCGCTCGAATCGTGGAACCGCTACGCCAAATTCATCACGCGATGCGAGGCGTCGGTCCGCAGTCACGAAGAGATCTACGACGAGTCCGGTTCGCTGACCGAAAGCGATGACTGGGAGTCGGAAACGATCTGCATCTACCCCAGCTACGTGAATTTCAGCCGTACCGTCGGCAAAGAAAGCGCGACGGTACGCGGCTGGAACAGAGAGTATTCTTTCTCGCTTAAAAAGCCGAACGAAGACGCCCCCTGGGAGATCGACGGAGAACCGCACCCCGAGACCCCGAATTCCGCTTTCAGCTGGCACTATCTGGACAGCTGGTATAAAGAGGATGATACTCAAGTCAACTGGGAGGACTTCCGCATCTATCAGAAACTGGCGCGTCACATGGATGTCGGAATGATGCCACTCCCCGTTCTTTTCGACGATCCGCATTTTGAGATCACTGAAATCCGCGAGTTTACGGAAAACGAGACCCGCAAAATCACCCTTTTGTTTGAATACGAGCCCAACTTCCTTTCGCTCTGGTCGATGGCGCATAAGGGGGAGATCACGCTGCTGCCCGACCATGACTGGATGCCCGACTCGATGAAACTCTTTCTGGTGAATTGTGACGGCGAAGAATTCGGACCCGACGCGCCGGTGGAATTCGATTCCCGGTGGGAAGCCCGGTTTGAATACGACTATCAGTACCGGATGCCCGTTCTCACGCGCTATTCGCGCGAAATCTACAATCTCGCGGACGATCGGTTAATGACAAAATGCCTCGACGAATACACGGTCAGGCCGATCGGCCGATTCAAATACCGGGCGAAACGGTTCACCCAATCTTACTACGGCCTTCCCGAACCGGACTTCGTCGCGCCGAATTGGCCGCGGTATCTTCTCGTCCTGGCGGGCGTCCTGCTCGTCCTGACGTCGGTTTACCGGATTGTGAAAAAGAGAAGAAACGGACTCGGAGCGTAACCCGATGAAAAAGAAAAATCGATTGCCGGCCGTTTGGGCGGCGCTCTTCGCAGCTTTCGCCGTCGGCTGTCTCTCTTTTTGGCTGGCCGGATATATTCCCGAATTATCCCCGCATGACGAGAAGACGTATATTCTTTGTCCGGAACACCTTTATTTGGGAAAACGCGAACCCGGAAGCGAGGAGGTCCTCACGTTCTACATCGTGAACCTTTCCCAAAAGGAGATTTCCGTCGTCGGCGAAGAATCGAGCTGTTCGTGTACACTTGCGGAAAACATTCCGATCACCGTTCCGCCCAAAGAGGCGGCGGAGATCAAAGTGCGTGTTCGCTATCCAAAAGATGAAGAGACCTACGACCAAGGGATCTCTTTTATGGTGACAACGGAAAAATATCTGGAGATGGCGCCGGTTCGGATCACCGCGTCGCTCGATCCGTCTTCGCCGGACGGCGCGGAGACGAACGCCGACTCCGGCGAGCCGGAAACGGAACGGTAGATTTCTCCGCGCGCGGTCACGTCGGCCGTATCGCTCGCGGAAGTCTGTCGAGAGGAACAAATTCCGGTTTTCGTCGGCCGTATCCATGTCAATATATGCCGTTCCGCTTCGGAAGAATAAAATGCGACGTCTTTCACTTTGGCCGTTTCTCTTTCTCGCCGCGATTTTAACGGCCGTTTCGGCCTGGCGCAACGCGACCGTCTATAACGAGAACGGCCGTCTCGCTTCAGGCGCGGCTTACTGGCGTACGGGCGACTATTCCCTCTTTCGCGTTAATCCGCCGCTGACCGTGATGGTCGGGGCGTTGCCGTCGATCCTTGCCGGGGCGGAAACCGCGACGCGCGCCGAACTGGGAATCACGCGTTCCGGAAGGGAGGAATATCAGGCGGGTTCCCTTTTCGTAAAAAAGAATTCCAACTACCGTTCCCTTCTTTTCGCCGGACGTCTCTGCTGTATCGTCCTTCTTCTTTCGGGTTTGGCGTGCGTCTTCCGATACGCCCGCGAGTTCGGCGGAACCGCCGCGGCCGCCTTCTGTATCGGTTTGACGTTCTTCTCCCCCTGGATTCTCGGACATGGTCATCTGATCGCGCCCGACGCGGTTTCCGGCGTTTTCGCCGTCGTCGCCGTCTATTTCTTTCGGCGCTGGCTCCGCGATCCGGTCGGCCGAAACGCGTTCGCCGCCGGACTGGCGCTCGGTCTCGCGGAACTGACGAAGTTCACGCTCCTCATTTTCTACCCCCTCTTTCCGATTCTGTGGCTGATTTGCCGACCCCCGAAATCCGCGTCGGCGGTCTCCCGGCGCCGTCAGCTTGCGGAACTGATTCTGATTTTCGCGGTTTCCCTTCTGGTGATCAATATGGGGTATTTCTTTGAAGGGACCGGCCGACCGCTCCGGAACTACCGATTTCAGACGACGCTCTTCTCCGGATATCCGACGCTCAAAGAGATTCCGTTCGACGGCGGGAACCGGTTCGACGGATCCGGGAACGTTGTCGAAACGGCGCTCGGCTATCTGCCGATGCCGTTTCCCCAAAACTTCATTCAGGGGATCGACACTCAGCGGATCGATTTTGAAAGCGGAATCCCCTCCTATCTGCGGGGCCGGTGGTCGGACCGCGGCTGGTGGTACTATTACCTTTACGCCGTCCTCCTGAAAACGCCGCTCGGAACGATCGGTTTGTTTCTCCTGGCGATCTTCTGCACGCTCTTTCTCAAAGGGTATAACGCCGACTGGCGCGACGAGGTTCTCCTTCTTCTGCCGGGGATCGCGCTACTGGCTTTCGTCAGTTCGCAGACCGGTTTTTCGATCCACTCGCGTTACGCGATCCCGGCGCTCCCCTTCTTTTTCCTCTGGTCAACGAAGGCCGCGCGGGCGTTCGCGCCGGAGGTTAAAGCCGCAAGCCCGAAATCGTCGCGCGCCGTACGCCGGCTTGCCGTGTTTCTGCTGATCTGGAGCGTCGCGAGCAGTCTTTGGGTTTACCCCCATTCCATCGCGTATTTCAACGAACTTGCCGCCGTCCTGCCGACTCCGGAAGACCGGAACTATCCGCGTCCGGAGCCGGAACCGGCACGGACGGTTTGGCAAAAAACACGCGCTTTTCTCGACGCCGGGCCGCTCAACGGACCGCGTCATCTGCTCGATTCCAATATCGATTGGGGCCAGGATTATTACGCCTTGAAGCGGTGGCACGAAAAACATCCCGAGACGAACGGAACGATCGTCGTCGACGGCTTCTACGTTCCGGCCGAGCCCGATTTCATCACGCCGTCCAAGCCGACAAAGACCGATAAAACGACTCC
>CADBQY010000130.1 GCA_902796885.1 uncultured Planctomycetota bacterium
AATGGAGACGGTTTCGGTCTCTTCTTTTATGGCGTCGTTCGTCGGCACGAGGAAAAGCATGACTTCGGACTCGTCCGGCGCCATCAGAGCGGTTCCGGTTCTGTAGGTGACGCCGTCGACGGTTTGGGTTGTCAGGGCAACGTCGCCTCCTATCGCCGTTTGAAGGGTAAAATCCGTCGGTCCGTCGATACGGAAATAGACGACGCAGGGATAGACGTCGATGCCGGTTCGCATAATGCGCCATGCTCCGGTATTCCCGTCCGTTCCTTCGGCGGCGACGGAATCTGGAGCTGCGACCATCAGATAATTGGCCGTCATGGCCAAAAGGCATCGTTCTTCCAGGGGCTCAAAACGGCTCGTTCGGCGGTATCGGTCGACTCTAGGGTTCCGCTTTGCAAGGAATCTTTTTCTGAGCATTTTATTTCCCTCGTGCGTTTTGATGTTTTTTAGCAGACTGGCGCGAAGGTCAATCCGAATGAACGATTTTTTGATGAAAACCAACGCATGATCCGAATTATAGCTGCCGAAAGGCCGCCGTCAAGCGAAAATAATAAAATTTCCTGAAATTTTTGAAAACATTCCTGTCTGAATCCAAGGGGGGCAAATTCCGGCGGGAAAGCAGTAAATACCGGTGAGACAAAAGACTCCGGCTTCTTCTCAGACGTGATCTTTCGATATGATCGAAACCAAAACGCGTCGCGGCTTTTCGTCTGAAAGCCGCGAAGTATACAATATCTCAAACCGGATAGCTCATTCGTCCCCGCCGTCTTCGGCGGTGACGATCTCGTTGATCACCTTCTCGACGCCCGGCTCCATCTCGACCGCCAGGACGAGAATATCGACGGTATAGGACGAGTCGATCCGCCCGCGGAGGGTCAGCGTGTTCCCCTCGAGGATAAACGAGATCCCCTCTTCCGGACTGGTGAGGGGGTAGCGCGAAAGGACTTCGATCAGATCGCGTTTGATCCGTTTGCGCGTTTCGTCATATTCCGCGGGATCGGGTTCGGCGGCCTGTTCCTGCCCGTCCATCTCGAGTCGGGGGGGATAGACTTTCGGCGCGTTCACTCCGGTCGTGGCGGCGACGGCCGCCGCCGGAGTCTTGCGGGTGATCGGCGAGGCGGCGACCGCGGCGGTCGGGCTGGAACTGAACATCTGCCCGAACTTCGTCGTGTCGAACCGGTTGAGGATTCCCCCCATCGATGTTTTGGAGGAGGAGACGAGGTTGTCCATCGTCGGTTTGACGTTGAACGGCGTTCCCGGTACGATCGACGTGCGGTCGAGAACAATCGGAGAATAGCCCGCGTCGAATCGGGACGCTCCCCCCAATCCGAGCGATTCGGCGGTCTCGGATTGTTTCTGCGCGTCGATGCGCGAAAGGGGGCCGAAGGTTAAAACCAGTAAAAGAATACCGGTTATTCGGGCCCGCCGAAGAAAGAAATCGTGAATTCGTTTCATGGGTTTCCTCTTTTCCTTACGGGTCGGCGTTCCTCGCCGTAGTCTATTCTAGCAAATCCGACCCCGCGTTGTAAAGGGGGAAAAGGGGGATTCGTCCCGTTTTTACGGGGTTCGGGACGGATAAGAGGGATTGACTCAAATCCGCTTTATTGTCAAAATAAAGAAGATAGGAGACTCCCTCTCTTGTTGGCGGGGGAGTCCGCGTTTTTACGGAGTCGACGCGGCGAGAACAACAGAACCCGCATACATAAAGAAGAAAACGAGAAAATGGCGAAAGAGGAATCGGGCGGTACCGGAGTCGTTCTGGAAGCTTCGCGCCGCGAAAAGATGCGTAAGATCATCGAGATGGGAATCGATCCGTGGGGAAGCCGGTTCGACGGTCAGATGTCGATCGGGTCGGTTCGCGCCCGCGAAAGCGAGATCGTGGTCGGCGAACCGATCGCGCCTCCTCCGCCGCCGGAAGGCCAGCCGCAATGGCGCAAACCCGAAATCCCGATGTCCGGCCCGACGGTCCGCGTCGCCGGACGGATCATGCTTCAGCGCCGTCAGGGGAAACTGATCTTCCTGACGATCCGCGACTGGACCGGCCAAATCCAGATCCTGATCGGAAAGAATCAGGTCGGCGAAAAGAACTGGGAGCTGGCGCTCTGCTTCGATCTGGGCGACCTGGTCGGGATCGACGGGGAGTTCAAAAAGACGCAGAAGGGGGAACTGACGATCTTCGCGTCCGGTCTGACCTTCCTGAGCAAGTCGATCGAAACGCCCCCCGACAAACACAGCGGTCTTTCCGATCCCGAACTGCGCAGCCGGCTCCGCTATATGGATCTGGTGCACACCGACGGGGTGATGGAGCGGATGCTGAACCGGACGAAGATTCTCGCCTCGATCCGAAAGACGCTCGGCGGGGAAGGGTTCGTCGAAGTCGAAGGGCCGACGCTCCACTCGGTCGCCGGCGGTGCCGCGGCGCGTCCGTTCCTGACGCATCATAACGCGCTCGACATTCCGCTCTATATGCGAATCGCGCTCGAACTCCATCTAAAGCGCCTTCTGGTCGGCGGGATGGAACGGGTCTACGAGATCGGCCGCGTCTATCGGAACGAGGGAATCGACCAGACGCACAATCCCGAGTTTACGATGATGGAACTCTATCAGGCGTACGGCGATTACCGTTCGATGATGGACATCACCGAAAAGATCATTACCGACGCCATTCAGGCGATCGGAAAAGGATACAAAATCGAGTGGGCGGGGAAAGAATTCGATTTCACGCCGCCGTTCGCCCGGCGCACCTACTTCGAATTGTTCCGGGAAAAGACCGGCGTCGACCCGACCGACCGGGACGCGGTCAAGGCGTACGCCGCCTCGCTCGGCCTGGAAGATCTCGATAAGAAAGATCCCGACGTCATCCTGAACGAGGTCTTTGAAGAGAAGGTCGAAGACGCGCTCGAAGGACCGGTCTTCGTGACCGACTACCCGGCGAGTATTTGTCCCCTGACGAAACGGAAGCGGAGCGATCCGGCGATCGCCGAGCGGTTCGAGCTGTTTATCAACGGAATGGAGCTGGCCAACGCCTACACCGAGCTGAACGACCCCGACCTGCAGGAAGAGCTGTTCCGCAAACAGCTCGCCGGTCAGAAAGAGGAAGACTCGATGGCCAAGATGGACCACGATTTTATTCGCGCCCTCCGGCACGGAATGCCTCCGGCCGGGGGACTCGGGATCGGCATCGACCGTCTGGTGATGATTCTGACCAACACGACCAGCATTCGCGAAGTTATCCTCTTCCCGCTGCTGCGTCCCGAGAAGTTCGCCTGAAAGAGCGCGGGGGCGTCCCCGCCTTCTCGTTCGCAAGACAAGGATCGTCTAACGAAACAATACAGGAAGTATGTATAAACTCCTTCTGACCTGGCGATATCTGCTGACGCGTTACATCGCGCTGATCTGCGTGATCAGCGTGACGCTCGGCGTGGCGACGATGATCGTCGTCAACGCCGTCATGCTCGGGTTTTCCCGCGAGATGGAAAACCGGATGCACGGCGCGCTTTCCGACGTGACGATCGGCGCGTGGTCGAGTCTGCGCGGAATCGAAGACGCCGACGCGCGGATCCGCGACGTCTGGGACGCCGCCGGCGATATGATCGAGGCGGTGACGCCGACCGTTTCGACCCAGGCCCTTCTGAACTACGAAATCGCGCCGGGCGAGGTGATCAACAAGCCGGTCGAGCTGATCGGAATCGATCCGGAAACGCAGGAAAAAGTGACCGCGCTGGCGCAGTATCTCCAGCATCCCGAGAACCGGCGGCATACGTCGTTTACGCTCAAAGAGGACGGCTACGACGTCCAGAACCACCTGGCGGGGGACCGCGGCGTGCAGCGTCCGGTGCTCGGTACCGCCGGCTGGAAAAAACGGCGCAGCGACGCGCGCTACGAAAAATACCGTCAGCAGGAGCAGGAGCGGCAGAAGAGCGTCGCCGAACATCTCCCCGCGCCGCAGTCCGATTTTGACCCGATCGTGGCGGGCGCGCCGCCCGAGGCCGAGCCGTCGGCGCCCGATCCCGCGACGGTGTCTCCTCTGGAAGCGACGTCCCGGCGCGAAGGCGAAACGCCGTCGGGCAAAACGTATTCTTTGGAAAACAGCCCGTACGCCGCCGCCCTGGCGGGACTGACCTCCGCGCCGGTCTATTCCAGCGAAATCAGTCAGATCGATCTGCCGGGGGACGAGGCGCCCGGCGCGCCCGAACCGGTCGGTCCCTCCCCGCTCGACTCGTACGAAGAGTTCGCGCCCCATTTCGACAAGGCGACCCAGCAGGACACCGGCGTGATCATCGGAATCGGGATCGTCGGCGGAAATCGGTACAAGGTGACCGATCCCGACACGCAGAAAACCCGCTACTGCGAACCCCTCTTTGTGGTCCCGGGCGACGACGTGACCATCTCGTGCCTTTCGCTCAGCACCGACCGTTCGATCCCGTCGATCGTCTCGGACCGGTTCACCGTCACCGACCTCTACGAGTCGCGGATGGTTCTGTACGATCAGAGTTTCGTCTTCGTGCCGATCGAAAAGCTCCAGCGGATGCGGAATATGATTTCTCCCGACGGCAAGAAGATGGTGACGAACATTCTGATCAAGGCGAAACCGGGAGTCGACATCAACAAACTGCGCGACCGGCTCCAGGCCGCGCCGCAGTTCCCCTCGCACCTGTTCATGATCCGCACGTGGCGCGACTCGCAGGCGAATATGCTCGAGGCCGTTTCGATCGAATTGGGCGTTCTGAACGTCCTCCTCTTCCTGATCGTGGCGGTCGCGGGGTTCGGGATCCTGGCGATCTTCTTTATGATGGTCGTCGAAAAGACGCGCGATATCGGAATCCTCAAATCGCTCGGCGTGAGCGGGTTCGGCGTGATGCAGATCTTTTTGTATTACGGTTTGGCGCTCGGTCTGCTCGGTTCCGGGCTCGGTCTCGTGCTGGGGATCATCTTTGTCCGGAATATCAACACGCTCGCCTCGTGGCTTTCGCAGGTGATGGGGCACGACGTGTTTAATCCCGAAGTTTACAACTTTTACGAGGTTCCCGCGATCATCGAGCCGTGGACGGTCTTCTGGATCGTCGTCGGTTCGGTTCTCATCGCGGTCATTTCGGGGGTGATCCCCGCCCTGCGCGCGGCGCGGCTCCGTCCGGTCGACGCGCTCCGTGTCTAAGGGGGTACGGTTGGCCATGTTCGGTAAAAAACAAGACGACCTTTCGCGGCTCCGACCCGAGACCGCCGAAATCTATAAAAAAATGATCGCGCCCGGCGCGAAAAAGCCGCTCAGCGCGTCGATGACCCTCTTCTATCCGGGCGGTACGGACGATGACGACGACCAGCTCGATTCGGCCCGCGCCGCCGAAGCGGGAACGAGTCGTCCCCCGCGCCCCGCGCCGGCCGACGCCCGGTCGGCGGTCAGGCGGTTTACCGTCTCGTCGATCAAAACCGACTCGGCTCCCGCGCCGCGGTCGTATCCTTCCCTGTCGTTTCCCGATCTTCGCGGCGAGGGGGAAGAACCCGCTCCTTCCGATCCGGTTCCGCGCACCGCTCCCCGCGCGGTCGAAGATCACGACGTGATATGGACGCCGAAAAAGGAAGAAACCGGCGCCGGCGGCTCTTCGACGGGGAGCGCGATTCTCGAAGTGAACCGGCTCCATAAAGGGTACGTAAAGGGGAAGAACCTGATTCCGGTTCTCAACGGGGTCGATATTCAGGTCCGGGACGGCGAATTCCTGGCGATCGTCGGACAGAGCGGATCGGGCAAAAGCACCCTCCTGCACCTGATGGGAACGCTCGACGTGCCCGATTCGGGGACCGTCCATTTCGACGGTCAGCGGATCGACAACCTGCCGAGCCGCCGCCGCGACTTTTTGCGAAACCACTACATCGGGATGATATTTCAGTTCTATCATCTGATTCCCGAAATGAATATGATCGAAAACGTTCTCGCCCCTCTCATGGTGCGCGAATCCCTTTTCGGCTACCTCCGCCGCCGCCGGGAGTACGTCGATCACGCCAAGCAGCTCCTCGATCTGGTCGGTCTTTCGCACCGGATCAAGCATCGCCCGAACGAACTTTCGGGGGGGGAGATGCAGCGCACGTCGATCGCCCGCGCCCTGATCACCAATCCGCGCGTCCTTCTGGCCGACGAACCGACCGGAAATCTCGACTCGAAGACGACCGTCGAGATTATTAAGTTGCTCCGGTCCTTGAACGCGGAAAAGAAACTTACTATAATTATGGTAACCCACGATATGGAGCAGGCCCGGGACGCTGACCGGGTGGTCCGCCTTGTCGATGGTCAGGTTGTGGAAAGTTTCTTAACCGGCGTTTGACGGTTACGCGATAGACACGATGTGCGGAGGTAGATATGTCATCGAAAATTTGGCTCGATAAAGGGCTTGTGAACGAAGAGGACGCGAAAGTCAGCGTGTTTGATCACGCTCTCCTTTACGGCGACGGTGTTTTCGAAGGGATGCGGAGTTATTCCAAAAAGGTGTTCCGGCTCAAAGAACATCTCGACCGGCTCTGGGAATCGGCTCATTCCCTCTGCATCGAGATCCCGATGACCAAAGAGGAGATGGCCGACGCGGTCTACGAAACGCTGAAGGCGAACGACATTGTCGACGGCTATATCCGCCTGGTCGTGACCCGCGGAAACGGCACGCTCGGTCTGGACGCCCATCTCTGCAGCAATCCCCAGGTGATCATCATCGCCCGCGGCCTTTCCCTCTATTCCGAAGAACTCTATCAAAACGGAATGAAACTGGTGACCGCCAGCACGATCCGGATGCCCTCCTTCTCGATGAGCACCCGCGTGAAGTCGCTCAACTATCTCAACAATATCCTGGCGAAGATGGAAGCGTATCGCGCCGGATGCGAAGAGGTCCTCCTGCTGAACCATCGCGGCAACGTCGCCGAGTGTTCCGGCGACAACATCTTCATCGTCCGCCGCGGCGTTCTGCTGACCCCGCCGCTGGACGCGTGCATTCTGGAAGGGATCACGCGCAACGCGGTGCTGGAAATCGCCGCCGAACTCGGGATTGAGGCGAAAGAACAAAACTTCACCCGTCACGACGTTTACGTCGCCGAGGAGTGTTTCCTGACCGGGAGCGCCGCCGAGGTGATTCCGGTCACCGAACTCGACGGCCGGGTGATCGGCAGCGGAAAAGCCGGACCGCTCACAACCAAAATTCTCGACGCGTACCGCGCCCTTGTCCGTAAGTGAGGTTCCGCCATGAAACCGACCGAAGGGGAACCGACCCGCGACATCCTCGAGTGCTTTGAGAACCCGTGTCCGGCGCGCGACTTTGTCATCGAACACGTCTGTCCCGAATTTACCTCGGTCTGTCCGAAAACCGGTCAGCCCGACTACGGGACGCTCACGTTTCGCTACATTCCCGCCGCCAAATGCGTGGAGCTTAAAAGCCTGAAACTCTATCTTCAGAAGTTTCGGAACCAGGGAATCTTCTACGAGGCGGTCACGAACCGCATTCTCGACGACATGGTCGCGGTGCTTGAACCGAAGTTTATGCGTCTGACCGCCGAATTCACCCCGCGCGGCGGAATCCACAGCATCATTACCGCCGAACACAAAAGCGGGGAAGGGGAAACCGACCGATGAAAAACCGTTTTTTTTCCGTCTTTCTGTTTCTCCTGATTCTGAGCGCCGCGGCGTTTGCCCGCGCCGACGAGCTGCGCGTCATGTCGTATAACGTCTGGCTCGCGCCGACGCCCGAAAGCAACGACTGGCCCGCGCGGCGCGACAATCTGGTCGCCGACATTCGGGCGACCGATCCCGATCTGTTCGGCCTGCAAGAGGCGTATAAGCATCAGCTCGACTACATCATGGCGGCGCTTGAGAAATACTCCTACGTCGGGGTCGGACGCGACGACGGCGCCGAGGGGGGGGAGTACTGCCCCGTCCTCTTCAAGACCGAAAAATTCGAACTGCTCGATTCCGGCACCTTCTGGCTGAGCGAAACGCCCGACGTGCCCGGTAAAAAAGGGTGGGACGCGGCGTGCAACCGCGTCGTCTCGTGGGCGAAACTTCGCGACAAGGCGAGCGGTCGCGTGCTGGTCTACGCCAACACCCATTTCGACCATATCAGCGAGCTGGCGCGGGGCGAAAGTTCGAAACTGATCCTCAAATTCAAAGAGGAAAAGGCGAAGGGCCTGCCGTTCATCATTACCGGCGACTTCAACTCGGTCGAGACCGACGCCGCCTATAAGACGATCGTTGCCGGTCTGCGCGACGCGCGGAAGGCCGCCCGCGCCGCGCGCGGAGGCGTCCGTACCTGGCCGGCCGAAAAACCGGTCAAAGCGGGCGAAAACGTGATCGACTATATCTTTCTGACCGACGAGTTTACCGTCGAGTCGTTCGATATTCACAGCGATCCGCCGAAGAGCGACCCGCTTCCCTCCGACCACTACTCGGTCGACGCGCGGCTGACCTGGTAAAATCGGTCCGGTTCCGCCTGAGAGACCTCTTCTCGAAACGCCTTTCGCCCCCGTTCCGGCGGCATTTCCGGAACGGGGGCGGTTTTTATTCTCTTCCCTGCCGTTTTAATACTCGCCGGTCCCCTCACCGAAGCGTTAGGTAAAATTTTTCGCAAAATCATTTGATTTGTGATCGGAAGAGATGTATATTTATGGCGGGAACTTGAACGGTCCGTTTGTCCGAACTCCGAGAAAGGAACCGCGCAATGAAAGAGATCAGAAACCTTAAAGGCGAGATCGTCGGTACCAAGGCGGCATACGGCGACCGATGGTGGCATTTTTCTTCCGAGAGCTGGATTCTCTTGTGCGGAATCGTGATTCTGGCGGTGACGTTTTTCCTGCCGATCGGCTGGTTCAACGCGGCGTTTCGCTTTTTCGACATTCGGGACTGGACCTGGCGTCATCTCCTTCTGGTTACCCTGGCAGTCGGCTACGCGATCGGCTGCTGGCATATCGTGCGAAGGTGGGAGGACTACGACGAAGACGAGGAGCGTCGCGCCCGGAGCTTTATCTTCTTCGGTCTGACGTTGCTCGTGATCGTTTTTTTCTTCGTGATCCTTTCCCTGACCGGCCGGTTTGCGCTTTTCTTTCGTCCGACGGCTCAGATGTTTTCCAGCGGGCGGTTCAGTCTCGCCGGTCTCTGGCGTCTTGCGCTTTTGGTCGTGCTTTCGGTTCCTCTCATTCATTTCGGGAAAGAGTGGATCTTGGGTTTCTGGGACGAATAACGGCGCGTCGATTGCGGCGGGTCGGAATGCGATGTGGAATCTTTGCGGTGTTCAACCTTTTTTAGAGGAGTTTTCGCGATGGAAAGAGTGCGGGACTTGCGGCGCGTCGGTTTTACGCTGATCGAGCTTTTGGTGACGATCTCGATCATTTCGATTCTGCTCACGCTGACCGCCGTCGGCGTTCAGGCCGCGCGGGAAGCCGGACGGAGGTCGAAGTGCGCCGGCAATATGCGGCAGGTCGCGCTGGCGGTGCAGATGTATCATAACGCCCATGACGGGCTTCCCGCGCTCTGCACTACGTACAAAAAGTTTGACATTGTCGAAAAAACCGACACCGGAACGGAAATCGGAACGTGCGGCGCTCCGATCTTTCTCCTTCCCTTTTTGGAACAGACACAGGTTTACAATGCGTTTGACGAGTCCGCCTCGTCGGATCCGGCGGGAAGAAACGATCCTCTCCATATCTATTATCAAACGACGACGACCGAGCTTTCCGACGACCCGCCGATCTATATCGTTAAGCCGTCTCCCCCGAGCTGTCCGATGGGGACGCTCCCGCGCCATTGGGCGGCCGGGGTCGTGATTCCCGCGTTTGCGTGTCCTTCCGACAGTGAATCGGGCGCGGTCGAATCGCCGGAACGGGAATACCCGGCCGATTCCTCGTTCGACTTTTCGGTCTGGAGTTTCAGCCGCCGCAACGTCATGTTCAATATGGGGGACGCGCCCCTTTATAACTGCGATATCAATACGCCGGCGACCAAACGGGGCGCGTTCACTCCCCACAGCTGGAAATCGTTTTCTCACATTACCGACGGTTTGAGCAACACGCTCTGTCTGTCGGAGTCGATCACCGGCGGACCGACCGATTACGCCGCCAGTACGAACACGACCTATCCGCCCAAAACCGGCAGTCCGTACAGTTCCATCGTCAGTTCGGTTCCCGCCTCTTCCCGAGGCGGCGACGCCCGGCGGGATGTCGTCGCCGACCCCCACGCCCGCGATCCGGCGGGGATGCGCGTTTGGCCCGGGGACTGTTACCGCTACGTGGATCCGGTCGATTCGCTGAAAATTGGCAACCTCGAATCGTGGGGACAGCGGGGAACCTACTGGTTCGTCGGCAAACCCCTTTCGTGCGGCTTTTCCACGAACCTGCCGCCGAACAGCCTGACCTGTTCGTTCGGCTATTCTCCGTTCGGCCCGGTGATGGGCGGCGTGTCGAGTTTTCACCCGGGCGGGGCGAACTGCGCCATGATGGACGGTTCGGTCCGCTTCATTCGCGACGATATCGACACCGGAAATCTTATGGTTTCGCGGTCGAGGATTCTCGAAACGAACCAGGCGGTCGAAGGGAAGAGTACATACGGCGTCTGGGGCGCGCTCGGTTCGATCAACGGCGGCGAGCCGGCTTCGCTGTAGTTTCGGCGGTCATTCGAAGGGTGTCGTTTAAAAACTGCATTCGGGCATTCCATTTTAAATCGGGAGAGCGAGGAACGCGATGCGAATTCAACGGTTTTTTCTTTCTTTCTTTCTTTTTCTGTCGGTCTGCGTTCCGGGCGGTTCCGCACCGGCCGACGAGTATGCCGGGTTTATTCGGGACGCGCTTCAGAAATGGGACGAGTATCTGAGCGGTCTCGCCGATATGGAATGTACGGTCCGGGTGACAACTCACTACCCGCCGGATCCGGAACAGTACTTCGAAAGCACCGTCGTCTTCAATTATCCGTACTTCGCTCTTGAAACGTTCAAGAACGGCTCGGTGAACGAAGTGAGGTGTTATGGAAAACGATACTTTTTCCGATTGATCGGAGACAATGAAACAAATACTCTTAAGCTGGACAGACTCGGGTCGCATCCGCAGACGCCCGATTTGAGCTATTGGCTCGATACCTTCTCCCGCCCCGACCGGCCGAATGACGATTGGTACATGACAGGCGGAGGAAGAGTGACGACACTGCTTGTCGCCCGTTCGCTCCATCTGTATGCAGACACCTGGCTTCCGACGCTGTTCCGTTCCGAGAGCTTTTCCGTCGACAGTCTGACAGAAGACGGGGAGCGGTTCTGCGTCGACTTCAAATTTGAGCCGGAATCGGATATGACCGATCCCGATTTCCTTTCGACTCCCGTTCGTTCGGGGCGACTCGTTCTTCTGAAAGATTCGTATCTTCCGGAAAGCGCCGATTTCGGCCTGCAGACAGGTCCGAATGAACGGCGCCGGGAGCTGTTGTCCTTCGAATACGCCGAGGTCGCCGGGAAAACCGTCTTAAAGAGCAAAAAGGAGGAATGGTCCCAGGGGGGCGACGCTTTTTACACGCTTTACAGCTTCGATAATATCCGTTTTAAGAAGGAGCGGTCTTCCCGTTTTACCCTGTCGCACTACGGGCTGCCGGAACCGGATTTCGAAGGCCGGTCCGTCCGCCGGATCTTCGTCCTTCTGGGGTGCGCCTTCATCTTCTACGCCCTGTTTCGTCTTTACAGGGAACGGCGGGCCGGGAACGGCGGGACGGCGTAAAATATCAGATGACTTCCGCTTAGCGGCCGAAACGGCGCGTCAGGCGATCCGCAGATACCGGTATTTCCGGAAGCCGCCGTAGACGACGGTGCCTCCGTCGGGGGAGACCGCCTCCAGCGTCGAAAGATCCGAGATCGGTATCGACGCGTCCGCGACATGGGCGCCGTCCTCTTTGAGGGAGACGACAAAAATCTTTTCTTTCCGTTGAATGAAGGTTCCGGTCGGCGGCTCTTCCCTCGTGACGGCGGCAATCATCGAATTGTCGGAGGAGACGACGGTGCGGGGCCAAATCGACTCCGGCGCCAAAACGGCCGAGACAAGCGATCTTTTCCGAACGTCGAACTTGACGATTGCCATTCGGAATGTCGTCCTTTCGATACTGCCGCCGACGGTTTCCCGATAGATCGCGGCCGCCGACAGGACGTTTTTCTCCGTATCGTAATACAGGCCTCTTACGCCTCCGCGCACGGAATTTTCAATGGTGTCCGGCAGTGTCAGAAGTTTCTCAAATGAGGGTTCCGATTCCCGGAGCGAAATTTGATAAACCGATTTTCCGGCTCTCAGAAAGAGGAGATCGCGGGACGCCCAGCAGAGGGACGGCGCCATCGTTGAAGGATTTTTCACAATCTCTTCGGGGATCCTGACGAGAAAGTCGGCTCTCTTTTCGCCGAGATCGGAAATCACAAGATAAAAACCCGCCGGGGAGTCGTCGATCTCGGTGACGCCGTTTACCGTCGACGTGTCGTATTCGGGATGCGCTTTTCGCCACGATTCAAATTCCGCGTCGCTTTGAAAATCGGGGAACTCGGGAACGTCCGGCGAACGGAAATAACAGCCGACCATGGCGAATTTCGACGCGTCGGCACCGCAGAACGCGAGATTGGAAGACCACCAGTTGGAATTGGGGAGAGTCAGAATCTTTCGATAACTTTCGGGGGTTTCCGGGGGGAAATCGGCAAGATAGATATTTTGCCTGTAAAATCTCTCCTCGACGCAAACGATTTTCCGCGAGTCGGGTGTTATCGCAAACGAGTAAGACGCGTGGCGGTCCGCGTTCGGAACGGGAAGGGCGGTCCCCATTTTTTCGCGGGACCGCGGGCGGTTTTTGAAATGACCAAGCGAGTGAACGAGACCAAGGCCTGCCAGACAGCTGATTCCAATCGTGAGAAGCCGCCGGCGCGAAAATTTCTCTTTGATTTCCATGTGGCACCCCTTCGGACTTGAACGAAAAACACCCGCCGTCGCGGAGGAAGACGAAATCGAACCGCACCACCGATTATGCCGCGCCGCAGAACCGATGTCCACTCTCTTTGAACAAAAAACAAAAGATTTTTAAGATTCCGACGATTTTCGATACGGCTTTCCTAAGACGGGAAAAACGGTCAAGAACGCGGGGAAGCGTTTGATGAGGATCGCTGTTCGGACGAGCGGCTTGTCAGCGGCGATTCCGGCGCCGGCCGAACGCGGCGGCTTAATCCCTCTTGCCCCGTTTTTGTAAAAAATGGTAAAACTAGATAGGGGGCGTCGGCAACAAATTCGGTAACGGGGGGATGATCTCCCCGTTCCGGTTTCCCGGTTTTTGTTCCTGGGGAGCGCCGAGAGTCCCTCAAAGAATCACCAAAGGCCGACGGAACGCGGACCCGTTCCGCCAAGCGTTTTTCCGTCTGAATCAAGAAAGAGTTTCGATGAAAAAAAGGATAGCGAAAAGTCTTCTCGGCGGCGCGTTTGCCGTCGCGCTCCTGACACTGACCGCGGCGGTCTGCTTTGCGGCGGAACCGCTCGTACCTAAAGCGAAAGACAAGGGAATCGCGGTCAACTTTTCGAAGATTCTGGAAGCGCGTCATTTTTCGCGCCGCATCATCGACGGCGAGATCTCCCGCGAAGCGTTCGACCTTTATATCAAAGAGATCGACCCGAGAAAAATCTATTTTACCCAGGCCGATATCGACGCGTTCGCCGCGGCGTATCGGGACGATTTCGCCCTTCAGATCAAGAAGGGGAAACTCGACGGCGCGTTCGCCATCTATAATCTGTATATTAAGCGGGTGGAAGAGCGCTGCGCCCTGGCCGAGGAGATCCTGGCTCAGCCGCTCGATTTTACCGTCGACGAAGAGATCATTCGCGACAAAGACCTGCTGACGTTCCCGAAAACCGAGCAGGAAGTCGTCGACCGATGGCGGAAACGGATCAAATTCGAGTATCTTTCGCTCGAGGCTGATAAGAAGGACGCCGACAAGAAGGCCGAAGCCGCCCTGAAAGAGGGAGCCGCCGTTTCGGAAGCGGAAGACAAATGGTCGGACGAGCCGCCTCTCGACCGGCTGAAGCGCCGGTACCATTCTTTGCAAAAACGAATGGAGCAGACGACGAACGACGGCGTGTTGGAAGCCGCGCTCACCGCCATCGCGGGCGTCTACGATCCGCACACCACCTATATGTCGCCGAAGACGTGCGAGAACTTCAACATTCAGATGAGTCTGAACTTTGAAGGGATCGGCGCGACCCTTTCGTGGGAAGACGGATATACCGAAGTGAAAGAGATCGTGAAAGGTTCGCCCGCCGAAAAGCAGGGAGAACTCCAGGTCGGCGACCGGATCATCGGCGTCGGACAGGGGGAATCGGGCCCGATCGACGACGTGGTCGACGTCCGGCTCGACGAGGTGGTCGACAAGATCCGCGGCAAAGGGGGAACCCTGGTTCGCCTCCAGGTGATTCCGGGGAACCGCATCATTAAAATCAAGCGCGCCAAGATCGAACTCGAAGACAGCGCCGCGAAAGGGAAAGTGTTCGAAGTCGGCGAAAAGGCGCCCGGCGTGCCGTATAAAGTCGGCGTGATCGATTTGCCGAGTTTCTACGGCGACTCGGAAGCGATGCTCCGGCACGACGCCAACGCCCGGAGTACGGCAGGCGACGTGAAACGGCTTCTCGATTCGTTCGTGGCCGACGGAGTCGACGCGTGCGTCCTCGATCTGCGGATCAACGGCGGAGGGCTTCTCCCCGAAGCGATCGCCCTGACCGGTCTTTTCATCGATTCGGGGAACGTCGTGCAGGCGCGTCCCGATCTGTATAACCGCAAGGGGGGGCGCGACTCGACCTATTTCCACAACGACACCGATCCGAGCGTTTCGTGGGGCGGTCCGCTGGTCGTTGTGACCAGCAAACTGAGCGCCAGCGCGTCGGAAATTCTCGCCGGCGCGATCAAAGACTATCACCGCGGTCTGATCGTGGGCGACGACACCACCCACGGCAAAGGTTCGGTGCAGTCCGTGCAGCCGATCGCCGATCTCCTTTTCGGTCCCCTGAGCAACAAGCCGAACATGGGGGCGATCAAAGTGACGATCCAGGGGTTCTGGCTCCCCGCCGGCGACACATCGCAGCTCAAGGGGGTCGCCTCCGACGTGGTGATCCCTTCGGTGACCCAGCATATGGAAGGGATTTCGGAATCGGATCTCGACAATCCGCTCGAGTTGGAAAAGATTCCCGCCGCGGTCGATATGCCGCACTACGACTATGTCACGCCCGAAATCGTCGCCGCTCTTTCCGAAATGTCGAAGATCCGAACCGACCGGTCGGAAGATTTCGATAAAGTCCGCGAGAAGATCGCCCTCTATAAAGAGGTGAAGGCGAAAAAGACGACCCCGCTGAACCGCGAAAAGTATTTCGCCGAACTCGACAAACTCAATTCCGACAAGGAGGAGGAAGAGAAACTCGAAAAGATGATGAAGAACTCTTCCGAAATTCAGCGGGATTACTATCTCGACGAAGTGCTCGATATCACGGTCGATTATCTCGACCTGCTGAAAGCGAAGAACGTCCGTTTTGAGGCGCCGACGTCTCTCTGACGGAACGCGCCGCGAATCGGGCGGCGGGAACGGGTATTGTTTGACTGACCGAATGAGAAACAGTTGAGATGAAAAAGGACGCGCCGAAAACGATCATCCGTAAAGAAACCGGAGGAAGCAAGGATAAACCCTGGAACCCTCGATTTTGGGACGGCGTGACCGTTTGCGCGTGGTTCAAGACCTTGGCGCTCGGGCGGTTCCGCGTTTCGCCCGTTCGTCTGCCGATGGCGCTGGTCATTACGCTCCTGACCCCGTTCAACTCGGCTTGCGCGCTGGGGCAGCGTCTCTTTTTCGGGCGGCGGATCCGCCGTCAGGAACTCGTGTCCCCGCCGATCTTCATTCTGGGACACTGGCGCAGCGGCACGACGTTGCTTCACGAGTATATGATCCTGGACGACCGGTTCACTTATCCCGATACCTACACATGTTTCGCGCCGAGTCACTTTCTGTTCACGCACCGCTGGCTCAGTCCGTTCGTCGGACTTCTGATGCCGAAGAAGCGCCCGATGGACAATATGGCGGCGGGACTTTCGCGTCCGCAGGAAGACGAGTTCGCCCTCTGCGTTTTGGGCCAACCGAGTCCCTATTTCAATATTCTTCTGCCGAACGCTCCGCCGGTTTACAAAGATTACCTGACGATGCGTGACGTTCCCGACGCCAAACGAAAGAGTTGGCTCGACGCATTCGAACGTCTGATCAAGGCGATCACCGTTGCCAATCCGAAGACGGTCATTCTGAAATCCCCGCCGCATACCGCGCGAATCCGCACCATTCTGGAACGGTTTCCCGACGCGAAATTCGTTTATATCCATCGGAATCCTTACGTTCTGTTCCCTTCGACGTACAACCTCTGGACGAAACTTTCGGCGACGCACGGAATTCAGACCATGAACGAGAAGGGGCTTGCCGAAAAGGTCCTTTCCGATTTCGTCCTGATGGACGAGGCGTATATGGCGGACAAGCCTCTTTTAAAGCCGGGGCAGATCACCGAGATCAGCTACGACGAGCTGGTCGCCGATCCGGTCGGAACCCTCCAAAAGATCTATTCCGAGATCGGGATTGACGGATTTGAGGAGAAACGCTCCCTCTTCGAAGGGTTCGCCGCGACGCAGAAGAATTACAAAAAGAATAAGTTTTCGATCGCGCCGGAGATCGCCGAGCAGATCTCCGTTCGCTGGAAACCCTACATCGACCGCTACGGGTACGAAAAGCCACAAGAGTAGCCTTTGTGTTTCATCGTTCCAAATGGAAGAACGAACCGGGCCGGAAAAGAAAAACTCTTTTCCGGCCCGGTTTGCGTTACGGAAAGCTTTTGCCGCCGACCGGATCACTCAGCCGACGCCGTGTTCTCGCGGGGCCAGGCGCCGGGACGGGGCTGCCCGGTCGCCATCAGATAGAAGATCGACGCCAGCGAGACGGAACAGACCTGTGTCAGCGCGTTGGTGATGACCGTAACCGCCCCTGTCAGGAACGCCCCGGCGGAATCGGACGTCGGCGTCAGGAGAAAAACGATCGTGCCCAGGACGCAAATGGCCAGAAACATGACGGCGACTCCGAGAATCAGCGTCCAGCAGTTTGACCTCATCAATTTCCAGGAACCCGAAATCGCCCGGATCGGACCGCAGTCGCGGTCGATGATCAGGTGCGAGGCAATGGCGATACGAACCAAAAAGACGAAGCACAATAGCGCCGCCGCGGCGAAGGCGATGCCGGGATGAAGAAAGCCGACTGTCATGATGAGGCAGAGAAAAAGGAGCGCGCCGACGCAACCCACCAGAAAACCTAAAACGATCAGCTTCGGGACGGTTTTCCAGGACGGGAGGAGGAGATTCTTCCAGGCGGGATCGTCTTTCCGAGCGGTTCGCAGTCCCCAGGAGAGGACCATCCAGCCGAAAACGGCGGCAATGATTCCGAAACAACAGGCGCGGACGGAGCATTCGGGCGCCGCCGCCTTCGCGGTGTCGGTGTCCGAAGTCCGGGATGAATCGGCGTCCTTTTCCGCGGCGGCCCCGCCGTCGTCGATGATGTCGGCGTCGGCATCAACCGCGCCGTCGGACAGACTCATTGTCGTTTTCGCCTTGTCGGCGGCGCGTTTGATAAGACGTTGTCCATTTTCGGGGGCCGCGAGATAGGCGAAAGCCGCCATGATGAGGCAGAGAAGAAAGAGCCGCCGGAAATAACGTTTGCCGAAGGCGAAAGATTCGCCGAGCCACGCCGAAAGGGGAACCTTGGAATGGGTCAGTCCCGGCAAGGGAGTGATCATTTGCGAATCGAGATTGGTCGTTTGATCGCCAGACATAAAAGGACTCCTTCTGCTGCTGTAAAATTATGGGGATGGAAACCGGACGCTCCAAAATGAAAACGATTGGAGATTCAGAGACACTTTAACGAATCGGAAAGACCGCGATCCCCATGAGTAACGGATAGACGAACGTTTCCGTCGACACCAAAGGATACCGGTCGACGCGTTCGTTGTAGCCGTACCCGCCGACATCCGCAAGCTAAGTTAAAAGTGATGTCAACTTGGCAGACGGCTGTCAGATTGGCATATTTCGTCTTAATTCTGATAAATACGAGTTAAGTTAAATGTTTGTTTTGTCCTCTAAAACTGTTTTAAGTCAGTGATGTGAAAAGAATTGAGCAATATATTGGTTTTATCTCGATTTTGGCAAGGTGCTTGCAACTTGTACTTTTGCGGCCGTCAGTGGCTGCCATTTTTGCGGACGATTCCGGGAAAGCCAAAATTTGGAAAATTTTAACCCAAACGCGAAACTTTTGCGCGTCTTCGGTGTTTAATACCGGTGCAAGGGGTAACCACTTTTGGAGGCGAATAGCTTGAAAGCGAATCAAAAGAAGAATGCGGAGTTCTATTACGGGAAAAGATTCCCTTTCACGGTGAGCGGTTCCGATCCGGAACGCGTTTCACACGCTTGTCTTGCTTTGTAGATAGATTGCTTTAGGCCGGCTTCTTTCGCCGGCCGAGGCGGCGGTCTCTTACCGCCGATTGTTTTGCCGCGGCGGCGCGGGGAAGTTCGTCCGCCCGAAAACGCGGAAAATCGCGCCGTGATTTTTCACGTTGTTTTTTCTTTGTACGATCCGAAGTCATTTTTTCGGAAAGGCGTTCCGAACGTCGGGAACACCTTTCCGTCAAAAAGTGTTTCTAAAACGAATGTCCGAGGATCCGTTTCCCGTTTCGGGAAAAGGGGCCCGTACGTTCATTACCGGGTTTGAAACCCAAGGGAGTTTTATGATCAGTTATTCTTGCGTTTCCGCGGCGACTTCTTTGACCGGTTTCGTTCGTACGGGTTCCGTTCCGGCCGTTCGGACGCGAAAGACGGGAGAAAAGAAAGTCTACCATATGATCGCGGAGGTGCGCAAAAGGGAAGGAATACCGATAAAAAAATGCGCGAAACTCCTTGGGATTTCGGTTGAGGAAGCCAGGGAGCAGGAGAAACCGACCAATCCTCTGACCGTCTCGCAACTGAGGAAGTGGAAACGGGCTCTGAAGGTTCCGTATTCGGAATTTTACGGAAGAGACGACGACGATCTCGACGATCCGATCCGTAACCGCGCCGGAATGCTCAAGGCGATGAAGTCGGCGAAATCGCTTCGGGAGATGGTGCGCTGTCCGTCGGAGCGCGCGGTGGTCGACAATCTGATCGGCCAGCTCACGGAGCTGATGCCCGAACTCGCAAAGGTCGGCGCCTGGCCCAAGGTCGGTCAGTCGCACGAGGCCGGCCGGTTCGGCAGGACGGTGACCGACGAGTACTCCTCGACGACCGCGACGGGTACTCATGTATGACGCGCGGGATCGGAACGAGTCGGCGTCAATGAAAACGGGCCGGAAAAGAAAAACTCTTTTCCGGCCCGGTTGTTTCGGCGACGCGCGTCACAGTTTGCGGAAATGCTGAAATTCGAGTTCGCGGTAGAGGATCGGTTTCCCGTCGGCGTCGGTCCAGTCCTCCTGCCGCCACGGTTGGGCGGTTTGATCCGGCTCCGGCTCCATCCCGTCCTGCTTGACCCAGACGCGCATCTTTCCCGCCGCCCGGTTGTCCCACAGACAGTAGTGGATCGCCTTGACCGTTTTGTTCCTGTCGGTCTTCATCGTCAGGACCACCGCGTCGCGGTCGGCAAATCCCGCGGTCGGGTCGTCTTCGTCCCGAGCGGCGACGTAGTTCTTTTCAAACTTCTCGCGGAAGTACGGATAGCGCGGCAGCATGATTTCGTCGAGCGGAACGTCGGGATTGTCGCATTCTTCGAAACAGTAGACGAGCGGTCCGCGCAGGATCGCGACCTGCGCGCGGTCCGCCTCGACTTTCGGATTGGCGATCATCCGGCGCGGAGTCATATCGAATCCGTAGGCGGCTTTCGCCTCGGTCTGACCGGCGTCGAAGGTCAGCTGCCGCGAGAGATATTCCCCTTTCCCCGGCCGACGGACCCGCAGGTTGACCGTCGACGGGACGCTCGTGTCGTCGGGGCGGACGCTGATCTCGACCACGCCGTCGTAGGGGTAGCCGGTCTTCTGCTGTACGGTATACGCTTTTCCCCCCAGCTTGACCTTGGCGGTCCCCTGCACAAAGAGGTTGACGACCAGCGTGTCCGGTTCGTCGGCGCCGGCGCTCTTCGCCGCGTCGGAAAGGGTCGTCGCGTAGACATAGCCGGGCATCGAGGCGATCAGCCGGATCACGTTCGTCGGACAGCAGGCGCAGCCGAAAAAGGGTTCGCGGTGGTGATTCCCGTCCGACTCGAGCGGATTCACGTAAAAGTAGGCGTCCCCCGAAAGCGCGTAGCCGGAAACCACGCCGTTATAGAGGGCCCGTTCCATCACGTCGGCGAAACGCGCCTCGCCGGTCGCCAGGTTCATCCGGTGCGCCCAAAGGGTCAGACCGATCGCCGCGCACGTCTCGCAGTAGGCCGAGCCGTTCGGCAGAAAGAACTCGCCGCGGAATCCCTCGTTCGAGGCGTCCGACCCGATTCCGCCGGTGATATACATTTTCGTCCGGGTGACGTTGTCCCAAAGGCGGTTCATCGCCGCCATCAGCGCGTCGTCGCGGTAATAGCCCGCCACGTCGGTCGCGCCGGAGTAGAGGTACATCGCGCGAACCGCGTGTCCGAAGATTTCGGACTGCTCGCGCAGAGGCATGTGATCCTGGCAGTAATCGCCGAAAAGGCCTTTCTCCCGCCCTTCGGCCACGCCGCGGCAGTCGACGAAGAACTTCGCCTGTTCCAGATATTTTTTATCGCCGGTGTATTGGTAGAGCTTAACCAGCGCCAGTTCGATTTCGGGATGTCCCGCCACGTTTCGAAGCTGGTCCGGTCCCGGTCCGTAGCGTTTGCAGATCAGGTCGATCAGACGGCGGCTGATGTTGAGAAACGTCTCGTCCCCCGTCGCGCGCGCCATGGCGACCGCCGCTTCGGCCATATGTCCGGCGCAGTAGAGCTCGTGCATACTGGCCAGATTGCTCCATTTTTCTTCTTGGTTGTTGATGATGTACCAGCACATCAGATAACCGTCGTCCTGCTGGGCGGCGCCGATCAGATCGATCCACTCTTTCGCTTTCGCCTCGATCGCCGGGTTCGGCTTGTCGGCCAAGGTGTAGGCGAGCCCCTCGATCACCTTATAGACGTCGGAATCGTCGAAATAGATTCCTCGGAATTCCCCCTCGGCGCCGGCGGCGACCCTATAGTTCTGGATTCGGCCGGTCTGGTTCTCGCACCAGTCGATGTTATGCGCCGCCGAGACCTCGGCGTTTGTTTTGATGCGGGGCGCCCAGAAATTGTCGTCGGCATGAACGTCGTTGAAGGGGACTTCGTCAAAGACGCGGCCGTCGTCCCCGGCCTGAAGAACCGCGGCGAAAAGAACGAGCGCCGCGGTGCAGAAGAACCTTTTCAGCATCGGTGATACTCTCCTTTAAACATATACGAAGGGAACTCCGTCCCGCGGGAGCGGACGGATCAAGCGGAACGAACCGGCTCTTTTCTTTCCTCTATCATTTTATCTGGATCGATTTTCCATATCAAGAAGCGCGCCCGCCGGAGGGGAAGGGGAATCGAACGGAAGCGTTCGGCGTCGGCCAAAAGAAGAGCCGTTAAACTCCTGCTTAAGTTCTCTATCTTTACACCCCATTTTCCGAAATATCGGTAAAATCGAAAAAAGACTCTTGTTCGGAGTTAAACTTTGCCGAAAATGAGTCTGGTAACTCCTAGCCGGAGATACGTCAGGGATGACAATTACTCGAACCAAATGGATTTGGAGGATCTCAAAATGCGGCGTTTGTTTGCAACGGCATTAATCGCAATGACGGCGGCGTGCGTCCCGCTCGCTTTTGGTGGAAATCAGGAAGAGGCAAACCGCATTGCAAAGACGATCAGCGCGGCGTTTCCTCAGTATACGGTCGAGGTGGCCTATAAGAACGGGCGTGTCCGCCTTCGGGGAGAGGTCGAAACGGCGATGGAACGCCAGCGGATCGCGCAGATGGTCAGCCAGTTCCCGGGGGTTCAGTCGGTTTCGGCCGATTCGATTCAGGTCGCTCCCGAACTGAACGAAGGTTTCTCGAACGGAACGAATCAGCCCGCGATGGCTTCGCAAGTCCTTCCCGCGGTTCCTTCCGCCGAAAACCAGGCGATCCCCGACCTTTTCGCGTCCGATCCGATTCCGACGCAGCAGCCCGGTCAGATGATGCCGGCCGCCGCTCCCCTGCCGCAAAGTTTCGAGAATACCGCCGCATCCTACAATAACGCCCCGATTATGCCGGTTGCCGGCGAGTTCAATATGAACAGTTCGCTGGAAACCGCGCCCCTCCAGAATATGCCCCTTTCGTCGGAAACGACCTATCAGGCCGGTCCGGTTCAGGGAAATGTCCAGCTCGGCGGCGGGTACACTCCGGCTCCCGCGGCGGTAGAGAACACCTATAACGCCCCGGCGTACGCTCCGGCGGCGAATCAGACGATTTACGCTCAGAACAACTACGGCGCGCCGCAGGGCGTTCCGGTCGCCGCGGGCCGGAACGGCCAGAACGGCGAACCGAATCTGCCGAACTACGCCTGGCCGACCACGGCCGATTACCCGAACTACTCGCAG
>CADBQY010000131.1 GCA_902796885.1 uncultured Planctomycetota bacterium
CGCGGCATACGCCAAAGCCGAATTAACCCGTCCGACCCGTACGGTCACATCGACCGTTTATCTGTCGGGGGGCGCCGTCGGCCGCGTACCGGTCAAAACCTCGGCGCCGATACCGAAAGAAAAAATCTTCGACGTGATGGCCGCAATCCGCCGCTGCCGCGCCGACGCGCCGGTCGTCTGCGGTCAGGTCCTGATCAAAAACGTACTCGGCCTGGACGCCGACATCGTCGCGACGCGTTCGGTCGAAAAGTAACGCGAAACGCGTCTCTCACTTTTCCGGCGCGCCGGAGAGATAGTCTTTTAGAAAAAGGATCGCTTTCCGATACCCCTCAAACCCGAGTCCCTGATACGTTTTGACACAGGCCTTTCCGGCGTAGGAAATCTGCCGAAACGCCTCGCGCGCCGAGACATCGGAAAGATGCACTTCGACCGCCGGAATCTGCACCGCTTTGAGCGCGTCCAAAATCGCGACGCTCGTATGGGTATACGCGGCGGGATTGATCACGATCCCGTCGAACACGCCGTACGCCTGCTGGATTTTCGTGACCAGATCCCCCTCGCTGTTCGACTGATAGCACTCGACCTCGACCCGTGCCTCGGCGGCGCTCTTTTCGATAAACGCGATCAGCGCGTCGAAATTTTGCGCTCCGTAAATCGCCGGTTCGCGAATCCCCAGCATATTCAGGTTCGGTCCGTTCAGTACCAGAATTTTCATAGCGTTTCCTTCCGGCGAAAACGTCGGCGGCGGAAAACGGACGCCGCAAAAACAAACGGCGTCCGCCCGCATCCGCCGCGTCAAATAATCTCGTTATAACTCCCCAGATAGTGGAACTCTTCGCACGCCGAAGGAAGCTCGCCCAGCATCTGGAGGAGCTGAGGCGAATAGACCGGCGTATCGAGGTCAAAATAGAACATGAATTCGAATTCCCGTTCCGGAACCGGTCGGCTTTCGAGTTTGTTCAGGTTGATCCCGAACGTATAGAGGCGCGAAAGAAACTTATAGAGCGACCCGGCGGCGTGCGGCAGCATCAGCATCAGCGACGTGCGGTCGGCTCCGGGATAGATTTCCAGATTCTTGGAAATGCAGATAAAGCGCGTGTAGTTGTTATCTTGGTCCTGCACCGACGATTTGAGACATTCCAACGCGTAATACTTGGTGCAGAGGCGCGACGAAAGAGCGGCGACGTCTTTTCGACCCGACTCGGCGACCCTCTTCGCGGCGACGGCGGTGTTCTCGCACGGGATAATCTTTACGTCCGGGATCGTCTTCAAGAATTGACCGCACTGCGAAATGGCCTGCTGGTGCGAATAGATCTCCTTCAGATCGCCGATCTTCGTGCCCGGAATGGCGAGCAGATTGTGGTCGATTTTCTGCCGCACGCTCCGTACGACGTAAAAATCGTGTTTCATCATCAGATCGTAGACCGTATTGACGGTACCGGCGGTGCTGTTTTCGACCGGGATGATTCCGTACTGGCAGAGCCCCTGCTCGATCGCCGAAAAAACGGCGTCGAACGTCGAAAAGAAGAGGATGTTCGCGTTCTTGAAGATTCGGTCGCAGGCGATCTGCGAATTCGCCCCTTCCACTCCCTGGCAGGCGACGAACGCCGTCTGCGGAAAGAGGCTCGGCGTCGTTTCGATCGCCTTGGCGATCTTTTCTGTCAGCGCGGTGCCGTTGCCGACCAACCGGTTCTGATAGCTGCGGCTCAACTCGAATATCACCGAATAGAGGAGCCGCGTATACTCTTCGATTTCCTTCGGTGCGAGCTTGGCGATTTCGGTAATCTTCGATCGCTCGCGAATCGGATCGAAAATCACGCGGCGGTTCTCTTTTTTATAGAGACCGACTTCTCCGCAAAGACGCATACGTTCGGCAAAGAGATCGACGAACTTTCGGTCAACCTCGTCAATCTTCGTTCTGAAATCGTTAATATCCACGGGGGCCCCTTTCTGACAACAGGTTGTTGAACGCGGAACTTCGGTTATTTTTTATTCGAAATCGCTTTCGGCGCGCCCAAAAGCGCGTCGTAAATCGCCAGCGCCGCCGCCGCTTCGACGACCGGCACGGCGCGCGGAACGATACACGGATCGTGCCTTCCGGCGATATTCAGATCGACAATTTTTTTATCGCGCAGATCGACGCTCTTTTGCGTTTTGGCGATCGAGGGCGTCGGCTTAAACGCCGCGCGAAAGACCAGCGGCATTCCGTCGGTAATCCCTCCCAGAATCCCCCCGGCGTTGTTCGTTTCGGTCGCGATTCTTCCCCGTTTCACGACAAACGCGTCGTTGTTTTCGCTCCCGAACAGACGCGCGGCGCCGAATCCCGCGCCGAACTCGATTCCCTTGACCGCGGGAATTCCGAAAACGGCCTGGGCGATCCGGTTTTCCATTCCGTCGAAGATCGGGTCCCCCAGTCCGACGGGAAGCCCGGTCGAGACGCATTCCACCACGCCGCCGACCGAATCCCCTTCGCTTTTCGTCTTCGCGATCAGCGATCTCATCTCCTCCCCCCGCGCGTCCGAGACGACCGGAAACTCTTTTTCCGAGACCGGGCTTTTCAAGTCCCCCTCGTCGCGGACGGAGCCGATCGCGGCGATCCGCGCAAAAACACGAATCCCGCGCGCGGCGAGAAACTGCGTCGCCATCCCGCCGGCAATACAAAGCGGCGCGGTCAAACGTCCCGAAAAATGTCCCCCTCCGGCGATATCCTGATGTCCGCCGTATTTTACGGCGGCGGTATAGTCGGCGTGACCGGGACGCGGAACGTAGCGCAGATTCTCGTAATCGCGCGAACGCGCGTCCGTGTTATAGATCACCGCGGTGATCGGCGCGCCGCAGGTGACGCTCCCCACCAGTCCCGAAAGGAAAACCGGCCGATCGGCCTCTTTCCGCGCGGTCGAATACGCGTTTTTCCCCGGCGCGCGGCGCGACATGAACCGGTCCAGTTCGTCAAAATCGACCGTCTCGCCGGCGGGGACGTTTTCGAGCGTCATGCCGATCGCCGCCGAATGGGACTGTCCGAAAATATTGAGCCGAATCGTCTTACCGTATGCTGAACTCATCCTCGTCTCTCCGTGTCCCGATACGGGAAAATTTTAGTTGAAAGTGTACCGTGAAACCTGTTCTTTTCCGCGGTCGTTCCGTTTACGGCGCGATCCCACCGTCCCGCATCCACTCGCCGATGCGGTTTTTCGGAACCGACTCGATGAAGCATTTGCCGATCCGTTCGGGCACGACGAGACGAATCGCCCCCCCCTGCGCCTTCTTGTCCGAAAGGGCGGCGGAAAGGAGCTGTGCGCGCCGATACGGCGACTCGGTCGGCAGGTTGTACCGTTTCAGGAGCGCCGTCAGCCGCTCGACCGCCGACTCGGGACAGAGGCCGCGCGCCGCGGCGGCGCGGGTCATCGCCGCCATGCCGACCGCGACCCCCTCGCCGTGCAGAATCGAAAAATCGCTGCACGCCTCGATCGCGTGACCGAACGTATGGCCGAAGTTCAAAAAAATGCGGTCTCCCGTATCGAACTCGTCCCGGTTGACGTAATCCCGTTTCATCGCCACGCAGGTCGAAATCACCTCTTCAAGCTGGTCGGCAATCGGCGTTTCTTCGAGCGATTCAAAGAACGATTCGCTTTCGATCATCGCGTACTTAATGATCTCGGCGCACCCGCAGGCAAATTCTTCCGCCGGAAGCGTATCGAGCGTTTTTGTGTCGCAAAGAACCAGCGACGGCTGGCAAAACGCGCCGACCATATTCTTTCCGTGCCGAAGATCGACCGCGGTCTTCCCCCCCACCGACGAGTCGACCATCGCCAAAAGGGTCGTCGGAACCTGAACGAACCGGATCCCGCGTTGATACGTCGCGGCGGCGAACCCGGCCATATCTCCGGTCACCCCGCCCCCCAACGCGACCACGACGTCGGTCCGCGTGATCCGATCGGCGCACATCCGTTCGAGAAGAGCCTGGTACGTCTCGAGATTTTTGCTCCGTTCCCCATGCGGGAATGTGAAAACCGACGTTCGGATCGAGGCCGATTCCAAACTCCGGCGAACCTGTTCGCCGTAGAGATCATACACTCGGTCGTCGGCCGCGACGACGCACGCGTCGGGCGTCAGCAATTCCTTGACCCGCGCGCCCGTTTCGGCGGCCAGCCCGGGCGCGATCAGAACGTCGTAACTTTTCGAAGCGTCAATACGGACAGATTTCATCGGGTTACCTCCGGTCGATCTCCTCTTTGAGCCGTTTTCCCTCTTCAAGAAGCGCAATCAGGCGCGGGCGGTCGCCGTTTTGAATCGCGTCCCGATATTCTCCGAGCCGGTCGATCAAACAGGCGATCTCGTCGCTCAGGTAATCGGCGTCTTCCAGAAAGAGCTCCGCCCACATTTCGGGGTTCAGCCAGGCGACGCGGGTCAAATCTTTATAACTCCCCGCCGAAAACCCCTTGTGCGAGACGGCGGTCGGACTTTTGACGTACGCGTTCGAAACGACGTGCGCCAG
>CADBQY010000132.1 GCA_902796885.1 uncultured Planctomycetota bacterium
CGCGCGCGAAGAGTGCGCTCAGGCGTGTTACGACTGCCTGATGAGTTACTCGAACCAATTCGACCATCTTCTGCTCGATCGCCATTTGATCCGAGAAACTCTCCTGAAGCTGCGCGACGCCGATCTCCTGATTTCGCCGAGCGAGCGAACGCGGAGCGAACAGCTGGACTACCTTAAATCGAAGTCCGAGACCGTCCTGGAACGGGAATGGCTCGGTCTTCTGGAACAGGGGGGGTACAGTCTTCCTTCCGACGCCCAGTTCTGTTTCGAAGGGATCAACGTGACGCCCGATTTTATCTACCGGGAGGCGAAAACGGCGGTCTACATCGACGGTCCGCCGCACGACGATCCGGCGCAGAAGAAAGACGACGCCGTCAAAGAGGACTGGCTCATTAACGAAGGGTGGGACGTTCTCCGCTTCCCCTACGACAAAGATCACGACAAACAGCGTGATAACTGGATCGGGATCATCAAAGAAAATCAAAGCATCTTCAGCCGCGGAAAGGGCGGGAAATAATCAGTATGTCAGCAACACTCCGATTTCAACCCGGTTCCCTGGTTTCGGTCCGCGGCCGCGACTGGATCGTTCTGCCCGGTTCGACCGACGAACTCCTTCTGATCCGTCCGATCGAAGGGACCGACGAGGAATCGACCGGAATCCTCACCGCCATGGAAGACGTCGCGCCAACTTCGTTCGCGACGCCGACGCCCGATCAGATCGGGGACAACCGTTCGTGCGGGTTTCTGCGCGACGCGATGCGGCTGGGACTGCGAAACGGCGCCGGCCCGTTCCGTTCGTTCGGGCGGATCGCCGTCGATCCGCGCCCCTATCAGCTTGTCCCGCTGATGCTGGCGATGAAACAGGATCCGGTCCGTCTTCTGATCGCCGACGACGTCGGGGTCGGCAAGACGGTCGAAGCGGCGCTGATCGTGCGGGAACTGATCGACCGCGGGGAATGCCGCCGCTTCAGCGTTTTGTGCCCTCCTTATCTCGCCGAACAATGGGTGCAGGAGCTCTACGAGAAGTTTCATCTGGACGCCAAACTGGTCCTGCCGAGCACGATACGGCGGCTGGAGCGCGAATGCGGCAGTTCCGAATCGGTCTTCGAAGTCTTTCCGTACACCGTGGTTTCGATCGACTTTATCAAGTCGGACAGGTACCGCGCCGAATTTTTACGGACCGCGCCGGAACTGATCGTCTTCGACGAGGCGCACAGCATCAGTTACGCGCCGGGCTACACATCGGCGCGCCATCAGCGGCATCTGCTGGCCGAGGCGCTCTGCAAAGAGAAAGACCGCCACGTCATCTTCGTGACCGCGACCCCCCATTCCGGAAAGGAGAACGCGTTCCGTTCGCTCCTCGGCCTGCTGAACCCTTCGTTTCTCGATTTTCCGGAAGACCTCGCCGGGGACGAAAACCTGAAATACCGCCGTCAGATCGCCAATCATCTTGTGCAGCGGCGCCGCGGCGACATCCTCCATTATCTGGACCGGGATACCGTCTTTCCGGACCGGAAAGTGAAAGACGAGCCGTGGACCCTTTCCCCCGAATACAAGACCCTTTTCGAAAAGGTGATCGACTTCACGCGCGGCATGGTCGACGACGCCACCGGCGGCCAGCGGATGCAGCGCGTCCGCTGGTGGTCGGCTCTTTCGCTGTTGCGCGCGCTGGCTTCGAGTCCCGCCGCCGCGCGCGAGACGCTGATCAACCGGAACCGCGCGCTCGAACTCGAAGCGGACGACGTCGAACATTTGGGAAACCGCCTGGTGCTCGACCTCGATCTCGACGACGAGGAAGACACGGGCATCCCGATGGGCGCCGACTGCGAGTCCGACGACGAAGCCGCCTCGCCCGTTTCGGACACCCGGCGCCGGAAACTCCTGGAGTTCGCGAAAGAGGCGGAAACCCTCTGCGGCGACAAAGACGCCAAGATGCTGACGCTTGCCGCACACGTCAAAAAGCTGGTCAAGGAGGGATTCGCGCCGATCGTCTTCTGTCGGTTCATTCCGACCGTCGGCTACTTGTGCGACCAGCTCCGCGCGCGGCTTCCGAAGAACTTTGAAATCGCCGGCGTGTCGGGGCTCCTCCCGCCGGAAGAGCGGGAACGCCGGATAACGGAACTGACGCAGAAAGAGAACCGCGTTCTGATCTGCACCGACTGCCTTTCCGAGGGGATCAACCTTCAGGAAGCGTTTAACGCGGTCGTCCACTACGACCTGAGCTGGAACCCGACCCGGCACGAACAGCGGGAAGGGCGCGTCGACCGGTTCGGCCAGTCGTCCCCGACGGTCCGGATGGTCACGCTTTACGGGAGCGACAACTACATCGACGGGATCGTGCTGAACATCCTCATTAAAAAGCACCGGAACATCAAAAACGAGCTGGGGATTTCGGTGCCGGTGCCGACGAACACGAAGGAGGTCTTTGAAGCGATCTTCGCCGGTCTCCTTCTGAAACGCGGCTCCAAACCGGTCAGCCGCGCCTACGCCACGCATCTGCTCCCCGGCATGGACGAGTATCTGAGCGAATCGGCGGTTCGCGAGCAGGAAAAGCTGAACTCCGAATGGGAGGACGCCAAAGAGCGGGAGAAACGGAGCCGGACCATGTTCGCGCAAGAGGCTTACGCGAACCGGGTCGACGAAATCCGTCAGGTTCTGGACGAGACGCGCGACTCGATCGGTTCGGAAGAGACGGTCGAGCGGTTCGTGCGGGACGTGCTGAGCGCCGAAGGGGCGATGATCACGCCGGAAAGCGGGGGGTACCGGATCGACCTTTCCGAAACACCGGAGTCGCTGCGCGACTATCTGCCCGACTACGATATCTGGAACGTCCGCTTTTCTCTGCCGGTTCCGGAAGGATACGAGTACGTTTCGCGCACCCATCCGCTGACCGAAAAACTCGCCGAGTTTGTGAAAAACAACGCGCTCGACCCGGAATCGGAGAATCCGCTCGCCAGACGGTGCGGCGTGATCCGCACGGGGGACGTCAAAACGCGAACGACGCTTCTGCTCCTTCGCCAGCGGTTCCATATTCTGCAAAGCAAACGGGGCGAAGAACCGCGCCCGATTCTCGCCGAAGAGGTGCAGATCGTCGGGTTCGCCGGGTCCCCCTCCGCTCCCGAATGGCTGACCGACGAACAGGTGAAATCGACTCTGCGCGCACAGCCGAGCGGGAACGTTCCGATCGAAACCGCCCGCCGCAGGATACAGGACGTACTGGACCGGCGCGACTCATTGCAGGACGCGATCAACACGTTCGCCCGGCAACGCGCCGACGCCCTGAAAGAAGCCCATACCAAGGTTCGGTTCGCCCTGCGCGAATCGCAAAAGACCGAGGTCCGGCCGGAACTCCCCGTCGATCTGGTCGGAATCTATGTCTACCTTCCGTAATATTTAAAAACAAACTTTAACGCTCCGCTCTGAGAATTCAATGGCAAAAAGAACTTCCAAAAAAAGCCCGCAAACCGCCAGCCGCGTCCTGCGGCGCCACACATTCCGGTCGAAGAAGTCCGACGCCGGTTTGAAGAATGTACGGACCCAGGGGGCCATTATTCCGCTGGAACTCCTCGTGGCGTCGATGGACGGGGAGCCGCAGGTCGACGGTCTGCGGCCGGAAGACTTTCATCTTTTCGGCGGGCAGCGTCTGAACGAGAAGATCACCGAGTGCTGGGAAAAGCTTCAGCGGTGCTGGCAGACCTTTAAGGCGAAACGGAACGCGCTCGCCGAGACCGATTTCGGCACGACGCTGACCCGGAACGAATGGCTTCTCCCCCTCTTCAATGTTCTCGACTACGGACGGCCGGAACTGAACCGTCCCGCCCCGGTGATCAACGACAAAACATACGCGATTTCGCACCGCGCCGCCGAACCGGTCGCGATCCACCTGGTCAGTTTCCGGCAGGATCTCGATACGCGCGACACCGACAGCCGCGCCGGCGCGAAGATCTCGCCCCATTCGCTGGTACAGGAATTCCTAAACGAAAGCGACGCGCACCTTTACGGGTTCGTCTCGAACGGCCTGAAATTCCGGATTCTGCGCGACAACGCCTCGCTGGTCCGCGCGGCGTATATCGAGTTCGATCTCGAAACGATGATGGAGACGAACGCGTACCACGATTTCTATCTCTTTTTCCTGCTGACCCATCAGTCGCGGGTCGAAAACCGCCGCGCGCTCGTCGAGATCGAAACCGAACCGGACGGGGAGAACGAGGAAGAGGAAGAGGCCGCACCGGCGCAGGATATCGAAACCGACTGCTGGCTCGAAGTCTGGCACCGGGTCGCCAAAGAGACGGGGGTCCGCGCGCTCGACACGCTCCGCGTGGGCGTGCAAACCGCGATCAACAAACTCGGCGCGGGTTTTCTGGCCCATCCGAAGAACGGCGGACTTCATCAAAAACTGAGTTCGGGCGAAATGAACCGGCAGGACTATTACCGGCTTCTCCTCCGCCTGGTCTACCGGCTGATCTTTCTGCTGATCGTCGAAGACCGGGAACTCTTCTTTTCGAAATCGGCGTCGCCGCAGCAGAAGGAGTGGTACACAAACTACTATTCCCTGTCGCGGATCCGCTCCCTGTCGCGGCGCGGACGCGGAGGCCGGCACGGCGACCTGTGGAAGCAGATCCGGCTGATCTTCGACCGGCTCGACAGGGGGGAGGCGCGGCTCGGGATTCCCGCGTTCGGCTCGCTCTTCTTCCGGGAAGACTTTATCGGGGAACTGAACGGGTGCGAAATCGCCAACATCGACCTTCTGGCGGCGATTCGGTCCCTTTCGTACACCGATCGGAACGGCCTTCTGCAGCCGATCAACTACCGAAATATCGGGACCGAAGAGCTCGGAAGCATTTACGAGTCGCTTCTGGAGATGCACCCAGCCATTTCGGGGCGCGCGTTTCGGCTCGATATTGTGACCGGCAGCGACCGCAAGACATCGGGAAGTTACTACACGCCGCCGGAACTGGTCGACTCGCTTCTCGATACCGCGCTCGATCCGGTGATCGCCGACGCGCTGAAAGAGAAGAAGACGAAAGAGGAACAGGAAGAGGCGCTCCTTAACCTGAAAGTCTGCGATCCTTCCTGCGGGAGCGGTCATTTTCTGATCGGCGCGGCGCACCGGTTGGGGAGACGCCTCGCGCAGATCCGCACCGGCGACGAAGAACCGGCGCCGGAACCTCTGCTGCACGCGGTGCGCGACGTGATCGCCCGCTGTATCTATGGCGTTGACCTGAACCCGATGGCGGTCGAACTGTGTAAAATCTCCCTCTGGATCGAATCGACCGAGCCGGGGAAGGGGCTTCTCTTTCTCGACCATCATATCCGGTGCGGCAACTCGCTTCTGGGCGCGACGCCGGAACTGATCGCGGAGGGGGTTCCGGACGCGGCGTTCGAGGCGATCGAAGGGGACGACAGGTCGTACTGCACGAGATTCAAAAAGATCAATAAGGAAGAGCGGCGGGGACAGGGGCTTTTCGATTTCGAGGATTCCGAATCTTCGGCGGACGCGCTCGGCGATATTGAAAAGGACGCCGCGGCGCTCGCCTCGCTCCCCGGCGAGACCGCCGACGACTATCTGGCGAAGGAGAGCGCGCTGAACGAGTTTACCGGGTCGGCGGAGTATCGGCGGGAAAAACTGCGCGCCGATCTTTGGACCGCGGCGTTCGTCTGGGAGAAGACGGATCGGTTTGAGTATCCGATTACCCAGGGACTCCTCAAACTCGCCGAAATTGAAAATCCCGATTTCCTCGAACCATGGATGCAAAAGGAACTCGACCGGCTGATCGGGGCGTACCAGTTTTTCCACTGGCATCTGGAATTCGCCGACGTGTTCGGGCAGGACGGACGCGGCGGCTTCGACGTGGTGGTGGGGAACCCGCCGTGGGAACGGATCAAAATTCAGGAAAAGGAATGGTTCGCGCAACGCGATCCGGATATCGCGGCCGCCGCGAATAAGGCGCAGCGGGCGAAACGGATCGAGGAACTCAAAGCGGCGAATCCGTTTCTGTACCGTCAGTTCCTCGCCGATTCCCGAACCGCCGAAGGGACAAGTCAGTATATCCGCCTTTCGGGAAAATATCCGCTTTGCGGACGCGGCGACGTGAACACCTACACCATATTCGCCGAACTGAGCCGGCAGATCATTTCGCCGAAAGGGCGGGTCGGCTGCATCGTGCCGAGCGGGATCGCCACCGACAACACGACGCAGTTCTTCTTTCAGGACCTGATGAAAGAGAACAGCCTCGCCTCGCTCTATGATTTTGAGAACCGGAAAAAGATTTTTCCCGCGGTCGATAGCCGTATGAAATTCTCCCTCCTGACGATGACTGGGCGCGAAAGCGGTGCGGCCGCGGGCGCCGATCTTTCGTTCTTTAACCTGTCGGTTCACGATCTCGACGACCGCCAGCGGCGGTTCACCCTCTCCGCCGCCGAAATCGGGATCCTCAATCCGAACACGCGGAACTGCGCAGTCTTCCGGAACGTGAAAGACGCCGCGCTCACCAAAGCGGTCTACCGCCGCGTGCCGATTCTCTGGCGGGAGAAAGGGGAGGGGGTCGACCAGTCGGAACAGAACCCGTGGAAGGTGAAGTTTTCGCGAATGTTTGATATGTCGAACGATTCCCACCTCTTCCGTACTCGCGGCGAGTTGGAATCGGATGGGTATGTGCTCGAGGGGAACCGGTTCGTCAAAGAGGGAGCGGAGATGTTTCTGCCCCTCTACGAGGCGAAGATGACGCACCATTACAATCACCGGTTCGGCGATTACCGCGATCTGCCCGCCGGTTCGAAATCAACCCAGCTGCCGAACGTCCCCGCCGACCGGCTCGAAAAAACGGACTATCTCCCGCTCCCCCGCTATTGGGTCGCGGAAAGCGAAGTGAAGAAGAAGGTACCGGATGGGACGGGGTATTTGATGGGGTGGCGGGATATTACAAACGTTACCAATGAACGAACCGTTATTTCGGCGGTGATTCCGCTGGCGGCGGTGGGGCACACATGTCCTTTATTCTATTCCAAGGAAGGTTTTAAAAATAAATTATGCCTTTATGCGTTGTTAAATTCGTTTTGTCTCGATTTTGTCGCCCGGCAGAATGTTGGCGGAATGCACCTCACTTTTAACTATCTCAAACAATTTGCTATTCTTGACCCGGCATTTTCAACGGCGATAAGCGGAGTCAATCATGCAGAGACTAACGCCGACTTCATCCTCCCGCGCGTCCTCGAACTGACTTATACCGCCGTCGATCTCGCACCGTTCGCGCGGGACTGCGGCTATACAGACGCGGAGGGGAACGTTCTGCCCCCGTTCAAGTGGAACGAGGAACGCCGGTTCCTCCTCCGGAGCGAGTTGGACGCGCTCTTCTTCGGTCTCTATTTCGGGTTCGGCGAGTGGTCCCCGGCCAAAGAACATGCCGAAACACCGGAGCAGTTGGCCGAGCTGAAAAGTTATTTCCCCACACCGCTCGACGCGCTCGATTACGTGATGGGAACGTTTCCGATCGTCAAACGGAAAGACCTCGCTAATCCCGAACGCGACCGAATCATGAGGGAACGGTTCCCCGAACTGGCGAACATCGACTTCGCCAAAACCGATTCCTATCCGACCCACGCGGTCGTCCGAACGATCTTCCGACGGATGGTCGACGCGATAAACGGCGGAACGGACTATCAGCCGCTCCTTGAGCTCGCGGAGGTTCGGATGCCGAGAGAGTATGAAACCGAATGAAATGACGGCGGTTAAAACGTATGCGCCTGCCGTAAACTGAAGCAATGCGGAGAGCAGCCGATGGAATTTTACTACTATGACGGAGATGAACGCAAAGGTCCTTACAGAGCTGATGAGCTGGTTGAATTTGCCCAAATGGGAATACTAACCCCGACGACGGTTATCGAAGCCGGAGGTAAAAGAGCACAGGCCTCAAAAGTTAAAGGGCTTTTTCCAGAAGAGCCTTCCGAGATTCCGCCTGCTTCTGAGCCGCCCGTTGTTCAAAATGTTCCCGATCCGTTTCCGATAGACGAGATTTTATCTTCTCCGTCCCAGGACACTACTTTTGAGCCCCCGGAGACAACGAAGCCTGTTTTCGATCCCCAAAAATCCAATGATTCGCCTGCTATTCAATATGCCATCGCCAACTTCTATCGCTGGTGCCGATTTGTCGAATTGTGGGGAATCGCGCTTGTGTTTTTGGGATATCTTATTCTTCTGTTATCAATTATTGCATTGGTCATTACTGTAGTTTATGATGCTCCATTCGTTTTCATACTCATGGCTTGGGGCGGGATCGTGGTTGCTATCTCTTTTTTCGTGATCCCTTCACGCGTTATCCGATTTTTCGGGGTAGCCGGTTTCTATTGGCTGGCTAAGAACGGCGATCTTGATGAAAGGACAAAGCTGAAACGGCGCTAATCACCCCCCAAAAAAACTCCCCGTTTCCGCTTTCCGCGGAAACGGGGAACCCTCCCCTTCGTCCGAACTTGCAACAACTTGCAACATGAAACAGGACCGAAAAGCCTTTAAATCAGCGCTCCGGCCGTTTTAAACTTGCATCAGCTTGCATCAACTTGCAACATCATGATCCGTTAAATGCTTGGCATGGCTCCCCCGCCGATGGCCCCCTTTTTTTTTCTTGTCCAAATCTATTCCGAAAAAACGTGTCGAGACACAGAATTTCGAAGTGTTTTGAGGCCAAGACGACCGAAAGGCTCCGAAATTCTGTGTCTGAACACAGAATTTCGGAGTCTTTCGGGTTGGCTTTTCTCGATTTTACGGTATAATCTCATAGAAAGCCGAAGAGTCCGAACAGAGAAACTCGGAGTGAACCTATGGAAATCAAACGGGACGATTATCTCAACCGCCTCATTCGGCGGAAACATAACGGCATGGTCAAGGTCGTGACCGGGATCCGCCGATGCGGAAAGTCGTATCTCCTGTTCAACTTGTTCCAAAAGCATCTGCTCGAATGCGGCGTGAAAGAGGATCATATCATTAAAGTCGTTCTGGACGACCGCCGGAATATCGCGTTGCGCGATCCCGACAGGATCCTCAAATACGTTCTCGACCGAATCTCCGACTCGGAACCCCACTACGTCATTCTCGACGAAGTCCAGTTCCTTCCGGAATTCGAGGATGTTCTCGCCACCTTTCTCCATCTGCCGAACGCCGACGTCTATGTCACCGGGAGCAATTCAAAGTTCCTTTCGAGCGACGTGATCACCGAATTCCGGGGCCGGGGCGACGAGGTCCGCGTTCATCCCCTGTCGTTTCGCGAATTTTCCTCGGTCTTTCCGGGATCCGCCGACAAGGCGTGGGACGACTATTTCCTGTTCGGCGGTCTGCCGCAAACCGCTCTCCTGGAGACCGACGAACAGAAGATCGGATTCCTCCAATCGGTTTTTCAGAGGGTCTATCTTTCCGATATCGTCGAACGCCACCGGATATCCCGCCCGGCGGAACTCGACGAACTGATCGACGTTCTGGCTTCGTCGGTCGGCTCGCTCACCAGCCCGCTGAAACTGGCCAAGACGTTCCAAAGCGTGAAAAAAAGGAATATTACCGATAAGACCCTGAAAAGGTATATCGATTCCCTGACCGACGCTTTTCTGATCAGCAGGGCGTCCCGTTACGATCTTAAAAGACGCCGGTATATCGCCTCGCCCGCCAAATACTATTTCGAAGACGTGGGACTTCGGAACGCGCGGCTCGGGTTCCGGCAGACGGAAGAAAACCATATCATGGAGAACATCATCTATAACGAACTTCGGATTCGGGGGTATCAGGTTGACGTCGGCATCGTCGAGCAGTTCGGTAAGGACGATCGGAACAAGTCGATCCGCAGACAGCTCGAAATCGACTTCGTCGCCGCGCGCGGGAGCGAAAAGTATTACATCCAGTCCGCGTTTGAAATGCCGACCCGGGAGAAAAGCGAACAGGAACAGCGCCCGCTGCGAGCCGTTCCCGACTCTTTCAAAAAGATCGTCATCGTTAAAAACGATATCCGCGTCCGCCGGAACGAAGAGGGAATCGTCACGATGGGCGTTCTCCGGTTCCTGTCGGACGAAAACAGCCTGAACGTCTGATCCGGAGCCGGGCGTGGGAGAGCGCTTCGCTACTCCCGCGCGGGAGGTAACCAAGCCCCGCCAACGAGCGGGGCGCTGTCGGCTAGCTGAAACTTCGACGGGAATAATCGCCCGCCGCGGCTCGCGGACGGGAGAGCGCTTCGCTGTTCTCGCGCGGCGGGTGGTTCTGTACTGCGCCGGACTGCTACCCGGCTTCTTATATAGTAGCGGGGTGAAAAATTACGGTAAAAAGCCTTTCAAAATATGAGAATCCCAATATAATAGTACCCATTGCGTTCAGAATTCCATTTTCCGGAGGATAAATCATGAAATCATCCCGCTTTTCAAAACTGCGCGTCGAGAACCTTGAAGAACGGACCCTGCTGGCGGTGATGGCCGGGGGCGCGGAGACCGCGGTGCGGGCCGCCATGCCGACCGAAGCCGCGACGTGGGTGGTGAATACGCTGGAAGACCCGGCGAGCTGGGATACGACCGACGATGTGGTTTCGTTGCGAGAGGCGATTGAGCGCGCCGCCGACGGGGACACGGTCACCTTTGATGAAACCCTGGCAGGCGGGACGATTACGCTTAACGGATCGAAGCTCAAAGTTTATTGCGGGATCACCATTGATGCCTCGGTGGTCGGCGGGATAACGATTGATGCCGAGGAACAGAGCGGGGTATTCAATATCATCGGCGGAGACTCAGACAACCCGGTTGAATTGATCGGTCTGATAATCACGGGCGGTTCCGCGCATGGAATTTACAACACAGGTGTGCTGGTCATCGTTGATTCCACAATCGCCGGTAATACGTCACCTCTCGGCTACGGAGGCGGGGGAATTTTTAATGACGGCGGTCGAATTTCTTTAACGGCTTGCGCAATTTCAGATAACAGTTCTCAGACTATTGGCGGCGGTATTTGGAACTGGAACGGAGGACCCGTCCTTCTCTTGGACTGTACTATTACCGGAAATCATTCGGGAGGATATATGGGAAGCGCTGGAGGAGGGGGAGTCTACAACGGTTGGAATGATTCCGCATGCGTGATGACGTTGATCAACTGTACCGTGTCCGGAAATGGTACATCTTCTTATGGCGGAGGAATTTTGAATGACTCCAAGAGCGATATCGTTATCACGAATAGCGTTATATCGGAGAATCGCGCCACTGGTGGCGGCGGCGTTGATAATAGCGGTCGGATGACAATGTCAGGTACAATCGTTTCTGAAAATACAGCGAATGTATACTTCGGCGGAGGGATTTCTAACCAGAGAGACGGCATAGCTGATGTTTCGAATTGTGTTATCATGGCGAACCGTGTCGCGTCCTCGATATATTATGCAGGGGGCGGCGGGATTTGCAGTTTCGGTGATTTGAACTGCATAAATAGTACTATTGTCGCGAACTCAGCGTATGCGGGGGGAGGGATTTTTCTTTCTAGTTACTATACAAACATTAGTTCTGATACAACCTTGATAAATACGATAGTCGCTCAAAATTGGTCTGAGAATGGAAACGAAATTGCTACTATCAGTGAGGTTTCCGGTCACAACAACATGATCGGAATTGATCCTGGATTTAAAGTGGCGCCAATTTTTGAGTCGGGTACACTGATCAACTTCGATTCGCTTGATGTTTCACTGACATCCATTAGTCCGGCGATAGACTGCGGTGATAATAGCATTATTATAACTGATACCGATCTTGGAGGAAATCCTCGGATAGTGAACGGAGTTGTCGACATTGGTGCCTACGAATATCAAGGAGACATTCACGATCAACTTGTCACCCCAGAGATTTCAACAGGAAACAGAGGCGCTTACGTCTCCTGCGGAACAAACCGTCATCAGATTCAATGGGACGCGATCGAGAACGCTTCTGCCTATGAGTTGCAGTATTCCGCAGACGGGTCCAACTGGACAACCATTTCAGGAACCGGAGCCGCTACTGTTGTCACGGGGCTCACCTATGGTCATAATGTCCAATACCGTGTTCGCGCCCTGGGAACCGGATACTACACCGATTCCGACTGGAGCGAGATCAAAACCTTTGCCGTCTGCCCCATGGACATCAACGGTGACGGCGACGTTACGGGCGTTGACCGTGCGATCATGATGTCCGCTTGGTTTTCGGAAGAAGGCGACGATGATTACCGTTACTGTGCCGACATCAACGGGGACGGAGACGTTTCGGGTAGCGACCTCGTTTTCCTGAGCAACAACTGGCTCTGCGAGGTGGGAGTCGATGATTTGGTCTATCCCAGGCCGCTGGCCGCTGCCGATACCGTCTTCGCGGAATTCGCCTCGGCGGAGCTTGACGTTGATCCGGACGTGTTCTGAAAACGCGCTTACAGAAAAGGGAATGGGCAAGAACAACGAAACGGTCCTTCAATCCTGTCCGTTTGGAGGGTCGTTTCGTTCAGGTTGTCAAAGGACCGTTGGAAAAGGCGGGGCGTGAAAGTCGCGGCTCGGGGCTGGATGGCGTGGGAGTGTAGGCGCGAGACGTGGTTCCGAGAGGGGGCGGGGCGTGAAAATCGTGGCTCTGCGTTCGTCTCACCCCCACTTCTGAGTGGGGGTTGAAATGGAGGGTGGATCTCAGCTTTCCGTGGGGCGGGCGGGTCCCTGAAGGGCGTGGGAGTATAGGCGCCCGCCGCGGATCGTCCGCCGCGGCTCGCGGACGGGAGAGCGCTTCGCTGCTCCCGCGGGGGGGAAGGGGGTGCCGCTGTGGCTTAATTTGCCGCGGGGAACCTGATCAGTTTTACCGTCGAGCCGTCGATCGGGCCCAGGTCGATGACGCCGTCGGTATAGGTCAGTTCCGACACGGCCGGTTCGCGCTTCTTGCCGGGATCGAGCGATTCGACGGCGACCGTTCCCGATTGAGGAACCCCCGAGACGCGGATTTTCAGGGACGCCGCCTTCTCCTTGAACGAGACGACCATCAGCCGTTTCGCGCCGCCGCCGCCCGCGCCGCCGAGTATGGCGAAACGGCCGGGCGCGGCGCCGCATTCGATCCGGTTCGGCGCCTCGGCCGTCATTTCGCCGAACATGCGGAACGCGTAGTAGGTCTTAAACGGGATTCGAAAGTCGTCGATCAGCCCCCACGTGTCGTCCGTCGCCATCGAGGTGCAGTAGTAACACGAGCCGTCGAGCGGCGTGTCCTGCCAGCGGATCAGCGCCGCCGCGTCGAACGCCGCCGCGTCGATCCCGTTGAGCCCCGCGTCGCCGTTATTATAGGCGTTGCGGGATTCAAGGTCGCCGCTCTGCCCCTGAACCTCGCCCCATGTGCTGTTGAAATAGTGCCATTCGTCCAGATGCAGTTCGGTTTCGGTAAATCCGCGCTCGTCGAGCAGACGCCGGACTTCGGCGGGGGAAGAAACGATCTCGTCGAGCGACGCCGTGTAAACGTGCCAGGAGCAGAAATCGAGCGGCGCGTTTTCGGCGCGGCAGTAGTCGACGAACTGCGACAGCGTCTCTTGATCGCATCCGGCGATCGCCGGGCCGCCGACCTTGATTTCCGGGAACTCCCGTTTCAGGCGTTTGGCCATCGCCGCGTAAAAACGGCAGTAGGCGGCGAAGTCTTTGTCCCACATCGCCGGGCCGATGTTCGGCTCGTTCCAGATCTCCCAGTACTCGATGTTGTGATGAAATCCGTTCCCCCACCCCCTGTTGTAGTGCCGAACGATCCCGGCGAAGATTTCGCCCGTCTTTTCGTAATCTTCGGGCTCTTTGACGAAATAGGTGTGCGGCGCGGAATGCTCGATACTGGTTCCCAGCCGATACATGACCGTCGCCCCGCCGTCGAGAATCGTCTGAATGTAGTCGTCGGTCGATGTAAAATAATAGTTCGCCGGATCCGACGGGTCGGAATTCATATTGCCGAAGACGAGATGCGTGTCCGCGACCCGAAGTCCGGGGTTGTCGTGCGGCGCGTCGTGAAGCCGGACGAGGCCGAAATGCGCGGCGTTAAAGAGCGCCTGATGCCCGTTGTACCGGCTGTTGGAAAGGCGCGGGCCGAGATTGGTCCCGTTCACCTTTTTGATCGGCCCGATCGTTTGGGAGAAATCCGCCGTCAGGACGATTTCCGGCGCCCGGCCGGGTTCGGCGGCAAGACGCGCGGTTTGCGGTTCGAGAGCAAGCGCGAACGCGGCGGCGATCAGGAGAAAAAGACGCGTACGTCTCGGATTTCGTTCGGTCATCGGAACCTCCGTTTTCTTTTTGTTATATTGTCGATTTCAGGTTGATTTATACGGTACCGCAAGGCGATTCCGCGGAAATTGCGGGACGGTTTGGCGGCGGCGGGCTAAAATCGTTCGCCGGACTTCTTCGGTTCGACGTCGATGATCACGTATTCGGATTTCGTTCCGGTCTTGAACTTGACCGCCCAGTCGGAGATTCCCGACGTGACGATGAACTCGGCGCCGCCGCGCCTCTCGCGGCCGTAGGAGCGGTCGTTCAGACCGAACCATTCCCCCGCGCGGTTGATCGGAAAGAGCTGCCCGCCGTGGGTATGGCCCGAAAGAACCAGGTCGGCGGGGGAGCGCGACTCGTTCTCGTAGTCGGTCGGCTCGTGGTCGATGACGACGACGTACTTGTCGGACGGCGCGTCTTTGAGGAGTTCCGAAATCTCCATTCGGGGGGACCGCGAGGCGTCGAGCCGGCCGGCGAGATAGAGAGGGCCGATTTCGGCGGTCTCGTCGGCCAGAACGCGGACGCCGCTTGCTTCGAGCGCGTCGGTTAATTCGCCGATCGTGAAGCCGCGGTTATTGAAATATCCCACGTCGTGGTTGCCGTAGGCGAACCAGACGCCGTATTTCGGCTTGACCGCGCCGAGCGCTTCGCAGGCGCGGAGCATGTCGCGGCGCGACGTGCCGTCGTCGACGAAATCGCCGGCGATCAGGATGACGTCGGGATTCCGCGCCATGATCGTTTCAAGATGTCTCGTCATGCCGTCGCCGTCGAACGTCGTTCCGATATGCGAGTCGGCGAAAAGCGCGATCCGGACGCGTTCGATCGGCTTGTCGGTCGAAAGCGCGTAGTCGGTACGCCAGACGTGATGACAGAGGTACCAGCCGGCCGCCAGATAGAGGGCCGACGCCGCGAGCGCGCACCATCCCCGCGCGTAGAAGGGGAACGGTCTGCCGCGGAACCGGACGACCGCCGCGTCGAGGAGACCGAACAGGAAAAACGCGGCGATCAGATGAAGAAAGACGATCACGGCGTTGAGCATGTTCATCGTAAAGGTCAGAAGGGCGAAGAGGAGGAGAAGGAAACCGAACGAGAGGGCGCGGCGTTTCCAGAGCGACTCGCCGGCGACGCGGCGAAAGACGCCGAACCGGGCGAACGCGACGGTCAGATAGAGAGCGCCAAGGAGCATCGAGACGATTAAGAAAACGAGAAGGGCGATCCAAATCCACATAGGCGGCGGTCCTCTGTTCGGGGGGGTTTTTCACATTCTATACGAAACGGTCGATCAGGACACCCAGGGCGAAGGAATAAACCATAACGAACGCCAAATAGGCCAGGAAGCGTTTCCAGCCCATGGCGATTTTGAGAGCGCCCAGGTTGGTGATCTTGGTGGCCGGGCCGGTGATCATGAACGCCGCGGCGGAACCTAAACTCATGCCGTCGGAAAGCCAGGCCTGCAAAAGGGGGATCGTACCGCCGCCGCAAGCGTAGAGGGGAACGCCGACGGTCGCCGCCATGAGGACGCCCCAAGCCTTGTTCCCGCCGAAAAGGGCCGTCATCGTCTCGGGCGGGACGTAGCGCTGAAAGAGCGCCGAAAGGAAGAGGCCCAGCAGGAAATAGGGACCGGTGATTTTGACGTTCCGCCAGAAACTGAAAAGGTAGCGGACGAGCGGACGGGGGTGGGTGTCGCGGTCGGCGCGCGGCTCGAATCCGCCGAAGTTGAAAAACTCCTTTTCGCGGCAGAAAAGGCGTACCAGAAGACCCGCGCCGCAGCCGCAGACGAAACACGAAATCAGGCGAACGCACAGAACGTTCGCGCCGAGCGCCGCCGAGTAGACGATCAGCTGCGGGTTCAGAAGGACCGACGCCATCATGAACGCCGCGAGCCAGTCCTGCGGCACCCCCTGCCTTCGGAACGAGGCGGCGATCGGAACGGTGCCGTACATGCAAAGGGGGGACGCGATGCCCAGCAGGGCGGCGGGGACGATCCCCCAAAGACCCCGGCGCGCCGACGCCATTTTGCCGAAAAGGGCGTGAATCGGCTTTTTGGCGAAGACGGAAACGAGCGAGCCGATCGCCATGCCGAGAACCCAGTACCAGAAGATCTGGCGGAACTGGATCTCGAAATAGTAGCGCAGATAGACGAACTCGCGCTGAACGACGCCGAGGAGATCACTCATCGATGCTGATCAGCCGGTAGGCGCGGCGGCCGAGCCCGATCTTTTCGGCGTGTTCGACGGTGTGGATACCGCTGCGCTCCTCGATACGGCGTACCAGCGAGTCGTTCCCTTCGGCCCGATAGACCAGATCGAGACACGCCTGGTCGAGCGCGACCGGATCGCGGCTCGCGAGAATCCCGATATCGTGAATGTCCGGTTCGGCGGGATTGCCGTTACAGTCGCAGTCGATCGACAGACGGTTCATGACGTTGATATAGGCGATCCGTTCGCCCCGGCCCAAATAGTCCGAGACGGCTTTGCCGGTTTCGGCCATACTTTCGGTGAAATCGATCTGATCGCCGTTCCAGATGCTCTTGGCGTTCTTGCCGCCGGTGTGGATGAGGCATTTCCCTTTCGGAGAGGCGAGTCCGATCGAGATGTTTTTGATCGCGCCCCCGTAACCGGCCATCTGATGCCCCTTGAAGTGGGAGACGACGAGGTAACTGTCGTAGTCGGCGAAATGACTTCCGACCACGTCGTTTTTGAAATGGGGGGCGAGTCCGGCCGGCAGATTGATCGGGATCGGCATTTCCCCCTCCTCGTCGAGAAGGTCGAATTCGGCAATCTCGGTGTACCCGTGGTCTTTCGCCACCTGACGGTGCATCGCCGACTCGCTCCGCGATCCGCCGTAGGCCGTGTTGCATTCGACGATCGTGCCGTTTAACTTCTTGACCAGGCCGGCCAGGAGTTCCGGACGGAGATAGTTGCTCGCCGGCGGTTCGCCGGTGGTGATTTTTACGGCGAGTTTGCCTTGCGGCCGCCAACCGAGCTTTTCGTAGGCGCGGACGAGCCCGTCGGCCGAAATGTCGGACGTGAAGTAGACGGCCGGCTCGCCGGACGCCGGCGAAGTTTCGGTTTGCGCGCGAACCGCGCCGAGAATGAAAAAGAACGCCAGGACGGCGCACGGAACAACCATTGTATGTTTCATCGTTTCGGGGTGAGATGCGGCGCCGGCTCGGAACTCGGCGCGGACGAAGACGGAACGGACCGGCGCGTTCCGAACCGGCACCGGGGTCAGACGGAGAACGGGGAATAGCCCCCGCCCGCGCCTCGTTGTAACATCTTTTACCGAAAACGAAAGCTTTTCAGGTCCCCGGCGCGGAGGGCGGGTTCTTTCTTTCTATCTTGCCCCGTTTTAATATTTTGTGAAAAGTCGAGCCCTTTTCTTTTTTTGCGGTTATAATATATTTAGGTAGTTCCTTTCGGAACGGTTCAATTTCTCCTGAACAAAACGGAGAGCGGGTTTTCCATTTTTTGAGGGGTTTCGATGGAAAAGTTCATCTTGATCCTGTCGGCGGCGGTCTGTTTGTTGACGGCCGTTTTTCAGGCGGAAGGGAGCGACGACGTGAAAAAGCCGATCTTTTTTATGAAATTAGCCGATCTGACGCCCGATTCGCCGGAACTGGCGGAGTATCCCGATTCGGTGCGCGAGGGGATCAGGTTCCTGAAAGAGGCCGATCTGGAGAATCTCCCCCTGGGAACGACCAAAATCGACGGCGACCGCGTCTTTGCGAACGTCATGGAGATTGAAACGCACGTCGCCGGCGAAGAGGTCTCCGAATCGCACAAACGATATTACGATATCCACTGCGTGATTCGCGGCCAAGAGATGGAAGCGTGTATTCCTTACAGCGCCGGACTTCCGGTTAAGGTTCCTTACAACAAAGACGAAGATTACGCGCTGTATACGCCGGCGGCGATGCCGTTCTGGGCCGACGGGAGCGATTTTCCCACGAAAATCAAGGTTAGCGCGAAAGAGCTGACCATCTTCGCTCCCGGCGACGTGCACGCGACCGCCGTCTGCCCCGAAAAGCCGGAAAAGATTTTCAAGGTCGTCGTGAAATGCCGCGCGGCCGAATAGACCGATTCTGACCCCAATGATGGACGAGAGCACTTCTGCCGATCGCGTCGACGCGACGGATCTCTCCCCGACCGACGAGACGTCGGGGGGGGCCGGTTCGACGGCGGGTCTTCCCGCCGAGTCCGCCGGGAACTCCGAAACGAAGAGCGCGTCTCCGTCGGAACTTGTCGTTGCCGCGGAGACCGATCAGGATCTTTTTGTCGTCAACAGCACCGAAGTGGGCACATCTCTTCCCGCGACCGAAATTGCCGAACCCGCCACCGCCGATATCGTCGTTCCCCTGAACATCACGCTGAACGAGTCGGCGGAACTCCCCGAAACGAACCGCGTTCCCGCGTCCCGGCCCCCGATTCCGGTCGAGACGTTTCATGTCGGCGATATGCTCGGGCATTTCGAGATCACGCGCCTTCTTGGTCAGGGGGGGATGGGGCGCGTCTATGAGGCGAAGGACACCACGCTGGACCGCCTGGTCGCGGTCAAGGTGCTTCATCGTCATCAGGCCCAGGACGAGGCCACCGTCGCCCGGTTCCTGAACGAGGCGCGTCTGGCGGCGCGCCTGAACCACGAACATATCGCCCAGGTCTATTTTTACGGCCAGGAAAAGGGGATCCCCTACATCGCGTTCGAGTTTGTGCAGGGGGAAAACCTGCGCAAATACGTCGACGAACACGGCGTCCTTTCGGTCGAGAACGCGGTGATCTTTGTGATGCAGGTCGCCGACGCGCTGGCGCACGCCGCCAATAACGGCGTGACCCATCGGGACGTCAAGCCGTCGAACATTATCATTACCCCGCAGCATAAGGCGAAACTGATCGATATGGGGCTGGCGCGGACGCTCCATTCGGATAACCCCGAAGAGGATCTGACGGTCAGCGGGATTACGCTCGGAACGTTCGATTACATGTCGCCCGAACAGGCGTTTAATCCGCGCGACGCCGACGTGCGGAGCGATCTTTATTCGCTCGGATGCACTTTCTATTTTATGCTGTCGGGACGTCCCCCGTACTCGGACGGGAAAGGGGTCCAGAAGCTGATTCTCCATCAGCGGGAAGATGTTCCCGATATCCGCCAGCAGGTTCCGGAAGTTCCGGAAAGCGTCGCGGCGGTCCTTCGGAAGATGATGGAGAAGAATCCGGACGACCGATATCAGACGCCCGAGGAGCTTATCGCCGATCTGCGGATCGTCGGCGAGCAGCTGGGGCTCTTCCTGCCCGAAGGCGGGCTCGTCACGCCGGAACCGACTCCCGTCGAAGAAACCCGCGTCGACGACGGGCAAGGGGGATTCCGGCGAACGCTGGCGTATCATCTTCCGTGGGTCTGCGCCGTTCTGCTCCTGATCGCGACCGGCGGGGCGGTTTGGTATTACGGGGAACGTCAGAACAGCGGGTACCGCGACGATTTGAAATATCGTATCGCGAACGACCCGTTTCTCGCCCGTCCGATCGCGCCGAAGGGAAAAGACGATCCGTCGAAAGACGTTTCCGACGGAACGCTTTCGCCTTATTTCCTGGGGACGAGGCGCCGTCTGCCCGACCAGACGTTCGGCGAGGCGAGCCGTTCCGAAGAGTTCACCGCGGCGACGAATTACCCCCCCCGCGAGTACGGCGGGATCGGGACCACTCCGATCGCTTCGAGCGACATTCTGAACGTCGTCGAGACGGCGAACCTCTCGTCGGATGGGGTCAGGCTTCTTGAGACGACCGTCGATCCCCTTTCGGACACCGCTTCCGGCGGCTGGAAATCGCTCGCGCCGTCGGAAGACTCGGGCGAAAAGAAATATGCCGAAAACGTTTCGTCGTTCCGCGAGGGGATCGATCCCCTCGTCGATCTGAAGGGGAAGAAAGACGGCTGTTTCGCCACGGTCGACGAGGCGGTTGCGAGTTTCAACGCGTGGAATCGGTCGGTTCCGGTCTCGCAACGGCATGAGGTGACACTCCGTCTGGCGTTCGACGGCGAGATGGACGTGACGCGTTTGGTTCTTTCGGACTGCGCTCTTCGGCTCCTTCCCGCGCCCGGTTATTCGCCCCGGCTTCTGTTTCGGGCGGGGAATATGTCGGAAGAAGGGGAAGTGTCGCTCTTTTTGCTCCGCAACGCGCGCCTGACGATCTCCGACCTTTCGATCTCTCTCGACGTGACCGATCAGAACATGATCTCCGATTCCTGGACGCTGTTTCAGTTCGATTCGCGCTCGTCGCTCCGGTTCGACGACGTTCGGATGACGATCAAAAACGGCGACGACGCGGGAAACCCCTTTTGTCCGAACGCCGCGTTTTTCAGGATGACGTTCCCGCTTCCCGGTCAGCCCGCCGTTTCGCCCGTCTCCGGCGCGGAGAGTGCCGAACCGCCGTTCGCCGGAGGGGAGCTTTTCGTTTCGGGAGGCGTCTATCAGGGGGAGGCCGCGCTTCTGGCGACGCCGGCGTTTCTTCCGCTGAAGGTTGACATACGGCAGGGCGTCTTTCTGATCGACGGACCTTTTGTACGGTGCGAGAGGGAGCGGCGGGGGAACGCGGCCCCGGCAAAGCGGTGCGATCTTTCGATTCAGGAATCGTTCGTCTGGTGCCGTTCGCCCTTGCTGCGGGTCGTCTCCTCGTCGGCTCTGTCGCAGTCGGGCGGTTTGGGAAAAGAAATTTTCGCCACGATCAACAAGTCGTTCGTCGCGGCCGATGGAAATCCGCTTGGCGAATTTGTTTTTTCGGCGCCGCAAGACGTGAAGGAGATCACGCCGCCCTGGAAAATCTCGGAAAACCTCTTTGCCGATCTCGACGGCGTGCTGAAAGCGGCCGGTCCGCGCCGCCGTTCCGGCGCCGAAGCCGATCCCGCCGCCGAGGCGGACGCCCTTTTGGGGAACGACAACGTTCTTTTTGAGATTTCTCCCCCGAAACTCCCGTTTTGGAAGATCACCCGCGAAGAGACCGAAAGCGCCGTTTTCAACGCGGCGCGGAAGAACCTCGAGTCGGAAATCGCCCGGCAGGCTCTGGATCGTCTCGTGACGGGGCTCGCTTCCCGCGACTGAAACGAACCGCATCAAAAAACGCGCCCTCTTCTTAACGAAAAAGAGGAGGGCGCGTTTTTTTGATACGCGGAAGTTCGCCGGTTACGGCTTCTTGACGAAGACCGCCCCCTTCTGCGTGGCGAGGTAGGATGGAATTCCCAGGAAGTTGAAGCAGATGTCGTCGAGCGCGTTCTTTTCGGTGTCTTCGATGACAAGGGTCCAGATTCCCGCTTTCGGGGCGACGTCGGGCGACCAGACGGTTGTGGTGTCGAGGTAGTCGATCCCGCCGACTTTGGCGCCGTCCGGATCGTAGACGGCGAACGCGAACGGCTCGGCCGGGCACGTGTCGAATTTGATGCCGAAGACCGGGGTGTTTTCCGGGACGTAGAAGTAGAAGGTTCCCGGGTTTTTGATCGTCATGCCGTACGGTTCGGCCCAGTAGACGAACGGGACGTTGCAGCCCGAAAAGACGGCGTTGTGCGGGTTCACCCACATGTAGAGTTTATAGACGCCCGACTCGTCGGCGGTGATTTCGTAGTCCTTTTCGCCGAGGAAATCGCACGGTTCAAGCTCGGTTTCTTTCCCGCTCGGCGAGGTCAGTATCGGAACGATCTTGTCGCGGGCGCAGTCGCCGTAGGGGTACTCCTTGATGTGGAATTTGATCGTCTGGCCCTTTTCGACGAAGAAACGGAAATCCCCCTGGTTCCGAAGCCGGATTCCCGGCGCGTCGGCGGCGTAGGGGAACTCGTCGCCGTGCAGCGAGTTATACGTGACGAAGTCGTTCTGTTCGGTTTCGACCGGCTTGATCTGTTTGGGGTTGATCGCCGGGAAGCGCCGCTCGAGATACTCGTTGTTCAGCTCGACGACCTTTTCGACCGGGCCGTTTTCGGCGCGGCGGATGTCGATCGTTCCGGCGAGGTCGGTGATGCCGGCTCCCATCCGCGAGCCGTCCAGGTAGATGAGCGGGTCGCGGTCGAGCGGATCGACGATTTCGAACCGGTTAAACGCGATCTTGCCGACGGGGAAGGTGTCGCGAACGCTCGAATAGATCTGAATCGGCGCGGGAAGCGGTTTTCCCTCTTCCACTTCAACATTGGAGGGATTGACCATTTTGACGTTGTCGAACTCGAGGTCGCAGCCGTGGGTCGTTTTGGCCTGCAGGAGCATTCCGATGCGGTCTCCTTCGAAGCGGCAGTTCTTTACGACGACTTTCCCCTTGACCTGCGTCTCTTCGCCGCCGGTCTTGGTGGTGAACGCGAATCCGTTTCCGCCGTTGTTGCGCGTCACGCAGTTTTCAATCAGCACGTCGAGCGGTTCGGTGGTCGCGTCGAGCTGAACCAGATAGAAACAGATGCCGTCGGTCTTGTTGTTGTCGAAAAAGCAGTTGCGCAGCACGACTCGTTTGAGCATCTCCTTGGGGGAGTTCGGTTCGAAGTCAATCCCCGCCATCGGCATGGTGCCGCCGGTATTTTTAAAGACGCAGTCTTCGACCAACAGACCGTCGACGCTGATCACGCTGATCCCCTGCCGGTTGTTCCCGTCCGAAACGATACGGCGCAGGGTGATGTCTTGGCAGGGACCGAGATAACTGGCGCCGACGTAGACGCCGTCCCCCCCCGACTCGACGAGCGAGAGGTCTTCGATCAGAATGTTCTTCGCGTGGGCGAGAGAAACGGCGTGCCGCCATTCGCCCAGCTTGTATTTCGCCGGGTCGAGGTAGTCCTCTTTCCACATTTTCAGCTCGCCGCCGTTGCCGTGGATCGAGACGTTTTCGACGTCGCCCAGGGACCAGAGACACGCGCCGGTGCTTTTGAACTCGCCCCGTTTGGCCACGATCCGGACCCCCTCTTCGAAGAAAATCTCCATGTCGCTCCGCAGATGGAGCTCTTTGGTGATCCAGTCGGAAGGCATTTTGTCGATCGTCAGCTTTTTGACCCCGCTGTCGAGCGCCGCCTGGAATTGGGCGGTCGAGTCTTCGGGGTTAAACCCCCACCACGAAACTTTCGCTTCGGTAAGCTGTCCGCTCTTGACCGCGGCGATCTTCGCCTCGTCGGGCGCGACGACGCCGTCGGCGCGAAGCGGCGCGGTCAGAAGGAATGAAAGGAGGAAACCAAGAACGATGCTTTTACAGCGCATAACAAAAACCTTTCGGCCAGATAACCCATGCGTCTCGGGGACGGACGAAGAACGGGACGCCCCCGGGGAGAGCCTCTCCCCTTATCTATTTTAACTCGAAGGGACGGGAGGTTCAACCCTTGGGAAAGGGATTCGGGGAGGCGCGCGAAACAAACGCGGCGGGAAAAAAAGCCCCCCTCCGAACCTTTCGGTCGGAGGGGGCTTTTTTCCGCCGGCTCGTCAGGCGAACGATACGGGCAAATCACGCCATCCAGGCGGGATATTCGCCTTTCGCCGGAAGATCGACCGCCTGAACTTTCGTGATGTTGTCGAGCTTTTTGATCTGATCGACGGCTTCCTGGCTCGGCACCGAGTCGAGCGACAGGATCGCCAGCGCGTCTTCGCCCCCCTTGGCGTCGGCGTGACGGCCGACCGAAAGGTGGGCGATGTTGATGTTCTCTTTCGCCAGAAGATTGCCGATGGCGCCGATGACGCCCGGGACGTCTTTGTGGTCGATGAAGAGGAGGTGACCGTCGAGATACCCTTCGAGGCGAAGACCGTCTTTGAGGACCAGACGGGGCATCGCGTTTCCGAAGATGGCGCCGCCGAACGACACGACTCCCTTGCCGGTTTTGATGTCAACCGAAACGAGCGAGCTGAAATCGCCCGATTCGCTGCTGCTCTCTTCGACGACTTTGATGCCGGTCTCTTCCATCATCGGCATGGCGCTGACGATACCGAACTCTTCGCCCTTCATGGCGGTCAGAAGACCGGCGCAGAAGGAGCTGGTGATCAGTTTGGTGTTCTTGCGGCTGATTTCGCCTTTGTATTTCAGCGTGCAGGTGTCGATCCCGCCGGCGACGGTGCCGCCGGCCAGCAGACCGAGACGATAGGAGAGATCAAGCGCGCTGCGAAGATCGTTGAGGGTTTCGGGATCGAGCGCCGAGAAGTTCACCGCCTGCTTGATGACCCCCTTCGAGAGGTAGTCGATGATCAGCTGAACGGCTTCCAGCGCGACGTTCGTCTGGGCCTCTTCGGTGCTGGCGCCCAAGTGCGGGGTGCAGACGACGTGCGGCATACCAAAGAGGGGGGAGTCGGTGCAGGGTTCGGAGGGATAGACGTCGAGGGCGACGCCGCCGAGTTTGCCGCTCTTGAGTCCTTCGACCATCGCGTCCATGTTGTATATCCCGCCGCGGGCGCAGTTGATCAGGCAGACGCCGTCTTTCATCTTGGCGATCTGAGGCGCGTCGATCAGGTTGCGGGTCTGGTCGTTGAGCGGGGTGTGAACCGTCAGGTAGTCGACCAGGGGAAGGAGTTCGTCGACGGTTTCGTAGACGGTGATCCCCATCTCGGCGCCGCGCGACTGGGCGAAGAACGGGTCGTAGGCGACGATGTTCATCCCGAACGCTTTGGCGAATTTGGCGACGGTCTGACCGATCCGCCCCATCCCGATGATCCCCAGGGTCTTGCCGAAGAGCTGGTGACCGGTGAACTTTTTGCGGTCCCAACGCCCCTCGATAAGGGACTGGTAGGCGGGAGCGGTGTTCCGGCTCAGGGCCAGCATCAGCGCGAACGTCTGTTCGGCGGTCGAGTTTGTGTTGCCGCCGGGGGTGTTCATGACGATGATCCCGTGGCGGGTCGCGGCTTTCAGGTCGATGTTGTCGACGCCGACGCCGGCGCGCGCGATCGCCTTGAGACGGGTGTTCCCCTCAAGCGATTCGGGGGTGATTTTCACACCGCTGCGGCAGATGGCCGCGTCGAACTCGTTGAGGGTCTGGCGGAGATCTTCTCCTTTGAGGCCGGTACGGACTTCGTATTCGATTCCGGCTTCTTTCATCATGTTCAGACCGTCTTCGGACAGGTTATCGAGGACAACGATTCTGGGCATTTTTCACTCCCTTCGTAAAAGATGTGAATCCGCTTTCTAAACATATCCCCCTCCCAACGGACAGGAGAAGGATTAAAGCGAACCGTAGCGCTACCATTTTACTATCTGTACGCGCTTTGTCAATGTCAATCGGCGGGAGGAAGGGGGGAAAGGAGAACGAAAAAATTGAGCTCGGCGGAATTTTTTTGGGAAAGAAGAACGGGCGGCGCGTATTCTGGGAGAACGGGAACTTTTTTCCATGACGTCCCGGGATCTTTCTGAAGTTTTTACAATTTTCCAAAAGGGGGCGCGGAGCGTCGTTCCCTTTTACTTTTTTACAATCGTTAAACTCTTTTTATGTTTACTCTTTTAACAAGGTTACGGCGTTAAGGCTCGTGTAAAGTGCCTATATTGAAATTTAAAAAATTTTTTTCGGATTGGCACGTTCATTGCGTCTATATCCCGTGTCGAAGGGAACGAAAGATTTCCGGAAGACGGGGGCAGGGACGAAAAAATTGCCCTTTAAGAGAACCGAGTGTTTTCTGTATAATCCAACCCATGGAACAACGGCTTGCCAAGTTCCAGCAGACCACAAGAGGTGGTGACGATGAACGAAGTGATGGAGAAGACGAGTGCGCGGTATACTTGCTGGACCGATGAAGACCTCTTCCTCGAATATCGGATGACCGAAAATCGGGAACTCTTCGAAGTCCTCGTTCAGCGTTATGAAACCGAACTCTTCCGCTTTCTTTACAAGAAGGTCGGAAGTCGCGAAGCCGCCGAAGACGTGTTCCAACTGGCGTTCATGTTGGTTCATGAAAAGCGGGACGTTTTCGAAGAAGGACGTCGTTTTCGTCCCTGGCTCTACCGCATCGCGACGAATCGGGCGATCGATTACCTCCGCAAGAACAATCGCCATCTGACGGTCAGTCTCGATTCCCCCATTTCGGGAGACGACGACAGCGACGCGGTCGGCGAGTTGGTTCCCGATTCCCAGGCGCGTCCCTGCGACAGCGTCGAACGGGAGGAAGAGATCGCGTTCGTTCGGGACGCCGTCCGCCATCTGCCCGAGATGTATCGCGTCGTTCTCGAAATGGTCTGCCTCAACGGTATGTCTTACCAGGCTGTTGCCGACGAACTCGGTATTCCGCTCAAGACCGTTTCTTCCCGGATCGCCGGCGCCAAGAAACGTCTGGCGGCTGCCCTGTCGGTTCGGATGCAGCGCCTCGGAAACTGACGCGGCGTCCCGCGCGCCGCGGCACTTTGATAACAACTTTCCAAACGGTTTGTTTTAGTGGCTGACGATCGGCGTTTTTCCTCTTTCGAATCCGAGTCCCCCGAAGGGAAGGGCAATCCCTCCGGTCGGCCGCGTTCGGCCGGTTCTCCGTCGGATCTTGCCCGTCGGACGTGCGACCGGCTTTGGAACGAGATCGGGAGTATGGATAAGATTTCCGCCGAATCGGAGCTCGTCCCTTCGCCGTTCCGCACCTATTCGACCGCCAGCCGACCCGAACGTTCCGAAAGACCCGAACCTCCCGAAAAGCGGCTGATCCCGAAATTTCCCGCGTTTAAACGCTCCTCGAATAAAACGACGCCGTTCCTCCTCAAGAGAGTCTCGGTCAGTTCCGAACTCGAAAAGAAGTTCGCTCCCCCCGTCGCGCCCCCGGTTTCCGCCGCCGACGCCCAAAAGCCGTTTGTCGTTTCGCCGATTTCGGTTCGCGTTCCGGCGCGTCCGGCGGTCATCTCGCCGGTGACGGTCTCTCGGTTCGGCGAGCTTGCCGATCTCCCGAAAGTCCTTTCGCCCCGCGTCGTCGAGGTTCCCCGCACGGCGGCCGAAATCCCGGTCGCCCCGGCTGCGGCGACCGTCGCCGCTATTTCGCCGGAACCCGTCGTAGCGCCGCTGACCCCGCCCGCCGCCGTTTCGCCGGAACCCGTCGCCGCGCCGCTAGCGGCGCCCGCCGCCGAAAAGATTGCGGCGGTCGGCACGAAAATCTCTCTCGAAGAGGTCAACCGCGAATTCGCCCGGACGCGGATCCGCGCCGAGAAGACCCGGCGCCGCCGATTCCGTTCCCCTCTGATCAACGGCGAGATTCGCGAAGAGCTCAAAGACGAGTATTACTGGGAAATTCTTTCCGACGGGGATCAGACCGGGCGGAAGAGCGCCGACGACGATCCGCTCAGGAATCTTACCCCGCGCCGCGTTTACGGGACCGGCGGGGGATTCGTTCCCTCGAACGAGCGTCCCGTCGAGCCGAATCTCCTTTCCGCCCTGTTGGTCGAACCGGTGGTCTTCGTCGGTCACGCCACGACCCTGGCGCTCCGTCCGCTGCGGCTTTTCCGGAAAGGGAACGAAAACGGCGCTTCGCCTTCCGGGCCGAAAAAACGCGCCCGCGCGGCGTCCGGCGGAAAGCGGAACAACGAGATCCAACCGATCGATTTTTTCATCGCGCTGGTTTGCGGCGTGGCGATTGCGGTCGTGATCGTCTTTCCGATGATCCGAAAGTTCAGCAACGGAATCTACGAAACGGTTCAGAAGAGCAACGTCCGGCGGATCAGCGGGGCGGTCTCCGTTTCGGAGGAGTCGCCGTCTCTATTGCACGTGCTGATGGAGGCTCCCGAAATTATCAGCGAACTGAATTTAAGCCTTGCCCCTCACCTTGGCGAGAACTCCGAGCCTGAACAATCGAAACCGGACACCGCGCTCCTTCCGCCGCAGCCGTGGGAGAACGAGCCGGAACCGTTTGACAACGCCGATTGGTCGGGCGCTCTATTGAACGAGTTTGAAAGCCCAAAGACCGAAGGCGACCGGGGCGGCCAGTAAAAGCGAATCGAAAATATCGAGGATTCCGCCGAATCCGGGAACGCCTTCCCCCGAGTCTTTTTTCTGAACGTCCCGTTTGATCAGCGACTCGGCCAGATCGCCGAGCGCGCCCGTCAGACCGACGACGGCGCCGTAAAGTATGATTCCCCACCAAGGGGTGGCCGCCTGGGTGTGGGTGACCAGGGGGTTCAGGAAACCGATCGTCAGCCACGCGCCGCCGATCGACGCCAACAGTCCGCCGATCCCCCCTTCGATCGTTTTCTGAGGACTGATGACCGAAGAAAGTTTGTGCCGGCCGCAGAGTTTTCCGACGGTGAACGCCCCGATGTCGCAGAATTTTGTGGTGACGACCATCGAAAAGAGCGCGCCGATCCCGTAGGCGCAACGGAGCATCACCATAAAACTGCTCATCATCCCGATGTAGGCGATCACGAAAATTGCGCCGCTGAGATTGATGGTGTTCCCCCCCGGCTTTTTAAATCGAGCCATTTCCCCGACGAACGCGATCAGAATCCCGCCGGCCATCACCAGGAGCGTCAGAAGACAGGTGGTGGTGGAAATGGCCCAGCTGTTTTCGTGGCTCGACGGGAGAATGCGGTAACCGGCCAGCCAGCTGCAGATGACGATCCAGTAGGTTCCGATGTAGACCGTCGAACGGCGCGGGTGAATCCCTCCGGCGTTCAGGAGGATCAGCACCTCTCGACAGAGGGGGTAAAGCGTGATCAGGAAAATCGGGAAGAGGAGGAGGCCCGGAATCGGCATTTTGTCGTCGAACCAAAAGACCGCCATCAGGAGGAGTACGAGAGGAATTCCAAGTCCTAATCGCCATCGCAACATTGGAAGTGACCTTGCTGTAAAACGGTGATGCCGGCACTCGACACGCCGGCCGTTTGAGTTTCGGTAAACCGCGGTGAGATTCCCTCTCCCGTTATTTCGTCCCTGTCAATTTATTCTACCCCCTTTTTTTCTCCGTTTCCACCGTGAGTCGATAAAATAATCGGAATTCGGGGCCGACCGCCCTTGTCAAATCGGTATTATTATGTATGATATGTTGAGTCGGTCGGCGTTTAAAGGCGCTTCGCGCGTTTGGCGTTTTTTCGGACCGAACGGTTTTGGAGAGGTGGCAGAGTGGTCGAATGCGCGGGTTTGCTAAACCCGTGAGCTCGTAAGGGCTCCGCAGGTTCAAATCCTGTC
>CADBQY010000133.1 GCA_902796885.1 uncultured Planctomycetota bacterium
CGCGGTTGTTGTATCTAACAATCGGAATGTGTCCAGTCGCGGAACGTATAACCACGGTAAACTTATCCCCGGCTCCTTCGGCGTAGGTGTGCGAATAATAGTTACCAGCCGTTATGTCGATTGTCTCCGTGTTACCGTCACCCCATTCTATCGTCAAATTCTCCGGCCATTGTGTCGAATAGCCAAATATCGGCGCCTCGACCGTTCGCGGGTTTTCGCGATCGGCGATTTTACTCAGGTCGATGGTGTACACCAGGCCCGGAGGCTGAATTCGTCCGAAAGGCATGTTAAACCTCCTCTTCTCCGCGGGTTTCGGGTTCGGGGTAGACGGCGGAAATCCAGTCGCCGCGGTCTTCGAGGGCGGGCGGAACTTCCTCGCCCGTCTCCTCGTCGTAAGACGGCGTCCCCTCCACGCGGACCGGCTTGTATCCGAGCGGGATCAGGACCTCCGGTTTCCGGTTCGCGTTGCAGACGAGCCGGCCGTCCACTTCCAGGTTAAGGGGCGCGTAAACGAGCGCGCCCTCTTCGATTTTCCCGTAATTAAGCATTCGATACGCTCCCATCGTAGTTGCCGACCGTCACGCTCGCGCCGACCGTGTCGAACCGGACCAGGTAATCCTTGTTCGCGGCGTTCATGACCGGGCCGATATTGCAGTTCCACTTGATTCCCGACGGGAACGTCACCGGATAGACCGTCGCGCCCATTTTCAGCAGCAGCATGAACTGCGTCCCCCACTTCTCGGCGTCGAGCCCCGGCCGGGACAGTTCGCTGGTGTCGAAAACGAGCGTCGTGTCGGTCTCGATTGAAACCGGATAGACGTAAACGCCGTCCTGCAGCGTGATGGTGGTTACGGTCGAATCGGCGACGATTTCGTCGGCGACGCCGTACCAGATTGTGTTGCGTGCCATGTCGTTTGCCCTTTTTTAGAACCGTTCCTCGACCATCGCGGCGGCGATCGTCTCCCCCGCGTCGAACGAGAAAACCTGTAAAACGTAAGTGCGGCCGGGAGCCAGCCGCGGCTTGATCATGCCGAAATCCATCCACTTGTCGAATCCGGCGAGCGTCACACGCGCCGGCTCGTCCAGGTCCGGCGAGATTTCGAGAAAGATTTCCGCGTAGAAGCCGCGCCGCGTCTCGTCGTCCGGGTCGAACGCCAGGTGCGACGTGTCGACGGTGACGGTCAGTTCGCCGCCGTCGAGCGAGTCCGCCGTGACCGGAACGTGATACTCGACGAACGCGTCCTCGATGACGACCGACGCCGCGCCGCCGGACGGAGCGGGAAGGACCCGCGCGCGGTGCAAAAGCGGCGACTGCGGATAGGCGTAAAACTCCGCCGAGGCGATCCACTGCCAGCCGCCGTCGATCGTGTAGACGGTGACCAGGTAGGTTCCCGGCACGTCGAACGACGGCTTGGTTCCCGCCCACGACCAGTCGGGGAACGACGCCTCCCCTTCCCCCGCGATGACCAGGTAAAGCTTGAACTCGACCCGTTCCCCCGGCTGCATCGAAACGCCCGACGCGTCGAGCGTGAACGACGCCGGCCCGGCGATCTCCTTGAAAAACGACTCAGTCGCGCGGGTGAGCGCGATTCCGGTTCCGGAGAGCGGGGTCAGCTCGTCGCGCAGCACGATCGAGTCGACGAAATCGAAGACCGCCTTCGCCTGCGGGATTTTCGTCTCCGAGACGGTGATCTCCGTCCCGTCTTCGAGCGTGTCGGTGATGTCGGCCGAGAGGTGCGTGTGGGAAACCGGCGCGTAAATCAGCTCCAGCTCTTCGAGTTTTTCCTGCAAGACCGCCTGCGTCGTGTAGGTTCCGGCGACCGTTTCGAGTGCCGCGGCGACCGACGCGGTGAGAAGCGTTTTGGTCGCGTAAGTGGTGGCGATCGTCTCGACCGCCAGTGTGAGGCTCGTCTGCGTGGCGTAGGTCAGCGCGATATTGGTCAGCGTCCGGTCGAGCGTGTCGGCGAACGCCGTCTGCGTCACGTAGTTCCCGGAAACGATGTCGAGGATTTCGGCGCGGATCGTGGCGATCAGGTCGCTCGGCACCTCGAACGGAACCCAGTTCGCCAGAACCGACGGGTCGGACCCGCTCAAAATGAAGTTCCGGTGGATATCGGTCCGGACGCAGATGTCCCCCTCTTCCGCGCCGTCGGCTCCGAGCGCGAGCATCGCGTCCTGGCTGTCCCGGACGAAGGTTTCGGTAACGGCGTATTTCGGAATCACCGCGCTGGGGAGTTTCCCCGCCGCATTCAGGACGGGAATTTTTCCTTCGTCCTCTTCGTCGCCCGTATTGAGCGCAGTGTTGAGATACGCCGCGCCGCCAAGCCCGAGAAGCGTTTTGGCCGCCGCCGTGTCGAGCGCAAGACCCGACGCGCCCGCCGCAATCCCGCCACCGCTGACAACGACCACGTCCACGTCGCCGCCGTTGATTTTCAGCGCAGTCCCCGGCGCGAACCGGAGATTCCCGCCGGTCAGTTTCAGGCCGCTCGGCGAATCGAGCCGGACGAGCCCGTAGGTCGTGGTGCCGGCGGCTTTCGGAATCGCGGCGATTCGCGCGGCGGCAATCGCGTCGGCTGCGGCGAAGGTCGGAACCAGCCCGTCGGTCGGTTCCGCGCCGTCGAGACCTTCGGCGGTGATCAGCGTCACCGCGCCCGGCTCCTCATCGGTCGCCGCCGGCAGGACTTCCGGGTCGAGAACCCCTTCGGTAATATCGCTTGCCGCGTGCGTGTGCCCGACGTAAGACAGGTTCGGCGCGGTCAGATTGCCCTGAACCGTGATCGTCCCCTCGACAGCGAGGTTCCCCCCCGTCTCGTCGAGCCGCTTTCGTATTTCAAGGTCGCCTTTCAGCCAGGATGGTGTGGTCATAATTGTCCTCTATAATCAGCCCCACGGATTCGGGAAATTCGGGAACGACGCCGACGGGTAAAGATCGAAAAACTGATACCAGACCGGCTCGTCGCCTTCCGACTGCGGCGGCGAACCGTCCCCGTTCAGCAGTCCGCCGCTGGCGTTCAGCAAGACCGGCCGGACGTTTTCCGACCCGTCGTCGTTGATGTTCCGGACCCGTGAACCGGACTCGATTCCCGATTCCTGGGCGCGGTGATAGTAGCCGCTCGACGCTTTCCAGAGCTGCCAGTTCAGATACGGGTGATTGATGAACGCGAACTCGTAAGAGTTCTTCCAGTACCGTTCAGTGGCGTTGTGAACGTATTCTCCCGAAACGTTCCGGCAGAGCCACTTTTTCGCCGCGGCGCCCCACCACACGTCGCCGTTGACCGTCCGGTGCAGCGAGATGTTGGGCGGGGAATACGTCTTGACCGACAGGCGGACGACGACCACCGGCGCCTGCATCGGGAGCCGGTCTTCGTAAAACTCGCCCGCCGTGTTGACGTTCGCGTGCCCCTCGGCGTCGAACCGGCCGTCCATATCGACCCCCTCGCCGAAAATCGACACGTCGAAGATTTCGTAGTCGTTATTGTCTTCCGTCAGCTTCGTGTATTCGGGCGGCGCATACTTGACCGTCACTTTCCAGACGAAAAGCGTTCCGGTCGGATTCTCGCCCAACTCGGCATGGTCGAACTCCTTGTCCTCCCCCGCCCGGACCGCCTGAACGTCGTCCACGAAAATTTCGGTGTACGGGTCATACTGCTCGCCGATCACCGGAAACCCGGCCTGCGTATAAGGCCCCATCAGGAAAACGAACGCGTTGTCGCTGACCAGGTCTTCCCCGAGCCGGTATTCACGGATGATTTCCGGCCCCTTGTCGGTAATCCGGCATTTTTCATTCACGTGATAGATCGTCCGAATCGCCATTTACGCCGTCACTCCTATATCGTTGAAATCGCGGATACCGTCCCGCATGTCGCGGAGATACTCGTTCGCGTCCTCGCTCTGCCGGCGCATCGCGTCAAGGCTCTGCGCCATCTTCTGCTGCGTCTGGTCGTTCTGCCGCTGCGTCAGCACCTCGTAGAGCTGCTGCGAGCCGTAGACAAGCGATTTCGGCGCGGAGTATTCCTCGACCCGCTGCTGCGGCTCCTCCTTTTCGACCTTGTCGGCGTGTTCCTCGTACTTGTCCCGGAGAAAACTGTTCATCCTCGCCAGCTCCTCGAAGCTGACCGCGCCGGCGTGATACGCCTCTTTGAGCTTCTCCTGCTCCTCGCGAAGCCGGTCGGCGGGCGTTTTCATCTGCTCGCGGAGCGACTCGATGTAATTCTGGGACTGCACGAGCTTCTGCTCGTCGTAGGCGCGGCGCAGATTGTCTGAAACCGAGCGGAACGCGTCGCTTGTTTCGCCGAACTGTCTCGCAGCCTTGTCGAGCGCATCGTCGAGCTTCTTCTTGGAATCGACCTTGAACGAATCTGCGTATTTCTGATAGACGCTGGCCAGCGCCTCTTCGGCGCGCATCCGGGAAACCGAATTCGACTTGCTCTGCTCGATCACGTCGGCGTAAATCTCGGCACGCTTGGCAAGCTCTTTGAGCGGGTCGAGCGAAATGTCCTGCTGCATGAACTGCTGAACCGCGGAATAGTATTCCGGCTTCAGGTCTTCGAGCGCTTTCCGGTTGGCGCCGTGATTCGCCAGCGCCTGGTTCATTCCCGTTTTGGCGGACTGAAGATTTTTATAGGCGTCGCTCCACCGGTTCGGAAGGAACCGCTGGCCGTAATCCGCCTGCGCCTCGTTCAGCCGCATCTGCGCCTTAATCACTTCCTGACCGGACCGCTTCGCCTCGTCGGCGAGCTTTTTCATCTGGTCGATCCGGGCGCGCATCATGTCGGCCTGCGTCGTACCCGCGGCGGTTCCGGCCACGCCGAACACGTCGCCGAACGAAACGTTTTTCGCAGCGATACCGAGCCGCTGACAGGCAACCGTCAGCTGATTGACGGCCTCCACCTTTTTCGTCACCGGTTTCGCGGCGTCCCCGTTCGGTTCGCCGAACAGCCAGTCGCCCGCCTTCTGTCCCACTTTCAGCGACGCAATCGCGGTTCCGACGACGGCAACCAGGCCGCCGAGCAGCGAACCGGCGCGCGCGAGGAGCCCGACGCTCTTTCCCGCGCCGGCCGCCGATTTCGACAATCCGGCGAACGCCTGTTTCGCCGCGTTCAGCGTAATAATCGACCCGCCGACCGTTCCGACCAGGCTTCCGAACTGATTAGCGACCTTCCCCGTCGTTCCCCCCATCTGCCCGAGCATTCCGGCGAACTGCGCCGTGGCGGCGAACCCCTGCGCGGCTGCGGCGGTGTTGAGCGTCTGGAACTCCTTAAGCTTGTGGAGCTGGTCCTCCTCCTTTTTGAGCGCCTCCAGCTTCTGCTGCGACGCGCGGACGAACTCCCCCTCGGCGGTCCTCACGTCGCCGTGCGCATCGACATACATGCGCAAGGCCCGTTCGGCGGCATTAAGCCCTTCCACGATCCGGCCGGCGGCATCGCGCATCTTCCCCTGCGAGTCGATGTAGTAGCCCATCCGGACGTTTGCCTGGGAGAGCGAGCCGATATACCGGTTCTGGGCGTCAAGCAAGCGGCCGTACTCGTCGTGATGCGCGCCGAGCTCTTTCATCGCTTTCGAGAGCTTCGCGTCGAGTTCGTCGGCGTTGACCTTGATCTTGATGTTTTCTGTTGCCATCGGTTACCGTTCCCGTTTAATCCGGAGCCGCTGCTGTTTCGCCATCCTGATTTTGTTCCGGAGCTGTTCGAGATTCTCCTTCGTCCCCATCTGCGCCGCGAGTGGCAGCATCGATTCCAGCGATTCGATATGCTCGTCGATTTCCGTTTTCGCCTTCTGCGCCGGAGTGAACATCCGGTGATCGGCGATCGTGTCCCCGACCTTGCCGTACTCGAACGCGTGTCGGCGCGCGTCCCTCCAGTCTTCCCGGCTCCAGTCGAGCGGACCGACAACGTCAAAGAGCGACTGCCACATCATCACTTCGGCAAGCGGCCAGCTCATCACCTCCGTCACACGGCGGCGCAGGACATACGCGATTTCAAAATAGAGCCGCCAGGTCGGCGACTCCACTAGCCTTTTTTTAGCGAATCGTCCTTCGCCTTCGAGTCGAGCAGGAGCTGCATCACACGGCTGACCGGCTCGAACGACGCCTTCTTCAGGTCGTCGAGCTGCAGCGGGTCGAGAAGCTGGTTCCCCTCCCCGTCGGCCAGAACGATGATGCACGCGTTCAGCCCCGCTTCGGCGCGCTCCTCGACCGAGTATTTCCCGGCGGTATCGAAGAACCGGTCGATCAGGTCGCCGACCGCCATCCGGTCCATCACGTTCAGGTCCCGCACGAACGCGCGCGCCGAATCGGTCCATTCGGTGATGTTCACTTCCCGCAGGCGGGAAGACATCGGCTTGATTTCAATGCTCATTTCCTCGCACCCTTTTCATCCTTTTCCCCGGATCAGGTGCTCGAACTGTTCGACGACGGCGCCGGAACGACGTTCACCACGCCGAGACGGGAATCGTTCGGCAGGATCTTGATCTGAACGTTCGTCGAGGCGGGCTGGCCTCCCTGCGCCTCGATCGAATTGGCGTTGGTGATGACCCCCTTCTTGTCGGAGAAGACCGTCACGCCGTCGATCGACAGGCCGAGGGTCCACCGGCTCCGGATCGTCAGATCGTTCGCCACCCCCTGAAGTGTCAGCGACAGGATGCCGCCGTCGTCCATCCCGAGGATGTAATCCTTGCTCATCTTGTTGTCGGAAATGTCGTTCAGCTCCTGCAGGTCGACCTGGTCGCCGCTGTACTGCGCGCGGGTCACGACGTAGTTGCTGACCGTCGCGGCGCCGCCCGAATCGAGCGGCGTCATCGACAGAATGACATTTTTCGACCATTTGACGTTGTTCGCCTTCGTAACCTGAGGTGTATCGGACATTTCTGAACTCCTTAAATTGAGTGAATTGCTTTAATCGTGTAAGTCGAAAACCACTGGTCCCGGAACGCGCCGCCGTCGGCGCGCGCCGCCGTCGTGTATCGGTCCAGAAGCCAGTCGTAAATGCCGAGGTTCGATGTGCGCAGCGAAACGGTTTCTCCGACGGGGCGGAACACCACGCCGCCGATCAGCGCGCCGGCAATCTCAACCTCGCCGGCAAAATCGAACGCCGATGCCTTGAACTGGTCCGCCGTGCCGAGCGAGAATTCATCGTCGGACGAAAGGTGAAAGAGGGACGATGCCGTTTTCACCTCTTCGAGAAAATCGACCGGTTCCGAGCCGGTGTACTCGGCGGCGTTTTCATCGTCGGCGAGTTTCGCCCGGACGCTCTCCCAGACCGCCGCGGCCAGCTCCTGCGCCTCGCTCCGCCGGGCGGCAATCGAAATCAGACCCAGCTCGCTGATTTCCGCGCCGGAATGGCCGGTCGGGCTCGTCACGTCATAGATCGGCAACGATTCACCGCGGAGAACGTAAACCTTGTTCTCCCCCTGCCATTCGTTTTCGGCGTCCTCGTCGGTAAAGACGTGCGCCTCGTCGATGCCGGGAACCAGTTCAAGCCCCGCGGCGCATCGAAGGACTCCGGCGAGCGCGTCTTCAACGTATAGCATCTTCTAGTCCTCCTCCGGATTCGAGGCGAACCGGAGCCGGACCTCTTCATGAATCCGGCTGATTTCCGACTCGAGCAGCGGCAGAGTTTCCGCCGCCGCCTTCTCGAAGAATTTCTTCCCGATCTGCTTCCGGTAGGCCGCCTTCTTCCGGAACCGTTTTCCCGACCGGACGTTCCGCTCGTAGATCCGGCCGGCGCGCGGTCTTTTCATCTTCGACAGGTCCACGACCCAGCCGTGTTCCTGATAGAACGCGTAGGCGGCCGGCGTATTTTTCGGCGGGTTGAGCGCGTTTTTCGGCTCGACCGCCTGAAAGAGCGTGTATTTCCCGCTCCCCTTCTCGTAGATTTTCAGGCGAGACGCCGCGATCGCCTCGGAAAGCTTCCATTTCGGCCGGCGCAGATTCCGCACGGCGCCGCGCGCCAGATCGCCGGCGAACTTCTCGACCGCTTCCCCGTAACGCTCTTTCAGCGCGCCGTTATACTCTTCCAGCCCGCACTTGAGCCCGGCCAGGAACGAAGCGAAACCCTTAATCTTAATCTGCATTGTTCGCTCTACCCCCGCTCGGCAAAGAACAAAATCCGCCCGTCGAACGGATCGAAACGCGGCTGCCACGCGATCCCCTCCACCTCGACCACCTTGTAGGTCACGCCGCGGACCGTTAATCGGTCGCCGCGCCGCGGCCGGACC
>CADBQY010000134.1 GCA_902796885.1 uncultured Planctomycetota bacterium
GTTGAACTTCTTCGCCACGGCGGCGGTCTCTTTAACGTCTTCTAAACTGCTCTGCGCCTGAACCGCGCTGACGTCGAGCATCGCGGCAACCTGTTCGGCGGAAAGTTTCATGGAAGTTTATCCTTTCTTCAATGGGGGATGGCGACCGGCCGAAAAAGGACCGGAAACCCGTTTCTACCCCTATTTTATCTTCATTCGAGGCGGTCGGCAAGGGCTCGTCAAAAACCGAAAGATGGGAAAGATAGGCACAAAAACGGGCCGGAAAAATGTCCCGTATTTCGCCCCTCGCCGAAGAACGGTAAAAAAATTCCGCCAAAAAAATCTGTTTCAACGGTTGACAATATTCCGTTTCTCAAATAGAATCGTTTATCGACTTGCGCCGGACAGGCGCTTCGAGGTTGTTGTTGTTTGCGAACACCCATTCAGATTAATTTTGGAGATTTGCGAAAGACCGTTTCACTTGGGGTTTCTAAGCATGACAGATTTGCCCGGGCTGAATGACAACGACTTGGACTTCCAGTTCAATTTCGACTTCTCGTCGTCCGACGCGTTCTACGAAAATCTGCGGACCGAGGCTGCGGAGGAACTTCGGAAAAACCATGCGGTTCGTTCGATTCGAGTGGGGGACGACCGGCTTCTCCACATCGTTCAGCTCCATGCCCACGGCATGACCCTCGACGCGATCGGGCACCAGCTGGGGATCACGCGCGAGAGGGTCCGACAGATTGAACGAAAATTCTGGTCCCAGATATCCTTCTGCAAAAACGATTTTGAACTGCTCGAAAAAATCGTGACCAAAATTCTCCGCCAAAAGGGGGGGTTCGACCGACTCGACAACATCGTCGCGAAATTCGCGCGCCATTACGGATGGACCGAACGGGAAGTCCGTTACCTGTTCTCGCATTTTTTTAAAGATCTTTCCGCTAAGTTTGTCTTCGTCGGCGAAGATTCCGAATACGTCTCGCTGGCCTCCTACCGTTGCTGGAAATGCCCCGCGTTCAAAAAACTCGTCGTCCGAACGGCGCAAAAGATCGAACGCCGGAACGAGGCGATCACCCTCGAAAAATTCGCCGAGCTGATCCAGCGGAAAATCAAGAGATGTTTCTGCCGCCGTTCCGGCGAGAAAAACCACTCTTGTTTGCCGAAATCGACCCCGATCCCCACGGAACTCTTCGCGTGGCTTTTAAAGGAGGATCCCGATCTGCGCCCCTTCAAAGAGCGGATGACCATTCACCGCAAATCGCGGTTTCCCGGCCTGAACCGCTCGGTCCTTCTCGTTCTGAAACTCGCCAAACGTCCCCTTTCCAAAAAGGAGATTCTCGCCGAGCTCCAAAGAATGTTTCCGAAACAGTCCCTTTCGCTCAGGCAGATTCAGTCGACCACGGCGAATTCGCCCCAATGCAGCAGTCAAATCTTCCTCTGGAACCGCGGCGGAATCCGCAACGAAACCCTCTATATCCACAAAGACTACGTCAAAACCGATCAGCCGATCCTGACGACGATCGAAAACGCCCTGATCCGGATTGCCAAGCAAGGGCAGGTCCCCCAAATTCGCTTAAACACCATTTTTACCAAGTATCAAACCGAATGCGTCAACCAGGGGATTCCGAACGTCTACGCGCTCTTTTCGAGTCTGAAACTCCGCGGATGTCCTCATTTCTCGTTCCAGCGAACCCCGTACATCGGGTTCGAGGGGAACCTGCATAAAATCTCTAACGCGAAAATTTTGGAAGGTTTCGTGAAAGACAGCGGCGGATCGGTCACCCGCCAGCAAATGCGCGATTTCGGCCGGTCGCTCGGTCTGAAAGACGAACACATTATGAACACGCTCGCGCTGACAAACCTGGTCGCGGACTTAGACGGATATGTCTACCGGTCCGACGAGCCGGAACTGACCACGGAGTTCAGCGAAATGATCCGGCGGCTCCGCACCCGCCTGGCCCAAGAAGAAGTCCTCACCGCGGACGAACTCTACGATGCCGAACGCGACCTCTGCGACCGCTTGAAGATCACCGACCCGAAAATGCTCTTTTCGTTCCTGCGCCGTCTCGATCCCCCCGGGATCTACATGCGCTATCCGCAAATCCAGCGCGCCGGGCTTGAAAAATCCCCGCGAAAGCGGAAAGCTTAAAATCGTGAATTTCTCTTTACAGGGGTTCTGAAAATCGTTACGATTCCGGCGTGACTGTACTGAATCTACGACCGGAAACCATGAAATCGTTCCTATGGGCGGTTCTCGTCCCGTCGGCGCTGCTTCTCGCCGCGGGATGCGGAACCACAAAATTCTCGGATACCGCGCGAACGGCGACGGAGCAGATGCTGATTTCGTCGGCGATGGAAGATGCCGTCGACGAATTCAACTTCTATCCCCTGTCGGGCCGCAAAGTTTTTATGAAGTCGGACGGCGTTTCGGCGACCGACAAAGAATACCTTCTGACCATTCTCCGTCAGCAGCTGGCGGCCAACGGCGTTCTGTTGCAGGAAAAGCAGGAAGACGCCGACTATATTCTGGAAGTCGCGACCGGCACCGTCGGAACCGACCGCTACGAGCTGATCTACGGCACCAAAGAGACGACCGTCCCCGGATTCCTGGCCGGCGGGGGAACGGCGATCCCCGAAATCGCGCTGATCAAGCGAACCGACCAGCAGGCCAAAGTCAAGCTGACGATGTGGGCCTACAACGTCAAGACGGGCGCGATCGTCTGGCAGTCGGGTCAGAAGAACTCGACCTCTTCGGTCCGCGACCGCTGGGTCTTGGGGGTCGGTCCGATCCGGAACAGCTCGTTCAGCGACACGACGCAGATCGGCGGCGACGACGTCCCGGTCGAAATGCGTCTGGGCGAACGGGTCATCAAAGACGAGCATCCGACCGTACGCAGCGAGGCGGTCTACCGCGAACTCGATCAGGACGCCATCGCGCGGCTCGAAGAGATCCGGAAAGCCGGATTCGACATGATGAGCGTCATCGCCGACGAGGAAACCGAAAAGAGCGAAGCGGAACCGGCGCCCGCCGAAGGGGAACCGGCCGCCGAACCGGCGCCGGCCCCGGCTCCCGAACCCGCCCCGGCCGAACCGCCGAAAGAGACCGCCCCGGTCCCTTCGGCCAAGCAGCTCCCCGCGCTCCACTTTGACGACGACCTCACCCTTTCGGTCGGTCAGACCGTTTCGCCGTAGGGGCGCCGCTTTCTTATCGCCGCTTTTTATCGAGCTCGTCTGTCAGAGCCACGGGTTGACCCCCTTTTCGCGGCCGACTTTGGTCGCAGGGCCGTGACCGGTCAGCAGGAGGGTGTCGTCGGGAAGGGTGAGCAGATTCTTCTTGATCGAGTTCAGAAGCTCTTCGGTGTCGCCGTCGGGGAAATCGGTCCGGCCGATACTTCCGGCGAAGATCACGTCGCCGACGAAGACCAGAACGCCGTCTTCCCCCTCGACCTTATAGACCACATGCCCCGACGCGTGACCCGGCGAGCGGAGCGCCGTGAAGGGGATCCCCGCCGCGGTAAACGTCTCGCCGTCGGTCAGCGAACGGTCGGCGTCGATCGTGCGCAGCTGCGCGCCGAAATGGACCGAAAGGTTCCCTTCGGGATTGTTCATTTTCCACCGCTCGTGTTCGCCGATCAGAACCTCCGCCTCGGGCCACTCGGCCTTGACCCGGTTCAGACCGCCGATGTGGTCGTAATGCCCGTGCGTGATCAGAACCGCCCGCGGCGAAAGACCGTTTGCCTTGACGTAATCGATCGCCCTTTCCGGCTCCATTCCCGGGTCGACGATCACGCACTCGGCGCGGTCCCGAAGCCGGACGACGTAAAGGTTCTCCCCGAAATCGGAGTTGACGAACGTTTTGATTTCCAGATCGGCTAGTTTCATCTTTTCTCTCCTCAGACCGGAAAGTTCGAAATCGTTTTTTCCTATTCTAGGGGAATTTTCGGCGCGCGCAAGTCGGCCGCGCGCGCCGTTCGCCGAAACCCCTTGCCGGCGGGGTCCGTTTCGATTAGACTGATAACGTCTTTTGAGACGATCGAATTTACGTAAGATCGAAACGTTTTTAAGGAGAAACGATGCTTCAAGGTCTCGGTATTTGGGATTGGGCGGCGCTGGCCGCCTATTTCGCGGTTCTGCTCGGCGTCGCCTGGTGGGTCGTCCTGCAGAAAAACAAATCGTCGCGCGACTATTTCCTGGCGGGCAAGAACGCCGGCTGGTTCGTGATCGGCGCGTCCCTGTTCGCCTCGAATATCGGTTCGGAACATCTGGTCGGTCTGGCGGGCACGGGCGCGCGGGACGGCATGGCGATGGCGCACTACGAACTTCACGCCTGGTGTCTCTTGGTTCTCGGCTGGCTGATGGTTCCGTTCTACACGGCCAGCGGCGTCTTCACGATGCCCGAATTCCTCGAACGGCGCTACTGCGCCGCCGCCCGCTGGTTCCTTTCGATCTTTTCGCTCATTTCATACGTCTTCACAAAGATTTCGGTCACCCTTTTCGCCGGCGGGATCGTCTTTAAAGCGCTCTTTCCCGAGCCGATCCTTGGCGGTCTCGACAACTTCTGGTTCGGCGCCTGTTTCATGGTCGTTCTGACCGGACTCTACACGATCGCCGGCGGGATGCGCGCCGTCCTCTACACCGAAGCGATTCAGACCGTCGTTCTCCTGGTCGGCGCCGGGTGCGTCCTGCTGATCGGACTTCATCAGGTCGGGGGATGGCAGAAACTGCGCGAGGTCTGCCAGGACACCCCGCGCATGGTGGCGGTCACCAGCGAAGTCGAACTGGCGCAGTCGACGGCGCGTCTTATGAACGAGCAGGACGGCGGCGAGGCGCCCCTCCCCGAGTCGGCTCGGGACGCGCAACAAATTCTGGAACTCCATCTCGAGCCGGGCGCGGAACCGGTTCTCGACCTTGACGTCGCCGACGAGGACGGGAACGTCAAAGTCACCGTCGCGCCGGACGAAGGGGAGGACGCGGACCTGGACATCTCGCGGGGAGCCGAATCGCTGGTCGTGAAAGTCGACGCGGCCGACGAACCCGCCGCCGAAAGCGACGCCGAAACGGCGCCGGGGCCGAAAAAAGCCCACCGATGGCGGCTCTTCCTCGCCAAAGAGAAGCTCGATTTTTTCAACCTCTGGAAACCGAACAGCCATCCCTCGTATCCCTGGTTCGGCCTCCTGTTCGGCGCGCCGATCATCGGGCTGTGGTACTGGTGTACCGACCAGTATATCGTGCAGCGGACCCTGACCGCGCGGAATCAGACGCAGGCGCGGCGCGGAACGATCTTCGGCGCGTATCTGAAGATGTTCCCGGTCTTCCTCTTCATCGTACCGGGAATGATCGCCTACGGGATCGCCACCAAGGGGGACACGCGCCTCTTCCCCGTCCTGACCGACGGCGGCGCCAACCAGGCGTTTCCCCTGTTGGTCAAACACGTCCTGCCGATCGGTCTGAAAGGGATCGTGGTCGGCGGGCTTCTGGCCGCACTGATGAGTTCGCTCGCCTCGGTCTTTAACTCCTGCTCGACCCTCTTTACGATCGACATTTACAAAAAGATCGTTCCGACGGCGAGCGAAACGCACCTGGTCTGGGTCGGGCGTCTGGCGACCGCGTTCATCGTCCTTTTGGGCATCCTCTGGATCCCGGTCGTGATGATCCTGATGAAAGGCTCCCTCTACGACTACCTCCAGGCGGTTCAGTCGTACATCGGCCCACCGATCGCCGCGGTCTTCTTCCTGGGCATCTTCAGCAAACGGGTCAACGCGCCGGGGTGTATCGCGGGTCTGGTGACCGGCGGCGTCCTGGGTGCCTCGCGGCTGATCGGCGAGATTTTAAGCCGCGGAACCGGACCGGCCGCCGACGCGATCGCCGCCAATCCGTTTCTCGCCTGGTTTACCGGAACGAGTTTCACCTTTATGGCGATCTGGCTGACCGTCGCCTCGGCGGCGGCGATCGTCGCCGTCAGCCTCGTGACGCCGAAACCGCCGCGCGAGAAGATCGAGAACCTCACCTGGTCGACCCGTTCGGCCGAGCAGAAAGCCGAACTCCGGGCGGGTTGGAACAAGTGGGACGTGATCGCCTCGCTGGGGCTGATCCTCTGCATTCTTTCGATCTACGTCTACTTTACCGGGAACATGCTGAAATAGGCGCGCCGCGCCGGCGCGCATAGCAGGCGTTCCCGCAAAAAACTTTCGGCGGCGGCCCCGTTTTTTCACACAAGGGAAACAGAATGAAATCCAGCTTTACACCCCGCGGTCTGCGGATCGAATCCTTGGAACAGCGCGTGCTGCTCGCCGTCGCGGCGGGCGGGATCGAGCGCCCGGCGCCGACGGGCGCTGCGGCGTGGACAGTCAACACGGCGGACGATCCGGCGGAATGGAGCGAGACCGACGCCGCCGTTTCACTCCGCGAGGCGATCGGCCGCGCGTCGGCGGGGGACGTGATCCGCTTCGACGCTTCCCTGACCGGCCGCACGGTCAAACTCGGCGGCGCCCAGCTTAAAATCGACAAACCGGTCACGATCGACGCGTCGGAGATCGGCGGGATCACGATCGACGCCGAAGGCCGAAGCCGAATCTTTCACATCAAGGGGGGGACCCCGGACGCGCCGGTGACGCTGATCGGACTGAAGATCACCAACGGGTACGAAACCAACGGCGGGGGAATCTATTTCACCGGTTCGTTGACCCTGACCGACTGCTCGGTGACGGGAAACACCGCGCCGGGGAAAGGGGGCGGCGTTTACAACTCTTTCGGAATCCTGTCGCTTGCGAACACGTTCGTCGCGCGCAATTACGCCGGCGTCTGCGGGAACGTCTACGACGCCGAGTTCGACGCCGACGCCGAACTCGACGTCGGCACCCTCAGCAGCAAACCGGATTCCTTCTACACGATATATCTCGATTTCGACGGACACGTCACCTCGGGCACGACCTGGAACTCGCGTTACAACGAAGGCGCCGACATCGTCTCCCCCCGGTTCGCTCTGGACGGAAACGCCGAAAAGACGTCGTTTTCGGCGAGCGAAAAAGCCGCGATCTACGACATCTGGCTCCGCGTCGCCGAAGATTTTATGCCGTTCGACGTCAACGTGACCACCGTGGAACCCTCGAGCGAATCTTTCGCGGCGGGCCGGTCTCAGCGGGTGGTGATCGGCGGCAGGAGCAGCGACTGGTACGGGTCGTCCGTGCTGGGAATCTCTTACCGCAATTCGTTCTCCCGGTCCGGCGACATACCCAACTTCGTCTTTTCGGGTTCGATCGGGTACGATGTCAGCGGAATCGCCGTCACGGTTTCGCACGAAGTCGGGCATACGCTCGGTTTGGGCCATAAGGGAAAAGGGAAACGTACGTATTTCAGCGGACTGAACGGATGGGGTCCAATCATGGGAAACCCCACGAGTATGGAGCTGACCCAGTGGTCGAAAGGGGAATACGCCGACGCCACGGATACGACCGACGAACTCCTGACGATCACCACGAAAAACGGGTTCGGGTTCCGCGACGACGACTACGCCGACACCCTCGACGGCGCCGCGTCTCTTACGATCACCGACGGAGTCGGGGAAATCGCCGGTATCATTGAACGGAACACCGACGTCGACTGTTTCGTTTTTGAATCGGACGGCTCGGCGCTCGATTTCTACGTCGGGGGCATTTCGTGGGTGACCAACCTGGACGTGCTGGTGAAAGTCTACTCCGAAGACCGCGAGCTGATCCAGACGTATGACCCGTCGGATCGGCTTGACGTCGAATTCGTTTTTACCGAAGCCGCGGGAACCTATTTCCTGACGGTCGAGGGGACGGGGTGCGAAACCGGTTCGCCGGGGATCTATTCCGACTACGGGAGTCTGGGCTCCTACACCGTTCGGGCGGGGAGTCCGAACAGGCTCGTCGTGACCACCATTGAAGACTCGTTCGACAGCGACGGGGCCCTTTCGCTGCGCGAGGCGCTCCTCCTCGCCGGGGATCGTGCCGTGATCACGTTCGACCCTTCGCTTGCCGGCGGAACGATCCGGCTTGCGGATAAAGAGATTATCATCGACCGGCGAGTGACCGTCGACGCGTCGTCGGCCGGCGGAATCACGGTTTGCGGAAGCGAAATCGGCCGCGTTTTGAGGGTGTACGGCGGGAGTACCGACGCGCCGGTCACGCTGATCGGCCTCACGATTACGGGCGGCAATTTCGGTTACGGCGCCGGGATATACAATGTGGGCCGGCTGAAACTGGTGAACTGCGTTTTGACGGGGAACGCCGCGACCGACAACGGCGGCGGGATTTACAGCACCAAAGAGATAACGCTTGTCAATTCGACCGTCTCGGGAAATACCGCCCCCAAAGGCGGCGGACTTTCGGTCACTTCCTCCGGCAAAGCCGAACTGACGAATACCATCGTCGCGCTGAACGCCGCCGCCTCCAACGCCGATCTCGGCGGCGCCTGGACCGGAACCAACAACATCGTCGGCGCCGATCCCGGGTTCGTCACCGCGCCGATTTTTGAAGACGGCGTGCTCGTCAACGCCGCTGCGCTCGACCTTTCGCTCGCCGAAGGGAGCGCGGCGATCGACGCGGGGGCGAACGCCGCCGTTGCGGCCGAATTCGATGTCGCCGGGAATCCGCGCGTCATTAACGGAATCGTCGATATCGGCGCGTATGAATACGGCGCGGCTCCGGCCCCCGCGATCCTCGGCGCGCCGGAAATCGCCACCGGCAACAAAGGCGTTTATGTCTCTTACGGTGCGGACCGGCACCTGATTCAATGGACCGCGGTCGAAAACGCTTCCGGTTACGAACTCAGTTACATCGTGGGCGACGAGGACCGTTTCACAACCGTCGAAGTTGCCGGCACGAGCGCGGTCGTGACCGGGCTCGTCTACGGGCGGGACGTCCAATACCGCGTCCGCGCCCTGGGGAGCGGCTCTTACGCCGACTCGCCGTGGAGCGAGCCCAAGACGTTCACCGTCTGCCCGATGGACGTCAACAACGACGGCGATATTTCGGGCGCCGACCGGATGACGATTCTATCCGCGTGGCTCTCCGAAGAGGGGGACGCCGATTACCGAGATGACGCCGACGTCGACGGGGACGGCGGCGTTTCGGGCGCCGACCTCGTTTTCCTGAGCGCCAACTGGCTTTCCGAAGCCGGAGACGACGGTCTGGTCTATCCGCGCCCGGCGCGCGCCGCCGACGCGGTTTTCGCCGAATACGCCTCGGCGGAACGCGGCGCCGATCCGGACGTCTTCTGAGCGAAGCTCCTATTTACGGAGACCGTGATCATAGTCTTTACGCCCTGAATTCAGGCCAATTCGGCTCGGAACGGGAGCTTTTCCGCAATCCCCTTTCAAGCCTGAAGCGGACAACATTGACCCGCGGCAAAACAGCCGGGAGGTACCGGAGCATTTTTCTTGACATAATCGGCGTTCCGATATAAACTGTGGTGGGATTTCCCACAATGGGCACCCCCCCCCCGTAGCCGAAAATTTTCTGGAGTTGAGAGATGGCGACCATTACCAAAGAGTATGATGCAAAGACGGACTCGAAAAGAAGGATCACTCTGCGGGATTCCGCTTACCAGCATTATCACGTTGCGGTCTATTCCGACGGCCGCATTGTCCTTGAACCGAGAGTTCTGGCGAAACCGTTTGAAATTTCAGAAAAAACGCTCGCGACAATGGATCGTTCGATGGAAAACTTTAAGCGGGGCAATGTTTCCGCGCCAATCGATCTTTCGGCTTTCGAGGATTGATCAATGTTTAATATCCGAATGGGGCGGCCGGAGATCGAAAATTACTGGGAAGATTTGACCGGCAGGGTTTTAACCGGAAAAGCTTCCAAAACCGAGGTTGTCGAATATAACCAACTCGGTAAGACTTTCAGGGACATCGCCGGAAATCCGAAACATCCGGGGCTTCATACGCATACCATTTCCGAACTGACCGAAAGGTACGGCAAAAAGGTTTGGTGTTCTTACGTTCAGAACAATACCCCCGCCGCGAAAAGGTTTATTGGGTCTATGGTCCGGACAGACGGGATATCACGATCATTGCCATAGAGCCGCATCCGGACGATAAAAAGAACTCCTACCGGAAGATTGTTTTATCTTCGATGCCCAAAACGTGAAAAGGGCAAAAGAGCCGGTTGTTTATGAATCCGCCGATCCGGACGTCTTCTGAGCGTCCTCCGGCGCGGGCGCGGCTCGCTACCCGCGGCGGCGGATCGACTCGGGAAGGCGGAACGCCTCGCCCAGGACGAAGTCGAACGAGTCGGGGTCGAAAGCCGTGTAGCCGGTTCCGGAAAAGAAGGTCAGTTCCCCGAAAACGACCCGCCCGGCAAGATTGTACAGATCGACCCGGACGTGGGGGAACGGGGCCGAAAGGCGGCGCGCCGTGTCGAGCATCGCGCCGTAATTTTCCGGCTTGGCGACCGGTCCTTCCAGATCGCGCCGTCCGCGCCGCGCATAGGGGAGTTTGGTAAAGCCGGCGTCGAAAATCCCCAGACGCGGCCCGCCGTCGCCGGCGCGGTCGGTCATAACGTAGAGGTATTTCGGCTCTCCGTCGAAACAGAAGAATTTGTAGTCGGTCAGCCCTTCGGGCCCGGCGTCGAGGAACTTTTCGATCAGAATCCGGTGCCTCTTTCCGGAATAGTAGGGCCACTCGCGCCCGCCGAACGGGCGGCGGTGCGGCGTCGCCGTCCACGCGCGAAGCCGCTTTTCGAAGTCGGCGCGGTCGAGCTTTTCTTTATCGGCGCAGAGGATCACCGCGTGTCCCGCGCCGTCCCCCAGGGTGTCTTTGGCGACGAACCGCTCGGGGAGAGCGCCGAAATCGATCTCGTCGTACGAGTCGTAGACGCCGTAAACCTCGTTGAGAATCTCCGAAAGGCCCCGCGCCGCCACGAAATCGCGCGCGTCGGCCTTGTCCGAGCCGACGACCATCAGCGGGTCGCGGTAGTACGTCTTATAGACCTGGATCTTTTCGGTGTACCGCCGCGGGTTCTTCCAGTCGATCCGGCGGCGAAGCTTGACGTAATACTGGAGCGAGGTCATCAGCCGGTCGGGAACGAACCCCAGCCAACGCAAAAGCGCCTGACGAAAGCGATAACTCCGAAAGATTTTTTTGTAGAAGTCCACCGAACCCTCTCGACGGCGTAAACGGAAAGACCGGCCCGGCGAAGAGACGGTCCGTAAGTTTGACTCTCCGCCCACGCTTATGATAAGCCCGCGCCGGCCGGCTGTCAAGGCGGCTCCGGCCCCGACCGCGCTTGCAGGAAATCCCCGAGAGGGTATAATGAGGGGGATATGCGATCTCCCCGGGGAGGGCCTTTATCATCGGTCCTCCCGCCGTATTCCCACGGGAACCGCGCATGTAAACGTCACTTTCCACACCAGGAGGAATTTCCATGATCGTCACCACCAAAGAACTCTTCAAAGAGGCTTACGGCAAGTACGCCATCGGCGCTTACAACATCAATAACCTGGAACAGATCGTCGGGCTTTTCCGCGGCAATCTGGGGAAAACCGCCAAAAACGAAGATCCCTGCGACAAC
>CADBQY010000135.1 GCA_902796885.1 uncultured Planctomycetota bacterium
CCCGCTGAAAATCGCCGTGATGGGATGCCGCGTCAACGGCCCGGGCGAAACCGACGACGCCGACTTCGGCCTCTGGTGCGGCGCCGAGAAGGTCAACTTCAAAGAGGGGGAAAAGCTCGTCGGCTCCTACCCCTACGACGAAATCGTGCCGGTTCTGGTCGCGAAACTAAAAGAGCGGCTCGAGAGCGTGTGTAACAAGTAAAAAATCTCCGCTCGCAAGGCGGGCGGTTCTCCCCGTTCCTCTCCTGCTTCCTCTTCCCGCTCCCCCCGGCGTCCCGGTCAGCCGCAAATTTGACATTCCTCCTCCGCTCTTGTACAATGAAGTCGGTTTGAAAGTTTTCATTGCGAAGGGAGGTCTTTGATGGCACGGCGTATTTTCGCGTTTTTTTGCGTTTTTCTCCTTTTCGGCGCGGCGCTTTTCGCCTCGGACTATCCGAAGCGGATCATTTACGACACCGATCTCGGCGGCGACGTCGACGACGGCCTGGCGCTCTCGCTGATTCACGCGCAGATCAGCCGCGGCGAGGTCGATCTGCTGGCGGTAACGATCACCAACGCCAGCCGGTTCGTTCCACGCTACGTACGGATGCTCAACGCCTATTTCGGCCGGCCCGATATCCCGATCGGCGTTCCCGAACAGCCGTGCGCCGGCATGGACGGCAAGTTCATGCAGCAGACTCTCGACGCGCTCGAGACCAAATACGTCGCCGACCCGTCGGCTCCCCTTCCCGCCGAATCGGCGGTTCCCCTCCTGCGCCGCGTCCTGGCCGAGTCGCCCGATCACTCGGTCACGTTCCTGATGGTCGGGTTCGCCACGAACCTGGCGCGTCTCTTGGACTCTCCCGCCGACGAAATCTCGCCCCTGACCGGCAAAGAGCTGATCGCGCAAAAAGCCGACCAGACCATTCTCATGGCGGGAAACTACCAGGACCGTCCGGCGGAATTCGTGGAATACAACGTCTCGTACGATATCGAGGCGGCGCGGCGTATCGCCGACGACTGGCCGACGCCGATCGTCTGGGAAGGCCAGGAAACCGGCGCGCGCATCTACTTTCCGGTCGAACGGCTTCATAAGATCTTCGCGTCGGCTCCCGAAATGCCCGCCTACGACTCGTGCTGCCGTTACGGACTTCCGAACATGGCGCTCTGGGATCTGGTGGTACCGTTCTATCTCGTTCATCCCGAATATCTCCGGCTGAGCGAACCGGGCCGCGTCTCGTTCCGCGAAGACGGCTCCTGCGTCTTCACGCCCGAAGCGAACGGCCGCGACCGCTACATGATCCTGCCGACCGAAGAGGAGATCGCGCGTCTGGCCGAGGCGTTCGCCTGGCTCGTCTCGCAGCCGCCCAAACCGAAAAATTAGACGGACGTTCCGCCGGCATCCCCTTCCCTTCCGCTCCGAAAGGGCCTACCGATGAGAAAAAGATTTATTCTTCGCGCGGCGTTCGTTTTCGCCGTCTGCGTTCTGACCGTCCTCGCTTCGCTTTCCGCCGCCGTGTCGCCGGAAGACCGCGCCGCCGTCGACGCGCGGGCGGCGGAACTGGCGGCGCTGATCCCCGCCGAACCGGTCCCCCTCATCCCGCCGATCACCGACCGCGAGGCGTGGGAGAAATTCGCCTCCCTCTTCGATTCGTCCCAAATCGTCAAATCGGCGGAAAAGCTTCTCGGCCAGCCGGTCCCCGAGCTTCCCGAAGACCTTTACAAGGAATTCTACGCCGACGGGAATCGCTCGAACTACCAGAACGCACGAAATGTCTGGGTGAACCGGTGCATGACACTGGCGATGGCCGAATTGATCGAAAACAAAGGCCGCTTCCTCCCCGCGCTCGAAGAGATCGTCCGGAAGTTCTGCGGCTACCCGAGCTGGTCTCTTCCGGCGCACGATCAAAACGCGCAGATTTACGACGGCAAGGCGATCGCCGCCGATCTGGTCGCCACCAATATCGCCGGGGAACTCGGTCTGATCCGCGCCGCGATGGAATCGGTCCTTTCGCCCGACCTGAGCCGGGTCGTCGAAGAGAATATCCGCCGCCGCGTTCTCGACCCGCTCAAGGAGACCGTCTACGGGGAGCAGAACCGGATGATGTGGTGGGTCACCGGCACGAACAACTGGAACCCCGTCTGTTTCGCCGGCACGACCGCCGCGGCCCTTTCGGTCTGCCGATCCGCCGACGAGCGCGCGTGGTACCTCGCCGCGGCGGAACATTTCGTCTCGACCCGTTTTTTCAGCGGGATTACCGACGACGGCTACTGCAGCGAGGGGATCGGCTACTGGAATTACGGATTCGGAGAATTCGTTCGTCTGGCCGAAATCGCGTGGCGCGCCTCGGGCGTCGTGAATCTCTATCAGTCTCCGAAAGTCCTCCCTCTCGCCGAATTCGCTTTCAAAATGGAGGTTGAACCGAACCGCTACGCCGCGTTCGCCGACTGCTCGCTCACCGCCCGTCCCAACAAGGGTCTCCTGGCGCTTCTGAGCCGCCGCCTCGGACTCGGTCGGACGCAACTCGAACGCGACAACGCCTATCCCCGGTGGTATGCCGGAAGTCCCTTTTCGGCTTCCGTCTACTTCTTCGGTCCGCTCGAGGCGGGCGGCGAACTCGCTCCGCTGGTTCCCGCCGCCGCAGAAACGCGCGACGAGCTCGCCGAACCGGTCAGCCGGTTCCCCGACGCCGGCGTGGTCATCTGCCGCCCGACGGAAGGCGGCGTGTCGCCGCTCGCCGCGGTCTTTAAGGGGTGGCATAACAACGAAATGCACAATCACAACGACCTGGGCACCTTCTGCGTTCTGCGCGGCGGCGTCTGGCTCGTTTGCGATCCGGGCGGCGAAACCTATACGAGGCGGACCTTCTCGCCCCAGCGCTACGAAGGGGCGCTGCTCAACTCGTTCGGTCATCCGGTCCCGCGAATCAACGGCAAGCTCCAGGCGACCGGCCGCCAAGCCGAGGCGAAAGCCGTAGAATTCGCCGACACCGCGGAGGCCACGGTCTACGCGCTCGACCTGACAAGCGCCTATCCCGACGCGGGAATCGAAAAGGCGGTCCGCCGATTCGAATTCGCGCGGGGCGGCTCGGACCGCGTCACCGTGACCGACACGATCACGTTCGCGCCCGGCGCCGAAACGGAAGCCGAATTCCCGGTCATCACGTTCGAAGACCTGACTCGAGCCGATGAAAAGACGCTCCTGATCACCCCTCGTCCCGCCAAGGACGGGTCGGTCGGTCCGGGAATCAAGATCACCGCCGCGGCTTACGACGAAAACGGCGAACCGGTTCCGCTCGCGTACTCCGAATCGATCGTCGGCGAAAACGATCCGCTCACCACGTCCAACCCGAGCCGTCCGGCATGGACGGCGCGGCTTACCGAAGGCCGTACGCTGAAATTCTCGATGACCGTCGAGTAGACTTCCGCAAGCCCTCCCCGACGAATTAACACATACAGGAGATTCCGATGATAAAACGCGTTTTCGCGGTGATTTGCGTTATTCTCGTTCTGAGCGCGGCGCTTTCCGCCGCGTACTATCCGAAACGGATCGTCTTCGACACCGATATCGGCAGCGACGTCGACGACGGGTTGGCCCTTTCCCTGATTCACGCCATGATCGCCCGCGGCGAACTCGATCTCCTGGCCGTGACGTCGACCAACGCCAGCGCCCTGGTTCCCGGCTATGTCCGCATGCTGAACGGCTATTTCGGCCGGCCCGATATTCCGATCGGCACGCCCGACATGCCGGCGATGCTGATGGACGGGAACTTCATGCGGCTGACGCTCGACGCGCTCGAAGCGCGTTGTGTCGCCGACCCGTCGGCCCCGCCTCCCGCCGAACCGGCGGTACCGCTCCTGCGCCGTGTCCTGGCCGAATCGCCCGACCGCTCGGTCACGATCCTGATGGTCGGGTTCGCCACGAACCTGGCGCGTCTTCTCGATTCCCCCGCCGACGAAATCTCGCCTCTGACCGGCCGAGAGCTGATCGCCCGTAAGACCGACCGTCTGATCGTCATGGCGGGCACCTTCAACGATCGGCCCGCCGACTACGTCGAAAACAACATCCGGTTCGATATTGAGGCGGCGCGCCGCGTCGCCGACGACTGGCCCGTTCCGGTCGTCTGGGAAGGGCACGAAATCGGATCCCGGCTTCTCTTCCCGCTCGAACGGCTGGACCGCATCTTCGCCGCCGATCCCGAGATGCCCGCGTATGTCTCGTGCCGTCATTTCGGGATACCGACGATGGCGCTCTGGGACCTCGCGGTCCCGCTCTACGCGGTTCATCCCGATTATTTCCGGCTCGGTCCGCCGGGCCGCGTCACGATCCGCGAAGACGGCACCTGCGCGTTTACGCCGGAAGAAAACGGCCGCGACCGCTACATCGAACCGCTCACCGACGAAGAATCGACGCGCATTCTCGAGGCGTTCGGATGGCTCCTCTCGCAGCCGCCGCGCCGAAACGCGGAATGATCGAAACCTGTCCGTTCCCCCGTACATTCATTCCCGAAAGGAAACCGATCAAAATGATCCGTGCGGAAGAAATCGCGCTTCTCCTGTGTGTACTCTTCTGTTCCGCGGCCGCCGTGTTCGGCCTTGATGTCCCGGCGGAAGACGTCGAGGCGGTCGCCGCGCGAGCGGCCGAACTGGCGGCGGTCATTCCCGCCGAACCGGTACCGCTGATTCCCCCGATCACCGACCGTGAAAAGTGGGAGGCGTACGCCTCTCTGACCGGAACATCCAAAGTCATCAAAAGAGCCGAAAATTACCTCGCCGAACCGATTCCGGAACTCCCCGAAGACCTCTACAAGGAATTCTTCGTCAACGGGAACCGGTCGAATTTCCAGGACAGGCGCGGTGTCTGGTCGAACCGCTTTACATTCCTGGCGATGGCCGAACTGATCGAAAACAAGGGCCGGTTCCTCCCGGCGCTTGAAGAAATGATCCGAATGTGGTGCGGCTACCCGAGCTGGACGCTCCCGGCGCACG
>CADBQY010000136.1 GCA_902796885.1 uncultured Planctomycetota bacterium
TCGCCGCGGAAGGAACGGACGGGAATACCGGAGCATGGCGCATTATACGGACGGGCTTCGAAGAAAAATGGAGTGAGAACGGAGTAGAGATTCGACGGAACAATGACCATGACTGTTCGACAGGAGATAATCCTCCGCCCGATTCAATGATTAGCACCGCCAACGTCAACGAAGACGACTTGATCCGAGTCGATGTAAATATCACTCTATCAATTCCCGGTCTGACCTATTCTGTTCAGCGTAATAGCTCAGCGTTAAAATTCTGGAAGAATCGATCAAAGTCGGGAGGCGAGCACGAATTTGACATCAATACTCTTTCTTTAACGACAGACGGCGTTTTATGGGCGGAATACACGACCGCGGAAAATGACAATTATACATTGACGCTTATTGTGGAAGAGACCGCATCGGGCATGGTTCTCACCACTCAATCAATGACGTTCCGACCGTTTAACAGCGTCACATGCGCTTTTGTCGGGGAGCTTCAGACGCCGGGGCCAGACTTTTCAGAATCCGGAATTAATCGCTGGATCGTTGACCAGCTGAAAAACGGCTATGACGTCCATGTATGGGATGACGGGTTTGACCCGTCACTCGACCCCGACTACACCCCTGACTGCGCCGCAGACGGTTCTGGCAGAGCTTTTGCAGAAATCGTTAACGCTGTCGAAAACCGCGGAGTCACTCACGTTGCCATAGTCGGTTTTAGTCATGGCGGCGGATCCGTTTATAATTTGTCGAACGCTCTGTCTCAAGTGTTTTGGTCGGGAGAGGGGAGAAACCCTTACATCCCTGTTTTTACGTCATATATTGATGCCGTCACGAACGAATTTGTCACCAATACAGTGCCGGAGATTCGTCGTCCGATGAATAGTCTGTTTCATCTAAATCAATACGAAACGGACTCCTTTATTCATGGTGGTGAAACGCTAAATGGCACTTCTGTTAACACAGAAAACATTTTACGACAAGATCTTAGTCACACAGAGATGGACGATGACGAACTCGTTCGTGCCTATTTAACAATGCGTTTTTGCGGAAAGGTCACAAGGTAAACAATGTCGATAACAAAGTTGTTCAATGTTGTGACGATTGCGGTTGCCGTCCTTTGCTTATCGCTATTGGGGCTGGGTTGTTGCACTCTATTTTTACCCCGCATGAAATTATCTTCGTGGTGGCGGCATTATCTAAACGCGCCAACGTCATTACTCTTTTACAGTCTCGGGTTGATCGGGCTTGTTTTTTTGTTTGTTTTGATCAAAAAGAAGCAAATGATACTTGCAAGACTTGGAGTTTCGGAGAATCAGGTTATCAACCTCAGCTCTGTGCAGCGGAAACGGCTGAACGCGATTCTTCTTGTTTTCGCGTGTCTAGGGCCGATTCTTTTTACATTTACATTCTATTTCGCCTTTCGTGGGCCGGAGTTACTCGCTTTTTTTTGTTATCTTATACCAGGTTCTCTCGGTGCTCTATCTTCGGCGTTGCTGATAAAACGCAACTCTAAATCTTCCTCAAAAGCGTTCTTCATCATACTGTTTTTTTGCAATCTTTTCGCCGTAGGTCCTCTACACCACTTCTGTCCTTCTCTCTTCAATTTAATTTACAAACTGCTTGCGTATGTGTACTATTTCGTTGGTCATTCTTTATAATGAGAAGCCGCTAGCGAAAGAGTTCAAGCGACCGCAAATAGACAATCATGCGGTCTCGGAATAACGGAGAGGAAACTCTTTGGGTGTGTCAAGAATCTTTCGATTCACGGCTGCCCGGCTGTGACATTGGAAGGACCCAGACGGATCAAGACGATCTCCCGAAATGTAAAATCAACAGGAACCGCATCACGGTCAACTGATACAACAGCAAGCTATGACTGGAGGTTATTTCGTCACTTCATCTGGATTGTTTGATTTGCGACTTCAAAAGAGGCGGATGGCATTTGTGTTTAAAAATGCCGACCGCCGGCAGCATGAAAAACCTTCGGAGCACAGAGGCGAATCTGTTTTCGCAGATTACGAGCCGCGCCGGAAGCGTCAGTCCTCGTCGGCCGAACGCAGGAACCGGATCACGACGCGGCGTACGACGACCGCCAGATAGGTCGAAAGAGACGAGGTGTAATTGAAGTTTCTCAGGAGTTCTTTGTCGTTGTGCCAGAGGGCGCGAAAGACCGATTCGCACAGATCGCTCCGTTCCTGACGAGTGAGCGTCACGCGCCCCTGCCGCGCCGTGTGGTCGATCGTGTGAAGAACCAGCCCGAGAAAGCGGTCCACAAAATTTTTCCAACCCCCCGGTTCGGCGTTGAGACACGCTTTGAGGAGGGGGTAGTCGATTTCAAGAATACTGTCTGACATCGCTTACGGACGCCTTTACCACATCAGTTTCATCCCGACGTCGCCGTAGTGCGATTTCAGGTACTTGTTCTTGTAGAAGTCGTAGTCGGCGAAGATCATGAACGCCGGCACAATCGCCCATTCGGCGCCCGCGCCGAGCACCGCCCAGTCGCGGCCGGCGGGATTCCCCTTCCCTTCCCACGCGTTGCCGTTAATATCGGTCAGCATGGTTTTGCCGTAATGAAAACTGAGAAATTCATGGATCCAGCCGCCGCGCGCCAGAACGCGGAAATGACCGTCGCCGGGATAAAGATCGAGCGCCAGATCCGCGCCCAACTGGCTGCGCAGACTGTGATAGCTCTTTTTCTTGTAGTAATTGACGCCGACGCCGTCAACGGTCTCTTTGATTTTATCGCGGAACATATAGGTATAATCGAGCGTACCGCGCGGCGAGAACGTAAAGACGTTGAGGAACTTCAGGTTCGCCCCCCGTTCGAGACTGACGCCGCCGAGATACTCGTTATACTTACTGCTCATATTATAAAGAGCGTCCGCGTCGACGGTGAGATGATCGACTTCCGTGACGCCGGAATCCACCAGTTCGCCGTCGACGTAGCTCGCGACGGTTTTTCCGATCGTCTCGTCGGCGGTCCCCACTTCGGAAAGAGTCGATCTGGATTTCATACGGTTCAGTCCGAACCGGGCGGTCGCGATATTGTAGACAAACTCGCTACCGAACTGGTGATAGAGGCCGATCAGGTGATTGTGGCCTTTGAGATTCCCATTGAACGTACCTGCGAAATCCAATTTGTAATCGTATTCGGTGCTATACTGTTTTTCTTCCCCTTCGCCGACAATCGCCACGGGGTCGTAAAGAATGCCGCGCTGGTTGTGGAGGTATGTGTAGCCGTAGTTTTCCTGTTTGAGCTCGTTCTTCTGGTAGGCGTAAAACAGACCGCTCCGGCAGTCGGTCGAACCGAAGAGATCGATTCCGATGTAACCGCCGAAATCTTTTGTCTTGTAGCCGGGCGCGCTGGCGTGATCTTTGATCGTACCGCTTCCGCCGACCACGCCGCCCCAAAGGGAGTAGATCAACGTGCCGGGATCGCCGTAGGCGGCCTGTCCGCGGTAGACGGGAGACGCCGTATTGACGGGCACGCCCTGCTGCGGGGCATACGGATTGTACATGATGCCGTCTTGGTAATAGGGATAACCGGTCTGATAGAGAGGCTGTCCCTCCTCATATCCCGGCGCGTAACCGGGACCGTACGGCGCGGTCGGATATCCGCCGGTCGAATACCGGTAGTCGCCGACTTGGTTGGGGGGGACCGTGCCGTAACCGCCGTTGTTCGGGACCATACCCGGGCTTCCCGCGCCGTCTTCTCCGTTATAGGTGACCAACGGAACGTTCCGAAGACGTTCCCAGATGGTTTCCATCAGCATATAGTTGTTCCAATACTGGAACCCGATTCCCGAAGCGTGCATTCCCGCGTACAGAGAGGTCGCCGGACTGTCGGCATCCCAGATGTTGTCGATCGCAGGAGGATCGGGATAGGTCGGTTCGTCCTCGTCGGTACCGCCCGTCGGCTGGGGACCGGCGGCGAGCGAAAGGCCCGCGCCCAACGGGGTAAAGAGCAGACCCGCCGCAAAGAGCGTCAGGCAGAACCCCAAACCGGCTTTTCTGACGGAAGTGAGAGCAAAGTTCGTGATCGGGAATAATCTCATAACGCGACCTCAATGGGAGTCGGAAAGATTCGAACCTTTCCGGCATTAGGGAGGCTCCTCCCGAACCGCGGCGGTCCGAGAATAGAAGCGGGGTATTTTTCCAATTTTGGCGAAGTAAGTAAAGAGAGACTTTAAAGAAAAACCTTGTTTTGCGGAAAATTTTTCAAAAAAATTACGCCGTCGATCGGCCGAACCCCGGATTGATTCTCTCGGAAATCAAAAAAGGAGAAAATGGCAAAAATAGAGAAAGAAAAAGAAAACCGGCCCCTTATCGTAAAGGGGCCGGATCGAATCGGCTGAAAGGAGGCCGGCTACTCGGCCGCGGGAACCTCTTTGGCGAACGCCTTTTCGACAATCTCCGCCGGGAGTTTGCGCGAAACGAGGCTGACGATCGGAACGACCGCGAACGGCACGACGATCGCGATGCTGGCGGCGACCGGCGCGTACCCCTTGGCGGCGGACGGCGCGATGGCGAAATAGCGGTACCAGTAGATCCCGTTCATCGTCAGGAACCCGGTCAGCATACCGGCGTACGCGCCCGCCTTGGTCGTGCCGCGCCAGTAGAGGCCGTACAAATACGGCGCCAGGAACGTTCCGGCGATCGCGCCCCACGACAGGGACATCAGCGCCACGATCCAGGACGGGTTATAGAGAGCGATCACCCACGAGACGACGATGAACGCGGTGCTCAGAATCCGCATCACCCAGAGGTAGTGCTTTTCCGACTTCCCCTTGGCAAGAAACCCCTTGTACAGATCGATACTGACCGCCGACGAAGAGACCAGTACCAGCGACGAAAGGGTCGACATCGACGCCGAAAGGACCAGGAGCAAAATGATCAGCATCAGCGTCGGCGGAAGCGCCCGGATCAGCATAATCGGAACCAGCGCGTTCGAGTCGAAATTTTCCCCCATCTTTTCGGCCAGCAGATCGGCCGGCAAAAGGTGCGAGAAGGCGCCGCAGAAATAGGCGCTCCCCCCGATCACCAGGGCGAAGATCGTCGTTATGATCGCGCCGCGGAAAATCTGAGACTCGTCTTTGATGGCATAGTACTTATGAACCATCTGCGGCAGCCCCCAGGCTCCGACCGAGGTCATAAAGACGACCGACCAGAGAATGAATCCGGGGATCGGCTTAACCGATTCGAAAGGAGTGGCTCCCTCTTGGGCGGCTTTGCCGACATGGTCGGCAAAACTCTGTTTCACCCCGTCGATTACCGCCGTAAACGAAGAAACGTCGAGCGTTTTTTTCGCGAACTCCAGGACGAAATAGACCATCAGCAACGTTCCGAAGAACATGATGACCCCCTGGAAGAAATCGATCCGCGCCGCGGCCTTATACCCCCCAAGGAAGACATAGAAACCGGTCACGACGCAGATGAGCGTCAGAACCTGCGGCATGGTCAGATTGAAGACTTGCTTAAAGAGGTAGCCGAGACCGGCGAAAACCGAGGCGGAATAAGGGATCAGGAAGACGAAGATGACGCAGGCGGTCAGCCAGCGCATATTCGTACTGCCGTAACGCGCCGAAAAGAACTCGGGCATCGTCATGGTGTTGAGGTTGTGCGTCATGTGGCGCGTTCGCTTTCCGAGAACGAGCCAGGCGAGCGTTCCGCCGACCAGGGCGTTCATCAGGCCGACCCAAACGCCGCCGAATCCGGACGTCCAGCCGAACTGGCCGGCGAACCCGATAAAGACGACGGCGCTGAAATAGGTTGTGCCGTAGGAGACGGCCAGGATCCAGGGACCCAAGGTCTTTCCTCCCAGGAGAAAGTCGCCTGTCGTCTTGGTGCGAAACATTTCCCAACAGGCGATCCCCAAAAGAACCGCGATGAACAGAATCAGGATGACGTAGTTGGCGAGCATGATTTAGTTCTTTACCCTTTTTTGAACGTCGATTTCGAGGGGACCGAAAACCGCCTCATGCCGCTGAATCGAGACGTTCAGGGCATGAA
>CADBQY010000137.1 GCA_902796885.1 uncultured Planctomycetota bacterium
CTACGATTTCGGCCTTGGAAAGCCTCCGCACCAAGAGTGAAGTCGCCAAACTGAGAGGAGTGGAACTGTAATGAACCTTACCGCTGTCAATCAAGATGTTACCAAGAACAAAGGGAAGAAACGCGTCGGACGCGGCAACGGTTCCGGTTACGGGAAGACCGCCGCGCGCGGTATGAACGGTCAGGGATCCCGCGCCGGGTTCTCCCTTTCGGCCGGTTTCGAAGGGGGGCAGATGCCTTTGGTTCGCCGCGTTCCGAAACGGGGTTTCAATAACAAACGGTTTGCCGATGTCGTCGAGAGCGTCACTCTGACGACCTTGGCCGCCGCTTTCGACGGGAAAGAAGCGATCACGCCCGACCTTCTCAAGCAGCTCCGAATCGTCGACCGGGCCTCCGAATACGTGAAGATCATCGGCAACCAGATCGACAAGGCGTTGACCGTCAAGGCGCACGCGTTCAGCAAGGGAGCCCAGGCGGCGATCGAAAAAGCCGGCGGCTCCGTCGAGGTCCTTCCCCGTAAAAAGCCGGTCGTCAAAAACAAGATGAAGCAGAAGAAAGCCGAATGATTTTTGACGTGTTCATTTCGACCATTTACATAGGAAGTTAATAAGAAATTCAGCAGTCTTTGCCGGGCTGCTGATTTCTTGTTTTTAACAATGATTGTTAAGAGAGGCTGTTCCCATGTTTGAGAAAATGCGGACAATATTCTCGATTCCCGAACTGAGAAAAAAGATATTGCTCACACTCGGCCTTCTGGCGGTCTACCGCCTGGGGTGGAATATTATGCTCCCGATGATCAACGCCAAGGCGCTCCAGGGGCTGGTGACCGGGAGTAACTTCTCGGAACTCCTCGAACGGGTGGCTGTCTTCAGCGGTACGCAGCTCGACCAGATGACGATTTTCGGGCTGGGGATCATGCCCTACATTTCCGCCTCGATTATCTTCCAGCTCTTGGCGACGGTTTGGGAACCCCTCAAGAACCTCCAGAAAGAGGGGGAAACGGGCCGGAAAAAGATCAACGAATACACCCGTTACGCGACGATCGCGATCTGCGTTCTGCAGAGTTACCTCTACATTCAGACGCTCAACGCCCAGTCGCAGGCCGGTCAGCCGATCTTCTACGAAAACTGCGTGAACGCCTCCGGGGCGCTCCGTTTTTCGTGGCTCTTCATGGCGGTTCTGATCATGACCACCGGGACCGCGTTTTTGATGTGGCTTGGCGAACAGATCGACGAATACGGCATCGGCAACGGGATCAGCCTTCTGATCATGGCGGGGATTCTGGCCCGCGCGCCGGAAGCGATCCGCGACCTCTGGACGAAGGCTTCCTCGAACGGAGGCCTGACGCTCGGTACCGATTTCGGCGTCGAGACGATCGCGATCTTGATTCTCCTCTTCTTCCTGGTCGTGCTGGCCGTCGTCTTCGTGATGAAGGGACAGCGCCGGATCCCGACCCAGAGCGCCAAGCATGTCCGCGGCCGTCAGGTCTACGGCGGCGCCAGCCAATATCTGCCGCTGCGCGTCAACCAGGCGGGCGTCATGCCGATCATTTTCGCCAGCTCGCTGCTGATGTTCCCGCAGTTTTTGGTCGCCTATATGGTTCAACACTGGACCGACCCGACCACCTTCATGGGAAAATTGTCCTCGGCGCTTAACGGCATCTTCAATCGGGAATCGTCGTTCACCTACGTGTTGATGGAGATCATCCTGATCTACTTCTTCTGCTATTTCTGGACGGCGGTCACCTTTAACCCGAAAGATATGTCCGAGAACCTCCAGAATCACGGTTCGTTCATCAAGGGGTACCGCCCCGGAAAACGGACCGCCGACTACCTCGAAAAGGTGATGATCCGCATCACCTACGTCGGCGCGGGGTTCCTGGCGATTATCGCCATCGTTCCGACGATCATCATGGCGATGCTCCACGTCGATTACCGGATTGCTGGGTTCTTCGGCGGGACGAGCCTTCTGATCGCGGTGAGCGTCGTGATCGACCTGGTCGACAAGATCGACAGCCACCTGATCATGCGCAATTACAAGGGGATCATCGAAAAGTAGTTTGCACCCGGCGCCTCGCGCCGGTTTGAAAAAGAAGGATAACAGCATGGGAATGAAAGTCGTCTTTGTGGGGCCTCCGGGGGCCGGTAAGGGTTCGCAGGCCGAACACATCGTGAAGAAGTATAACCTGCTTCACCTTTCGACGGGGGATATGCTCCGCGCCGCGCGCGACGCCAAGACCCCGGTCGGTCTGAAGGCCGAAGAGTACATGTCGGCGGGGAAACTCGTTCCGGACGAGGTGATCATCGCGATCGTCAAAGAACGGATCGCCCAGCCCGATTCGGACCGCGGTTTTCTTTTCGACGGGTTTCCGCGTACCGTGGTTCAGGCCGAAGAGCTTGACAAGGCGCTCGCCGCCCAAGGGACAAAGCTCGACGTTGTTCTGGAACTCCAGGTTCCCGAAGAGATTCTCTTTACCCGTCTGGCCTCGCGCGGCCGCGCCGACGACAAGCCGGAAGTGATCCGCCAGCGTCTGGTTTCGTACCGCGAACAGACCGCCCCGCTGATCGACTACTACGGAAAAGCCGGAAATCTGGTCTCGATCGACGGGACCGGCACCATCGAAGAAGTCTTCGTTCGGGTCGAGAAGGTATTGGACGCTTTGAACAAAGGTTGATATGCCTCTGAAGACCGAACAGGAAATCTTAAAGATGCGTAAGGCCGGACTTTTGGTCTGGTCCGCCCATCATCTGATTTCCGAGATTATCTGCGCGGGGATGACGACCAAGGAGCTGGACGCTCAGGTTGACAAATTCTTCGCGTCGAACAGGGCGTTCCCCTGTTTCAAGGGGGTTCCGGGGCGCCGGTTCCCCTATCCCGCGGCGACCTGCGTTTCGATCAACGAGCAGGTTGTCCACGCCATCCCCTCCGACCGCAAGATCGCCGATGGGGATATCGTCAGCGTCGATACCGGTTGCAAGATCGACGGCTGGTGCGGCGACGCCGCCGACACCTACCTGGTCGGTACGGTCGACGCCGAGTCAAAAAAACTTGTTGATACAACCCGAGCCGCGCTCATGCTGGCGATCGAAAAACTTCGAACCGCCAAGATGTGGAGTGAGGTGGCCGGTCAGATGGAACGCTGTGTCAAGAAGAACGGATTCTCGGTTGTAGAGGTCTTTGTCGGGCATGGAATCGGCCGGCAGATGCATGAAGAACCCCAGGTTCCGAACTACGTCTACAACAGTTTTCTCCGGTACGGGGATTTCAAAATCCGTCCCGGGGTCGCGATCGCGATTGAGCCGATGGTCAACGTCGGCACCAAACGGGTTCGCGAAGGTCGCGACGGTTGGGAAATCACCACCGCCGACGGAAAACGGAGCGCTCACATCGAGCATTCCGTCGGGATCCTTTCGACCGGCCCGATCGTTCTGACCGGCCCGCCGACGACCGCCGAAGAAGAAGCGATGGTTAAAACCTTTTTCCAACGCTATCGGGGGAATTAAAAAACTCGGGAAAACTTTAAAAAAACCTCCGTTTTTTTGGTTTTTCCGTTAAATTCGAGGGATTATCGGTTTTTCTGCCCCCTTGCAAAAAGAAAAACCTTCTGTATAATTCCCTAAGAGATTTTTTCTAAGCGCGTGAATATCGTTTTTCCTTATTCCCGCGCCCCACCAAGCCATCGAAAGAGTAGTTAAAAGAGTGCTGTCATGAAAGTCCGTGCAAGCGTGAAACGTATTTGCGAAAACTGCAAAGTGGTCAAACGGAAGGGCAAGGTCTACGTGATCTGCAATAATCCGCGTCATAAGCAGCGTCAA